>CANCCF010000133.1 GCA_947374485.1 Comamonadaceae bacterium | reverse complement strand
CGAAAAAGAGAACGTGGATGAGGACATCTGCGCCATAGGTGCAGGGCCCTTCAAGGTCGAGGTCGACTTGATGCAGCCCATCGATCCCGACAAAAAGCCGGCGGTGCACACCACGCCGCTGAACCATATCGGCCTGTGGATTGACGATTTGCCCACCGCCGTGGACTGGCTCACAGGGCAGGGCGTGCGCTTTGCACCCGGCGGCATCCGCAAAGGGGCGGCCGGCTTTGACATCTGCTTTTTGCACCCCAAGGCCAGCGAGGAGTTTCCGATTGCCGGCGAGGGCGTGCTGATCGAACTGGTGCAGGCGCCGCCCGAAGTGGTGAAGGCCTTCTCGCAGCTGGCCAACCCGGGGCGTAGCGTTTAGTCGGGTTTGGGCGCCCGCTTGGCGCGGGCGCGCTCCAGCACGGCTTCAATGATGGAACGCTTCTTGTCCAGCACGGCCGGGTCGGTGTGCTGCGAGTGTGCGGCAATGTCGGACACTTTGAGCTCGGCCTTGGCCAGCAGGCGTTGCTGCTGTTCATCCGCCTCGCGCGCCAGGCGCTGGCTGCGTGATTCGTAGCGCGCTCGGGCATGGTCGGCCAGCGGCGCTGACCAGGCTTGCCAGCCGGTGGCCTCAGCGCTGACGTTTTCCAGCAGGATGCAGTCCACCGGGCACACCGGCAGGCACAGCTCGCAGCCGGTGCATTCGGCCTCGATGACCGTGTGCATGCGCTTGTTGGCGCCGACGATGGCATCCACCGGACAGGCCGCTATGCACAGGGTGCAGCCTATGCACCAGTCCTCATCAATAAAGGCCACGGTGCGTGGGCCTTCGGCACCAAAGTCCGGGTCTATGGGCTTTGCCGTGCGCCCGGTAATGGCCTCCAGGCGCACCACACCCTCGGAGCCACCCGGCGGGCATTGGTTGATATCCGCCTCCCCAACGGAAATTGCCTGGGCATAGCCCAGGCAATCCGGATAACCGCAGCGCTTGCACTGGGTTTGGGGCAGGGCGTCATGGATGCGCCCAACCAGGGTGCTACTCATGCCACCCTTGGGACTCACTGTTTGGCGGGCACGCGTTTGGTCGCCGGCTTGACGGCCACCACCTTGGCAGTCGTCCTGGCCAAGGGCTTCGGCGCTGCAACTGTCGGCGATGCCACGACCAATTTACCAGCGGGCGCGGGCTTGGCAGCTTTCTCGGCCACGTTGTGGTCCAGGATAAAGGCCTTGACGAAGGGGTACACATGCTCGCGCCAGCGACGGCCCGAGAAAATGCCGTAGTGGCCGGCACCCTTGGCTTCAAAGTGACGCTGCTGGTCCTTGGGCACGCCGCTGCAGATGTCGTGCACGGCACGGGTCTGCCCGGATCCGGAAATATCGTCCAACTCGCCTTCCACCGACAGCAGGGCGGTGGTCTTGATGTCGGCGGGGCGCACGCGTTCGCTCTTGCCGGCGGGGTTCTTCACATCCCAGGTACCGTTGACCAGGCTGAAGTCCTGGAACACCACCTTGATGGTTTCCAGGTAGTAGTCAGCGTCCATGTCCAGCACGGCGTTGTATTCGTCGTAAAACTTGCGGTGGGCTTCGGTGCTGGCGTCGTCACCCTTGATCAGGTCCTTGAAGTAATCGTAGTGGCTACGCGCGTGGTGGTCCGGGTTCATGGCCACAAAGCCGGTGTGCTGCAAAAAGCCGGGGTAGACGCGGCGGCCGGCGCCGGGGAAATTGCTGGGCACGCGGTAGATCACATTGTTCTCGAACCAGCTGTGGCTCTTGTTCATGGCCAGGTTATTCACCGCAGTGGGCGACTTGCGGGCGTCGATGGGGCCGCCCATCATGGTCATGCTCCAGGGGGTCTTCTCGCCCCGGCTGGCCATCAGAGAGACTGCGGCCAGCACCGGAACCGTGGGTTGGCAGACGCTCATCACGTGGCAGTTGCCGTACTGCTTTTGCAGGTGGCGGATGAACTCCTGCACGTAGTTGACGTAGTCGTCCAGATGGAACTCGCCTTCGCTCAACGGAATCAGGCGGGCGTTTTTCCAGTCGGTGATGTAGACCTTGTGGTCGCCCAGCATGGTCTTGACGGTGTCGCGCAACAGAGTGGAGTAGTGGCCGGACAAGGGCGCCACGATCAGCACGGCGGGCTGGTTTTTGATCTTCACCAGGGTTTCGGGGTTGTCGCAAAAGCGCTTGAAGCGGCGCAGTTCGCAAAACGGTTTGTCGATTTCCACGCGTTCGTGGATGGCCACTTCCACGCCGTCCACGTTGATGGTGCGCAGGCCAAACTCGGGCTTCTCGTAGTCCTTGCCCAGGCGGTGCATCAGGTCATAGGTGGCGGACAGGCGCTGGGCAAACGGGTTTTGACCGGCCATGGACAGGGGATTGGAATACACCTTGGCGGCGGCCTGGGCCAGGTCCGCAAAAGGTTCCATCAGGGAGCGTTGGGTTTCATAAAGCTGGTACAGCATGGATCACTCTCTTTTGTAAAATGGTGCAGTGCAATATAGCAGTTTAGTCCAAGCTAAAATGGGTCGCTCGCTCTAAGTATGCCGCGCAGCGCGTTTCGGCTGTGGGCGCCGAAGTTTCCCATCAATTCGGCCAAGCTGCTGTCCAGGCGCAGCCGTTCGGGCGTATCCCGTTTCGGCAGTTCGCCCAGCAGGCTGACGCCGGTTTCCCGGGTCGCAAAATCATAGCTGGCATCCGAGACATAGGCAGCTGGCAGGGCCGCCACCAGGGCTTGTGCCAAGCCCGTGGCGGCGCGGCTGGCTTGCAGGCTGACCACATCGCGCAGATAGCGCTCGTTCCAGTCCGGATAGGTCCGGTCCTTGTCCATCGTGTGCAAGGCCTTCTCCAGCGCTGTCTCCTGCCTGTTGCTCGCAGCGCGTTGTAGCAGTTCGGCCTGGTATTTGTTCAGCACCAGGCGGCGGTTGGCCTGCAGCTGGATCAGCTCGTTCTTCATGCCGGGAATGCCGGACAGGGCAAATGCCTGGGCACTCCAGAGCTTGAGGCTGGATTCTGCCGGTGCCAGGGCGGCGTTGTAGGGCTGGGTCAGTTCCTGCAGGTAGTGCAGCGACAGGCCGGCGAAGCGCCAGCCCCAGTAGGCGTGGCCGGTGCGAAAGGCCAGCGCCGCCAGCGTGGTGTACTGGTGCGAGCGCAGTACCACCAGGCTGCGTTTGAGCGAGGGTGCGCCCAGCGAAATCAGCTGGCCTTCATGCAGAAAAGCCATGTGAAAAGGCGCTTGTGAGGCCGCCAGCAGTGCCGGGTTGCCATAGGGCTGTGGACCGAAACCATAGCTCCTGGCCCAGTCGGAAGGGTTGTCTTCCCAGAGGTTGGCATCCAGGCCAAAGTCCGCTTCGTCGGTGGCGCTGGCCAACACGGTCAGTGCCGCCACGGCGTCGCCCGGTTTCAGGGCCAGCCATCGGTAGCTGGTGCCGACCGTGTCGCTCAGGGTGCTGACCAGGCTGGCTGGCAGTGCGGCGCCGCCCACCGGGTTCCAGGGGTCGGCCTGGAAATAGAGTGCAAACTTGCTATCGGGCGCCACCCGCAGGGCCCGCAAAAATGCGCTGCGGCGTGCCTCATCGCTGTTGGAGGCGTCGGCCTTGAAGGCCAGTGCGGCCGGGCGTGGCGGGTATTTTTCGATATTCGCCAGTGCCCAGGCTTCCTGGCTGGCCAGCAAGGCCTCCAGGGTGTATTCCTCGGCATGCAAAAAGGACTCCAGGGTCTCCACCGTGACACTGGACGCGGTGGCCACCTCGGGCATGTTCTCAAATGCCCGGTAAGACGCCAGGCTGTGATTTCCCCAGGCCATGGCCTGCGCGGCGGTCAGCCCTGCCAGCAGCAGAACCAGGGATTGGAGAAATCGCATGAACGTGCGGTCAGATCACTTTGGCAATGCAGGCGCAGACGTAGTCGATGTTCTTGCTGTTCAGAGCGGCCACGCACATGCGCCCGGTGTCGGTGCCGTAGACACCGAACTCGCTGCGCAGGCGCACCATCTGGTCCTTGGAAAGGCCGGAGTAGCTGAACATGCCGATCTGGGTGGTGATGAAGGACATGTCCTGCTTGACTCCGGCGGCTTTCAGGCCGTCTACCAGCTTTTGGCGCATGGCCTTGATGCGCACGCGCATTTCGCCCAGCTCTTTTTCCCACAGGGCGCGCAGCTCGGGGTTGTTCAAGACCGCGGCCACGACAGCGCCACCGTGGATGGGCGGGTTGGAATAGTTGGTGCGGATGGCGATTTTGAGCTGGCTCAGCACGCGGGCGGCCTCTTCCTTGTCGCTGCACAGTACCGACAGGCCGCCCACGCGCTCGCCGTACAGGCTGAAGCTCTTGGAGAAGGAGGTGGAGACGAAGAAGTTCAGGCCAGCGGCCACAAACTTGCCGATCACCGCCCCGTCTTCCTGGATGCCGTAGCCAAAGCCCTGATAAGCCATGTCCAGGAAGGGAGTGAGCTGGTGCGCCTTGACCACGGCAATCACCTGGTCCCACTGCGCGGCCGTGATGTCATAGCCGGTCGGATTGTGGCAGCAGGCATGCAGCACGACGATGGTGCCGGGGGCAGCTGCGTTCAGGCTGGCGAGCATGGCCTCGAAATCAACGCCGCGCTTGGCTGCGTCGTAATAGGCATAGGTATCCACCACAAAGCCAGCGTTGGTAAACAGGGCGCGGTGGTTTTCCCAGCTCGGATCGGAAATCAGCACCTTGGCAGTGGGGTTCAGGTGCTTCAAAAAGTCGGCACCGATTTTCAGGCCGCCGGTGCCGCCAATGGCTTGCACGGTGGCCACGCGGCCGGAGGTGACGGCTTCGCTGTCGGCGCCAAACACCAGCCCTTTGACGGCGGCGTCATAGGCGGCAATGCCGTCAATGGGCAAATAGCCGCGTGCTGTGGGCTTGTCCATCATGGTCTTTTCGGCGGCCTGGACGCAGGCCAGCAGGGGCAGCTTGCCGTCATCACCGAAATACACACCGACGCCGAGATTGACCTTGTTGGGGTTGGTGTCAGCGTTGAACTGTTCGTTCAGACCCAGGATGGGGTCGCGGGGGGCCATTTCGACGGCTGAGAAAAGAGACATGGGCAAAACCTGTGGGGGAGTTAGGGAATACCCAGGATTTTACTTGCGTTAGCTTTTGACAAATTTAGCCTGTCAAAGACGGGACTTGTGGATGCGCCCAGTGCGCTGGGTCTGGGCTGGTCTACAGTGCGTCTTTTGCTCCTGCGAAAACCCAGCCATGCCAGTTTCCAAGTCCCTTGCGCCTGTTGCGCTTGCCACCGAGTCCGGCGATGCCGAACGCACGGGTACCTTTGTGCGCTTTCCCGACTCACCCTTTGAGCTTTACCAGCCCTATCCGCCAGCGGGCGACCAGCCCGAGGCGATACGCCAACTGGTGGAAGGGGTGACCGATGGCGAGGTGTTCCAGACCCTCTTGGGTGTGACCGGCTCGGGCAAGACCTTCACCATGGCCAATGTGATTGCCCAGCTCGGCCGCCCGGCGATTGTGTTTGCGCCCAACAAGACCCTGGCCGCGCAGCTCTACAGCGAGTTCCGCGAGTTCTTCCCCAAGAACGCGGTGGAGTATTTCGTCAGCTACTACGACTACTACCAGCCCGAGGCCTATGTGCCGCAGCGTGACCTGTTCATCGAGAAGGACTCGGCCATCAACGAGCACATCGAGCAGATGCGGCTAAGCTGTACCAAGAGCGTGCTGGAGCGCCGCGATGTGGTGATTGTGGCCACCGTCTCTGCGATCTACGGCATAGGCCAGCCCGAGGCCTATCACAAGATGATCATGACCTTACGCGTGGGAGACAAGCTGGGCCAGCGCGACATGATCAGCCAGCTGGTGCGCATGCAGTACCAGCGCAACGACGTCGACTTTTCGCGCGGCGCCTTTCGCGTGCGCGGCGACACCATAGACATCTTCCCGGCCGAGCACAGCGAGATGGCGATCCGCGTGGAGCTGTTTGATGACGAGATTGAGTCCCTGCAGCTGTTTGACCCGCTGACCGGGCGTATCCGCCAGAAGATTCCGCGCTTCACGGTCTACCCCAGCAGCCACTACGTCACGCCGCGTGAGCAGGTGCTGGGCGCGGTGGAGACCATCAAGCTGGAGCTGGCCGATCGCCTGAAGGAGTTTCTGGCCATGGGCAAGCTGGTGGAAGCCCAGCGCCTGGAGCAGCGCACCCGCTTTGATCTGGAAATGCTGTCTGAGGTAGGGCACTGCAAGGGCATTGAGAACTACTCGCGCCACCTCAGTGCCGCCGCCCCGGGTGAGCCGCCCGCCACCCTGACCGACTACCTGCCCAAGGACGCGGTGATGTTCCTGGACGAAAGCCATGTGCTGATCGGCCAGTTTGGCGGCATGTACAACGGCGACCGCGCGCGCAAGACCACCCTGGTGGAGTACGGCTTTCGCCTGCCCAGCGCCCTGGACAACCGGCCGCTGAAGTTCGAGGAGTTTGAGACCCGCATGCGCCAGGCCATCTTCGTCTCGGCCACACCGGCGCAATGGGAAAAAGACCATGCCGGCCAGGTGGTGGAGCAGGTGGTGCGCCCCACCGGCCTGGTCGACCCCGAAGTGGAAGTGCGCCCCGCCACGAGCCAGGTGGACGACGTGCTGCAGGAAATCCGCATCCGCGTGGAGAAGAACGAACGTGTGCTGATCACCACCCTGACCAAGCGCATGGCCGAGCAGCTCACCGATTACCTGAGCGACAACGGCGTCAAGGTGCGCTACCTGCACAGCGATGTGGACACGGTGGAACGGGTGGAAATCTTGCGCGACCTGCGCCTGGGCACGTTTGACGTGCTGGTCGGCATCAACCTCTTGCGCGAGGGCCTGGATATTCCCGAGGTCTCGCTGGTGGCGATTCTGGACGCCGACAAGGAGGGCTTTTTGCGCTCCGAGCGTTCTCTCATCCAGACCATTGGCCGCGCCGCCCGCAATCTGGAGGGGCGGGCGATTCTGTACGCCGACAAGATCACCGACTCCATGGCCCGCGCCATGGGCGAGACCGAGCGGCGCCGCGCCAAGCAGGTGGCCCACAACCTGGAGCGTGGCATCACGCCCCGCGCCATCGTGAAGAAGGTGCGCGATCTGATTGACGGTGTCTACAGCGAGAAGGCAGGCAAGGAAGCCGAGCGTCTGGAGCGCGATGCCATGTCCCGCGCCCAGGTGGAAGACATGAGCGAGAAGGACGTGTCACGCGAGATCAAGCGCCTGGAAAAACTGATGATGGAACACGCCCGCAACCTCGAATTCGAGAAGGCGGCCCGCGTGCGTGACCAGCTCCACATCCTCAAGGAACAGGCCTTTGGCGCGCCCGGTTCGGACAACATTGCCATCCTGCCCACGCCGTCCAGGTAGCGCTCCACTGGCCGCTTTCAATCACCTGACCCTTGAGTTTTGTCGGGAATCCGACTGATCAGTCTAGTTACCCGAGCATATTGCTTGGTTTCTTGCTATACTGACATCCGTTAGTCAACCCAATGGACAAAGGAGTTCGCCATGCGTCTCACTACAAAAGGTCGTTTTGCCGTAACCGCGATGATCGATCTGGGCCTGCGCCAAGCCGGTGGTCCGGTCACTTTGGCCGCCATCAGCCAGCGCCAGCAAATCTCGCTGTCGTATCTGGAGCAGTTGTTTGGCAAGCTGCGCCGCCATGAGCTGGTGGAGTCCACCCGCGGCCCCGGCGGCGGCTACACCCTGGCGCGCAAGGCCAGCGATATCACTGTGGCCGACATCATTGTGTCGGTGGACGAGCCGATTGATGCCACCCAGTGTGGCGGCAAGGAAAATTGCCTGGGCGAAGGCAACCGCTGCATGACGCACGACCTGTGGGCCTCGCTGAACGTGCGCATGGTCGAGTTTTTGGACTCGGTTACCTTGCAAAAGCTGGTCGACGAGCAACTGGCCAAGGGCCTGCAGATCGAGGACAAGCCCAGCGTCAAGCGCGCCATTTCGGCCATGCCAGCCGTCAAGCCGATCCGCATCAATGCGCCGAATTCGGTGTTTGCCTTGGGCAATGCGTTTTCCAAGAGCTGAGCCAGGCCAGAGACCCAACCACCAGTGCCTGCACTGGTCCTTAAATAAATTTCAGACAGTACCGAGCGAGTCATGGACACCACGCCCCACTTCCCCATCTACATGGATTACAGCGCCACCAACCCTTGCGACGAGCGGGTGGTGGATGCCATGGTTCCCTGGTTGCGCAACCACTTTGGCAACCCGGCGTCGCGCAGCCACGCCTGGGGCTGGGAGGCAGAAGCCGCGGTGGAAAAGGCCCGTGAGCAGGTCGCAGCCCTAATCGGTGCCGACCCGCGCGAAATCGTCTGGACCTCAGGTGCCACCGAATCCAACAACCTGGCCCTGAAGGGCGCTGCACACTTTTACAAGACCCGCGGCAAGCACATCATCACGGTCAAAACCGAGCACAAGGCGGTGCTGGACACCTGCCGTGAGCTGGAGCGCCAGGGTTTTGAAGTGACTTACCTGGACGTGCAGAGCGACGGTCTGGTGGACCTGGAAGTGTTCAAAGCCGCCATCCGCCCCGACACGATCCTGGCCAGCGTCATGTTCGTGAACAACGAGATTGGCGTGATCCAGGACATCACCGCCCTGGGCACCATCTGCCGTGAAAAGGGCGTGATCTTCCACTCGGACGCGGCGCAAGCCACCGGCCGTGTGGACATTGACCTGACCACTTTGCCAGTCGACCTGATGAGCCTGACCTCGCACAAGACCTATGGCCCCAAGGGCATAGGTGCCCTGTTTGTGCGACGCAAGCCGCGCATCCGCCTGGAAGCGCAGATGCACGGTGGCGGCCACGAGCGCGGCATGCGCAGCGGCACCTTGCCCACGCACCAGATCGTTGGCATGGGCGAGGCCTACCGCATTGCCAAGGCCGAGATGCATGAAGAAAACATCCGCATCCGGGCCCTGCACGACCGCATGCTCAAGGGCCTGGAAGGCATCGAGCAGGTGTTCATCAACGGCCACACCGAGAAGCGTGTGCCGCACAACCTGAACATGAGCTTCAACTATGTCGAGGGCGAGTCGCTCATCATGGGCATCAAGGGCCTGGCAGTCAGCAGCGGTTCGGCTTGTACTTCGGCCAGCCTGGAGCCCAGCTATGTTCTGCGCGCTTTGGGCCGCAGCGACGAGCTGGCCCACAGCAGCCTGCGCATGACGATTGGCCGCTGGACCACCGAGGCGGAAATCGACTACGCCGTGGACACCATCAAAAAGAACGTCGCCAAGCTGCGCGACCTGAGCCCGCTCTGGGATATGTACCAGGAAGGCATCGACATCAGCACCATCCAGTGGGCTGCACATTAATTGAATCAAAGAGGTAAACCAAATGGCCTATTCTGAAAAAGTTGTTGACCACTATGAAAACCCGCGCAACGTCGGCTCCTTCGACAAGGGCGACGAAGACGTAGGCACCGGCATGGTCGGTGCGCCTGCCTGCGGCGACGTGATGAAGCTGCAGATCAAGGTGAACCCGTTGACCGGCGTGATTGAAGACGCGCGCTTCAAGACCTATGGCTGCGGCTCCGCCATTGCGTCGAGCTCGCTGGTGACCGAATGGGTCAAGGGCAAGACCCTGGACCAGGCGGCTGCCCTGAAGAACAGCGAGATCGCCGAAGAGCTGGCCCTGCCGCCCGTCAAGATCCACTGCTCCATCCTGGCCGAAGACGCCATCAAGGCGGCAGTCGACGATTACAAGAAAAAGCACCTGAACTGATATGGCCCCCAAGCTCACTACGTTCGCGGGGGCCGTGATATGTCCGTAACCCTGACCGAGGCCGCAGCACGCCACGTCACCCGCTACCTTGCCAAGCGTGGCAAGGGGGTGGGGGTGCGTCTGGGCGTCAAGACCACGGGCTGCTCCGGGCTTGCTTACCAGTTGGAATACGTGGACGAATTCGCCCCTGAGGACATGGTGTTTGAAGGCCACGGCGTCAAGGTGCTGGTGGACCCGAAAAGCCTGGCCTACATCGACGGCACCGAGCTCGATTTTGTGCGGGAAGGCTTGAACGAAGGCTTTCGTTTCAACAACCCGAATGAACGGGACAAATGCGGCTGCGGTGAGTCGTTCCGCGTGTGAACCTGCAGGCCGATGACTTCGAGCTGTTCGGTCTGCAGCGGCAGTTTGCCCAGGACCGCAGCGCCATAGATGCCCGCTGGAAGGATTTGCAGCGTGAAGCCCACCCGGACAAGTTTGCCGCGCAGGGCGCTGCCGCCCAACGCATTGCCATGCAATGGTCGGTGCGCATCAACGAGGCCTACCAAAGGCTGAAAGACCCATTGCAGCGCGCCGCCTATTTGTGTGAGTTGGCGGGTTTTCCGATAAACGCCCACAGCAACACGGCCATGCCCACGGCTTTCCTGATGCAGCAAATGGAATGGCGCGAGGCATTGGACGATGCCGAAAGTTCCAAGGCGCTGGAGGCCCTGGTCGACACCGTGCAAAGCAGCAGACAGGATGTGCTGCACCAGTGCGCCACCCTGCTGGACGAACAACACGACTACGCCGCGGCGGTGGGCCTGGTGCGGACTTTGATGTTTATCGAGAAGTTCACCCAAGACCTGCACCAGCGGCTGGACTCATTGGCATAAGTGATTGACATAGACGATGGCGCTTTTACAGATTTCAGAACCCGGTCAGTCCCCCAACCCGCACGAGCGGCGCATTGCGGTGGGCATAGACCTGGGCACCACCCATTCGCTGGTGGCCTCGGTGCGCAACGGCGTGGCCGAATGCCTGCCCGATGCGCAGGGCCGCGTGATCCTGCCCAGCGTGGTGCGCTACCTGGATCAACAGCGCCGTCAGATCGGTTTTGACGCGCTGGAGAACCAGGTCAACGACCCCGGCAACACCATTGCCTCGGTCAAGCGCCTGATGGGCCGCGGCCTCAAAGATGTGGCCCAGGCCGCCAAGCTGCCCTATGCGCTTGTTGAAACGCCTGGCATGGTCAAGGTGCGCACCATTGCGGGCGAAAAAAGCCCGGTGGAAGTGAGCGCCGAAATTCTGGCCACGCTGCGTTTCCGTGCCGAAGACAGTTTCAACGACGACATCTTTGGTGCCGT
>CANCCF010000132.1 GCA_947374485.1 Comamonadaceae bacterium | reverse complement strand
GGTGAGGTCGCGTGCAAAGAGGGTGGTGACGGCACCACCGCCATGTTGGGTGGTGGCCGAGGCCTGCTCTTGGGAAACACTGATTTCAACAAAGATGGATTCGCCCTGCAAGGTGGTGGCCGGGTATTCACCCAGCATGGCCTGGGCCGCCACCGACCCCTCCCGCAGCAGCTTTTCCACCTCGGGCAGGAAGCGCGAGAGCGGGCTGCCAAAAGCCGACTTGGCGCTGCAGCCAAAGAGCTGCGTGGCCGCCGGGTTGAAGACGCTGATGCACAGGCGCTCGTCAACGCACAGGATGGCATCGAGCGAGGAGTTGATGATGGCCGCCATGCGGGTCTCGCTCACCAGCAGGTCTTCGTTGCTTTGCACCAGCACGGCCGCACTTTCCTGCAGCGCCAGGCGCTGGGCCAGCAGCGGGCCCTGGTCGATGATGGCGCAGATGAAGTGGGCCAGGTCGTCCTGCGGGTTCTCGATGCGGGCGATGTGCAGGTCACCGGTGAAGCTGCCCTTGGCGCCGCTTTGGAACACCACCTCGCTGACCTCGCTGGCGCCGCTGCTTTTGGCGCTGAGGAACGACACCGCCACCTCGTCGGCATGGTCGGCGCCGACAAAGGGCAGCAGAAAGTTGAGTGCCGGGTCGCTCTCCAACGGCTGGAACAGGCGCAGCGCCATGGCATTGCTGGCCAGCACCAGGCCCTCTTCGTCCACCACCATCAGCGCCAGGGGCACGCTGGAGAACAGGGTGGCGAAGCGCTCGGAGGCGCCCTCGGCCTCTTGCTGGCTGTAGCGCAGGGCCTTGTTCTGGATTTCGAGTTCGGCCTGGTATTTGCGCAGGTCGGCAATCATCTGCGCGGGGCGGTAGCCGTCGATGATCAGGTCCTGTGTGGGGTCTTGTGACGGGGCGGCATGCCGCACCGCCCGCGGCTGCATGCGGATGCCGCGCTGGCGCGCCAACTCAAGCATGGCCGGTTGGCAGTGGGAGGGGCGGCGTCCGGTGCATGGGCTGGATTTTAGGGCGCCTGCGTGCGGCGGAATTTGTTTATATCGAACTCGCTCACCGCCGGTGCCTGGTTGCCCCAGCTGCTGCGCACATGGCTGAGCACTGCGGCCAGGTCGGCATCACCCAGCTGCAGCAAAAAGGGTGGCATGCCAAACGGGCTGGCATGGCCGCGCGTGGCCGGCGCAAAGCCGCCCGCGAGCACGCTGTGGATGGCATTGTTGGCGGGCACCTGGGTCACATTGCGGTTGCCGGCCAGCGCCGGATAGACGCCGGCGCGGCCCTCCCCTTTTTCGCCATGGCAATCGGCACAACGGTCGGTGTAGAGGCGCGCGCCCTTTTGCAGGCTGGTGGTGGCGCTTGGGTTGCTGCTGACCGGCAGGTGCGGCGCTGGCGGCTCAGGTGCCAGCTGCGGCAGGGCCCTGAGGTAGACCGCCATGGCGCGGGCGTCCGTGTCGCTCAGGTACTGCGTGCCGCGCAGCACGACTTCGGCCATGGGGCCGCTGGCCACGGCCTGTGGGCTGCTGCCGGTTTGCAGGAAGGCGATGGTGTCGGCCAGGCTCCAGGACGCCACCGAAGCACCGGCCGGGTCGCTCAACGAGGGTGCCAGCCACTGGTCATCGGAGAGCACATTGGCTGCGCGCGTGGGGGCCTTGGACACGGCCCCCAGCAGATTGCGTGCGCCGTGGCATTCGAGGCAATGGCCTGCGCCCTGCACCAGGTACTGGCCGCGCTGCCAGGCCGCACTGTCGCTGGCAGGCAGGTCGCCCGGCACCGGCTCAGGCGCCGCACCCGGGGTGAAGAACAGCAGGCGCCAGGCCCTGAGCGCCAGCTGCGTTCGGTAAGGCCAGCGCAGCGCGTGCGACCGGTTGGCCTGGGCCGCGGCGGGCTGGCTTTGCAGGTAGGCAAACAGCGCATCAGAGTCGCTGCGCGTCATCCATGTGTAGCTGGTGTAGGGGAAGGCCGGGTAGAGGGCGCGCCCGTCTTTCGACTCGCCATGGTGCAGGGCGCGCCAGAAGTTGTCGGCCGTCCAGTTGCCGATACCATGCTGGCGGTCGGGGGTGAGGTTGCTGGTGTAGACGGTGCCAAAAGGTGTTTGCACGCCGCGCCCACCGGCATAGGGCGCACCGCCCCGCGCGCTGTGGCAGCTGGCGCAGTTGCCCAGGCGGGCGAGGTAGGCGCCGCGCGCTGTTGGGTCTGCATTGGGGTTGGCACCCGCTATCGCCATGGCGTCTGCAGGGGCCACAGGGGCGGGCGTGTCGCTGCCGCAGCGCAACTCCGGATTGGCCGCAACACCTGGCTGCATGGCAGGCCCTTGCGCGGCTGCATGCGCATGGGCGGGCACCGGCTGGGCTGCCAGCCAGCGCGCCACCGCACTGCTCTCGTCGGGTTGGAGTTTGCTGGCCACGCGGGCCATGCAGTCGGGCGCCTGCGCATGGCGCTGCCCGGTTTGCCAGCCGCCGAGTTGGGCGTTGATGTAGTCGGCGGGCAGGCCCAGTAGGGGTGGCGTGGCAGGCAGCACACCGGTGAGCTGCAGGCCGTGGCACTGGGTGCAGGCGGGCAGGCCGCGGCTGGCGTCGCCCTGCAATGCGAGCGCCCGCCCGCGCGCCAGCTCGTCAGCACTGGCCAGGCTGCGCATGGGCGGCGGGTAGGGCACTGACAGGCTGGAGAAATAATCGGCCAGGGAGTGCAGATAGGCATCGTCCAGGTTACCCAGCAGGCCCTGCATCAGCGGGTAGTGCCTGCGCCCGGCGCGGATGTTTTGCAGCTGGTTGTAGAGGTAGGCCGCAGGCTTGCCCGCCAGGCGCGGGTAGTAGCCATCGGGCCCGGCTTTGCCTTGGGTGCCGTGGCAGACGGTGCAGGCCAGCGTGCGCTGGGCCATGCTGTCTTCAAAGGGCGTGGCTGCGTGGGCATTGGCGCCCGCCAAAAACAGCACGCACAGCAGCAGAAATAAACGACGCAAAGTGACCATGCAACCGAGCTTAAAGCATGGTCTGCTGGCACCGGCTCGCGCTATTCCGCCCGCTGCCGCTGCGCCGTGTATGGCACAGTGTTCGCAAGCTTTTGCGGCGACAATCGGCGCTTTGATATTTCGCAAAAGTCAACGTTCATCCATGTCCAGCACGACGACCCTTCAAGTGCGTCCCGCCACTTTGCGCGACGCCAAGCAAATCGCAGAACTCCACAACGCCACCGTTCGCGATGCCTTCAAGACCATAGCCATCGACACGGTCATACCCGTGGTCCCACTGGACAAGCGCCAGGCTTACTGGCGCGAGGCCATTGAGTACAGCGAGCCGCAGGTGCATGTGGCCATTGACGACGACAAAATTGTCGGCTTTGTCGGCTTCGACCGTTCGCGCGACAAGGGCACACCACCCACCATGGGCGAGATATGGGCCCTCTACGTGGCCACCAGCCACTGGGGCCGTGGCGTGGGCCTGGCCCTGTGGGACGCCGCGCGCGAAGGCTTGCAGGAAGAGGGCTGCGCCAAGGTCAGCATCTGGCTGCCCATTGCCAATGACCGGGCCGTGCGCTTCTTTGAGCTGGCCGGTTTGAAACGCGAACTCGCCAGCGCCAAGACCATTGCGGTGGGTGGCGTGAAGATCGAAGAAATCCGCCTCAGCCGCGCGCTGTAATTTGCATTGTGGCGCGGCTGCGGTCTGGCAGCTTGTCTGCCAGCCAGGCCTCAATCACCAGCGGGTCGCTGGTGGTGCGCAGCGCCAGGTAAGCCACTTCGGCCTCAGGGTAGCGTTGGCGCAAAAAATTCAGCCACTGCTTGAGCCGCCCGGCCTGTTTCTTTTTGTCCAGGCGCGTGCGCACCAGGTGCCAGAAGTCGGCAATCAGCGGCAGCAAGCTGGGCCATGCCATCTTGGGGTCGGCACTGCTCGATCCCTCGGCAATGGCCAGCGCCAGCCCGGGGTCGCTCACCATGCCGCGGCCCAGCATCAGGTCGCTGGAGCCCGACAGGTCGCGGCAGCGCAGGGCATCTTCCACATTCCAGATTTCTCCGTTCGCAATCACCGGTATCTGCACCACGGCGCGGATGTCGGCAATGCGCGCCCAGTAGGCCGGAGGCCGGTAGCCATCGGCCTTGGTGCGGGCGTGCACCACCAGTTCACCCGCGCCACCGGCCTGCAGTGCCAGCGCGCATTCTTCGGCCCGCGTGTCGTCGTGCAGGCCCAGGCGCATCTTGGCCGAGACCGCCATGTCGGCGGGCACCGCTGCGCGCACAGCGCACAGGATGCGGTGCAGCAACTCCGGGTCTTCCAGGAGCGCAGCACCCCCACCATGGCGGTTCACCACCTTGGCCGGGCAGCCAAAATTCAGGTCCACGCCAAACGGCCCGAGGCCGGCCAGCACGGCGGCGTTGTCGGCCAGGCAGGCCGGGTCCGAGCCCAGCAGCTGCGGGCGCACCGGCACCCCGGCAAAGGTGCGCCCGCCGTTGTGCAGCTCGGGCACGATGCGCTCGAACACGCGCGCGGGCAGCACGGTGTTGGTGACGCGGATGAACTCGGAGACGCAGCGGTCAATGCCGCCCGCGCGGGTGAGGATGTCGCGCAGCACAGAGTCCAGCAGGCCCTCCATGGGCGCGAGGATCAACATGGCTAGACCGCAGGTGCGGTGCTGCGCAGCCTTTGGTAGGTGAGTTGCAGCAGCCTGGCATCGGCGCTGGCGCGGTGGCGCTGGGCGCCGCGCTCGGCGCCGATCTGCGCCTTGATCACGTGCCACTTTTCGGACTCGGCCTCGGTCAGCAGCACGCGCAGGTTTTCCAGGCGGAAGGAAGGCGTCATGTCGGCCGCATCAAACAGCGCGCCCAGCCAGCTGTAGTCGTTGGCCCAGCCGTCGGAGTACACGGTCTGGCCGCGCAAATCGGCATTAAGCCTGTGCGCCACCTCGGCCACGCTCTGCCCGCGCGCCTGCAGCGCCGTGCGCGGAATGTGGTGGGTGAGGGCGGCCTGTGCGTCCCAGTGGGTCCAGTGGGCCAGCGGCCGTATCAGGGTGCAGAAGGTGTGGCCGTCGGGCAGCACAAAACCGACTTCGATGGGGTAGCTGTTGCGCCCGAAGCCCGAGGCCTCCACGTCCAGAACGGTGGGCAGGCTGATGGCAGACGGGATGGAGGCGGGAGCGGCTTGGGGCATGGTTTTTGTTGTGCAGGCGATTGTGCTACAGCGCTGTGGGCTTGGGCAGTGGGTATTTACCAGCAATGCAAGTTGCGCGCCCGTTGCCCGCAGGCGTGCCATCGGCGCAGACGGCCGGTGCGGATTGCCGGTTTGCTATCCTGCAAGGCTTGCTTCAACCCACTGCGCACGCGCACACTCTCCATGGCCAGCAGCCTTTTTGCCCTGATTGACGACATTGCCACCCTGCTTGATGACGTGGCGCTCCTGACCAAGGTGGCCGCGCAGAAGACAGCCGGGGTGCTGGGTGATGACCTGGCGCTCAATGCCCAGCAGGTCAGCGGCGTGGCGGCCGAGCGCGAGTTGCCGGTGGTCTGGGCGGTGGGCAAGGGCTCCATGCGCAACAAGGTGATTCTGGTGCCCGCGGCGCTGGTGCTCAGCGTGACCCTGCCCTGGCTCATCACGCCGCTGCTGATGCTGGGCGGGGCCTACCTGTGCTTTGAAGGCTTTGAGAAACTGGCCCACGCCTTCCTGCACCGCAAAGAGGATCCCGATGACCTGAGCGACGCGCTGATGCAGGCGCTGGCCGACCCCGGCGTGGACCTGGTGGCACTGGAAAAAGACAAGATCAAGGGCGCCATCCGTACCGACTTTGTGCTCTCGGCCGAGATCATTGCCATCACCCTGGGCACGGTGCAAAACAGCCCGTGGACCACGCAGCTGGCGGTTCTGGCGGGTGTGGCGGTCATCATGACGGTGGGCGTGTATGGCCTGGTGGCGGGCATTGTGAAAATCGACGATCTGGGGCTCTACCTGAGCCGCCTGCCGGTGCGCGGCAGCCGCTGGAAGCAGCGCCTGGGCCTGTGGCTGCTGGATGCGGCGCCCTGGCTGATGAAGGCCTTGTCGGTGCTGGGCACGGCGGCCATGTTTCTGGTGGGTGGCGGCATCCTGTCGCACGGCCTGCCCTTTGCGCACCATGCGGCTCTGGCCTTGGCTGACCAGGTGACCGCCAGCGCCGGTGCGGCAGCGGCGGGGGCGGCAGCGCTGGGCATGGACGCCCTGGTGGGCATGGTCGCGGGGGCCCTGGTGTTGCTGCTGGTGACACTGGGCCAGAAGGCAGCACAGGCGCTGCGGCCCGCACATGGCAGCTAGCCTGGGCGGCGCGCCCGGCACCGCACCCCCACCTGCACCCCGACCTGCACCTACACCCGCGCTGGCCACCGGCATGCTGCTGGCGCTGGTGGGCGCCATTGCCTTCAGTGCCAAGGCCATCATCGTCAAGCTGGCCTACCGCCACGGGGTGGATGCGGTCACGCTGATCATGCTGCGCATGCTGTTTGCGCTGCCCTTCTTTCTGGCCATTGTCTGGTGGAGCAGCCGAAGCCGCGCGGGCAAAGCGGTGCCCGCGTTGACCCGCGCCGATGTGCTGGGCGTGCTGGGCCTGGGCTTCACCGGCTACTACCTGGCCAGCTACCTGGACTTTGCCGGGCTGGCTTACATCAGTGCCTCACTCGAGCGCCTGATTCTTTACCTCAACCCCACGCTGGTGCTGTTGCTGGGGCGCACCCTGTACGGCAAGCCCATCAGCCGCAACCAGCTGCTGGGCATGGCGATCAGCTACTGCGGCGTGCTGTTGGTGTTTGGCCATGAGGTGACGCTGGCGGGCACCGATGTGGCGCTGGGCGCGGTGCTGGTGTTTTTGAGCGCGGTGGCCTACGCCATTTACCTGAGCTACAGCGGCGAGCTGGTGCTGCGCCTGGGCTCGCTGCGCCTGGTGGGCCTGGCCACCAGCGTGGCCTGCGTCTGCTGCATTCTGCAGTTCATCGTGCTGCGGCCCCTTGGCAGTGTGTTGGCGGTGGCGCCCGAGGTGCTGTGGCTGTCGCTGCTCAACGCCATCGGCTGCACGGTGGTGCCGGTGCTGCTGGTGATGATGGCCATCGAGCGCATTGGCTCGGGTCTGGCGGCGCAGATTGGCATGGTGGGCCCCATGTCCACCATCACCATGGGCGTGCTGCTGCTGGGCGAGCCGTTCACGGGCTGGGTGGTGGCCGGAACCTTGCTGGTGCTGCTGGGCATTTTTGTCTGCAGCAGAACGCGCAAGTCCCTGGCGTAACAGGTTTCAGACTTTCAGGAGTACACGATGGATCTGGGTATCAAGGGCAAATGGGCGCTGGTGTGTGGCGCCAGCAAGGGGCTGGGTTTGGGTTGCGCGCAGGCGCTGGTGCAGGAGGGCGTGCACGTGCTGATGGTGGCGCGTGGCCAGGCGGCACTGCAGGCCGCCGCCGACGCACTGGCCGCAACGGCTGCCGCCACGGGTGCCGTGGTGCAGGTCTGCGCGCAGGACATCACGACCGAGGCCGGGCGCGCTGCCGTGTTCGCGCTGCACGCGGACTTTGACATCGTCGTCACCAACGCCGGTGGCCCGCCCACTGGCGACTTTCGCGACTGGGACCGCGCTGCCTGGCTGCGTGCCGTGGACGCCAACATGCTCACGCCCATAGAGCTGATGAAGGCCACGGTGGACGGCATGGCCGCGCGCGGATTCGGGCGGGTGGTGAACATCACCTCCAGCGCGGTCAAGGCACCCATCGACACGCTGGGCCTGTCCAACGGCGCGCGCAGCGGCCTGACCGGCTTTGTGGCGGGCCTGGCGCGCAGCCCGCTGGCGGCCAACGGGGTGACCATCAACAACCTGCTGCCCGGCGCCTTCGAGACCGACCGGCTCAGGTCCAACTACCAGGCTGCGGCAGAGAAGGGGGGCGAGAGCCTGGAGGCGGTGGCTGCGCGTCGGCGCGCGGGCATTCCAGCGCGGCGCTTTGGCAACCCGCAAGAGTTCGGCGCCATCTGCGCGTTTTTGTGCAGCCAGCAGGCGGGCTACATCAACGGGCAAAACATCCTGGCCGATGGGGGCGCTTATCCTGGGACGTTCTAGCGGGAACTTTCCAGCCGCCACCTCTCAACGTCGCCCCGCCAGCGCAATGCCGAGCACGATCAGCGCAAAGGCCAGCGCATGGTAGAGGTGCGGTGCCTCGCCCAGAAACACGGCCGACAGCAGGGCGGTGAACAGCGGTGTGAGGTTGATGAAGTGCGCCGCCACATGCGGGCCCACGCGCTGAATGCCCGCACCAAAAGTGCCATAGGCAATGATGGACGGGCCCAAGGCCACATAGGCCAGTGCAGCCACCAGCGGCCAGCCCCAGTCCACATGCGCGGGCGTCAGCGCCCACTCGGTTGCGGTGAACAACGAGGACCAGGCCAGGCCAAACACCATCTGCCCGAGCAAAAAGATTTTCCAGTCACGGCGCAAGCTGGCCGACTCGGGCGTGGGGTGGGCCAGCATCCAGCTATATACCGACCAGCCCAGACAGGCCAGCAGCACATAAAAATCCCCCGGCACCAGGCGCAGCTGCGTCAGCACGGCCCACTCGCCCCGGCTGAGCACCAGCAGCACGCCGGTGATCGACAGGCCTGCGCCCAGCAGTTGCCGCGCGTTGATGGCCTGGGCAAAAAACAGGCGCCCGACCAGCAGCATCCACACCGGCGTGCTGGCCGCCACCAGTGTGACGTTGATGGCCGTGGAGGTGTGCAGGGCCAGGTAGTTCAGCGCGTTGTAGCCGCCTGTGCCGAACAGCCCCAGCACCGCAAAGCGCCGCCACTGCGGCCACAGCGCGCTGTCACGCCGCAGTACGCGCCCGGCCAACGGCAGCAGGATCAGAAAGGCGAGTGCCCAGCGCAGCAGGTTCAGGCTCATGGGCGACACCAGTGTGCTGGCCAGGCGGCCCACCACCGCGTTGCCGGCCCACAGCATGGGGGGAATCACCAACAGGAAGATGGCCGTGGGGTTCAGACTGTGCAGCATGGCCGCGACTGTACAAGGCATTGCCGCGGGTGGCCCCGAGGCCGGGCATTCCGTGGCACCATGCCGGGGTTGTTCCACTCCTATTCGAAGAGACACCCATGACGCAAACCACCTCCCGTGCCATCCAGATCAGCCAGCATGGCGGCCCCGAACAACTCACCCTGGTGCAGGTCACTGTGGGCGAGCCCGGACCCGGCGAAATTCGCATCCGCCACAAGGCCGTGGGCCTGAACTTTATTGACGTCTACCAGCGCAGTGGCGTGTACCCGCAAAGCATGCCCTTGCAGCTTGGCATGGAAGCCTCGGGCGTGATTGAAGCCGTGGGCGAGGGCGTCACGCACCTGGCCGTGGGCGACCGCGCGGCCTACGCCAGCACACCCCCCGGCAGCTACTGCGATGTGCGCGTGATGCCCGCCAAGTGCGTGTGCAAGCTGCCCGATGGCATCGCTTTCGACACCGGCGCGGCCATGATGCTCAAGGGCCTCACAGCCCAGTACCTGCTGCGCCGTACGCTGCCCCAGGGCGGTTTGAACCCGGGCGACTTTGTGCTGTTCCATGCGGCCGCCGGTGGCGTGGGCCTCATTGTTTGCCAGTGGGCCAAAGCGCTGGGCCTGCAGCTGATTGGCACGGCCGGTTCGGATGCCAAGTGCGCACTGGCCAAGGAGCATGGTGCGGCGCACGTCATCAACTACAGCACCGAAGATTTCCAGGCGCGCGTGAAGGAGATCACAGGAGGCAAGGGCGTGAAGGTGGTGTACGACTCGGTCGGCAAAGACACCTGGGACAAGTCGCTGGACTGCCTGGCGCCCTTTGGCCTGATGGCCAGCTTTGGCAACGCATCAGGCCCGGTGGCACCGTTTGCGCCCGGCATTCTCGGGCCCAAGGGTTCGATCTATGTGACGCGCCAGACGCTGTTCACGCACATTGCCACGCGGGAGGCTACGCAGGCGATGGCGGATGAGTTGTTTGCGGTGGTGCTGTCGGGTGCGGTGAAGATCCGGATTGATCAGCGGTTCAGGCTGGAGGATGTGCAGGCGGCGCATGTGGCTTTGGAGGCGCGGGCCACTACGGGGTGCACGGTTCTCACGCTTTAGGGAAACCTTTCCCTGCGGGGCTTTTGTAGGTCCCCCCTATCCCCCCCGCCCCTTTCACCCCCGCCGGGGTGAAAGGGGAGCCAAAGCGGACAGCCCATTTGACCTCTGCGCGCCGAATAGCGGTAAACAACGCCACGTTCTTTTACCCTTGGCCGAAGTGAGGAAACCAAATCGGCTGTCCGCTTTAAGCTCCCCCTCGTCCCGGCGGGGCGAGGGGGCTGGGGGGAGTGGGGACCGGAAGTTGGATGTTAAAGGGAAGTTAAAACAGGAAGCCCGTAGACAAAACCTGCTCCGACATCCAGATCGTCTGGTCCGCAGTCCCTTGGTACACCGGCACGCCCCGCAAAGCCCCATACGCAATCTTCTGCGTCAGCTCTAGATAAATGGACTTGTACACCGTGTAACGCACCCCCACTTCCACCCCTGCCGTCCAGCCATTCACCTGCCACCAGTCATTGCCGGAGAAGCAGCAGACGTTCTGGTTCTTCGGCCCCACCTGGTTGGGGTTGCCCAGGATGGTGTTGTCCGCATGCGGCAGCAAGATGCCCGCACCCACGCGGCTGATGAGTTGCAAATCACCCGGCTTTTGCAAAGGGCCTGCCAGGTGGTGCAGCCAGACCGCATTGACCATCAGGTGGTTCAAACCATTGTGCAGCGCGTAATTGAAGTTCTGCGGATTGGTCGTTAGGCTGGGATTGGCGGGGGCATTGGCAATGGTCCCACTCACCGAAGCGGTCTGGCCATAGTCGACGTTGTACTTGCTGTGGTCCAGCGAAAACTCGATGGCGAAGGTCTTCTCCGGGTTCATGAACTTGCCGATGCGCAGGTTCTCCTGCGGGTTGGTGAAGTCCAGGTTGAACAGCGAGTTGAGGGTGTCACCCGGGCTGGAAGGGAAGTCGCTGGCGGCGGCCTCGTGCACGGTGAAGTCGTTGCCAAGGCTTGGCTGGGAGATGTGGATGTCGGACGGCGCGTACTGCTGGCGGCTGTAGCCCCAGGAGAAGTAC
>CANCCF010000131.1 GCA_947374485.1 Comamonadaceae bacterium | reverse complement strand
ACCCACAGCAGAGCGCCCACCTTGTCGGCGATGGCGCGGAAACGCGCAAAGTCCAGGTGGCGGCTGTAGGCGGAGTAGCCGGCCACGATCATCTTGGGCTTGACTTCAATGGCTTGCGCTTCCAGCGCGTCGTAGTCGATCAGGCCGGTGGCGGTGTCAATGCCGTACTGCTCGGCATGGTAAATCTTGCCCGAAAAGCTGACCTTGGCGCCGTGCGTCAGGTGGCCGCCGTGGGCCAGGCTCATGCCCAGAATGGTTTCGCCGGGTTGCATCAGCGCCATGTAGACGGCGGAATTGGCGCTGGAGCCCGAGTGCGGCTGCACATTGGCCCAGTCCGCACCAAAGAGCTGCTTGGCGCGGTCAATGGCCAGTTGCTCGGCCACGTCCACAAACTCACAGCCGCCGTAGTAGCGCTTGCCGGGGTAACCCTCGGCGTACTTGTTGGTCAGCACGCTGCCCTGGGCTGCGAGCACCAGAGCGCTGGTGTAGTTCTCGGAAGCGATCAGTTCCAGGTGGTCCTGCTGGCGCTGGGCCTCCGCGTCCATGGCGGCTCCGAGTACGGGGTCAAATGCGTTCAGAGCGGGGTTCGATGCCATGGAGTGCCTTTATGGAAATGGGATAAGGGTGAGTGGATGGATTGTCGAGACTGGCCCTGCGGGCGGTGTCGGCATTACGACATGGGGGGATGTGGAGGCGACGCGGGGCAGGAAGGGTAGGTCAACCGCCGTAAACACGTCCGCTCTTTGCAATATCAGCCAGAACTCCTGCGCGGGCCTCGTCCAAGGAGAGCTTCTCCCCCATGACAAAGCACTCGAACAAATCGGCGTCCAAGCCTTGCTCCCACAGGCGCTGGCCCTGCATCAGCACCTGGTATTGCATGACGGTGCTGGCGGCGCGCAGGTCCAGCAGATCGACCGGGCAGCCTGCAATGCCCGCCAGGTCGTGTGACAGGTCCCACAGTTCCAACGGGACCGCGTAGTCAGGCACCAGCACCGCCAGGTCCAGGTCGCTGTCTGCACCCGCAGTGCCTGCGACCTGGCTGCCAAACGCATAGATGGCCATCACTTGGGGCAGGGCTTTGCGCAGTGTTTGCACGATGGGGCCGCCTTCGGACAGCAACTGCGCTGCTTCGGCGACTTTGGGTAACGGCAAGTTGCGGTCCGAATTCCGTGTGAAGGACTTCACGGGATGCTCCAGAATTGGATAGTCCTAGGCTGCCAGCTTCGCACTGGCCAGCCGGTTCAGGCTCACACCTTGCTCCGCAGCCTTGAGCGCCAATTCGCGGTGCACCATCGGCGGGATGCGCACGCGGAACTCGCCGCTGTAGTGCTTTTCGGCCAGTGCCGCAGGAATTTGCTCCCCACTGGCCTGCATGTCAGCCACCACATCGGCCACCACTTTTTGAATGCCTTTGAGCGCTGCTTCCGGTGTCTTGCCCAGCCAGCTCAAGGACGGAAATTCGGTGCACAGGGCAACGTGCTCGTTGTCTTCGGGCGACCAGGTCACGCGGTAGGTGTAGTGCTGGATATTCATGCTTTGCATTCCAATTCTTGGCTCAACTTCAATCTGATAGATGGTTCCATTAGTGGAACCACGTGTCAACCAGAAAGAATGAGAAAGGCATGGGTGCTCAAGCCCCCGCCAACTCCGCATGCCGCTTGGCCGACTGGATGGTGTTGTGCACCAGCATGGTGATGGTCATGGGCCCCACCCCACCGGGCACGGGCGAGATGTACGAAGCCTTTTGCCGCACGCCCTCAAAGTCCACATCGCCCACCAGGCGGCCGTCGGGCAGGCGGTTGATGCCCACGTCAATCACCACCGCACCGGTGCGCACCATTTGCGGCAGGATGAGGTTGGGTACGCCAGCGGCCACCACCAGGATGTCGGCCAGGATGGTGAACTGCGCCAGGTCACGTGTCTTGGCATGGCAGATGCACACCGTGGCGTCGCGCTGCATCAGCATCATGGCCATGGGCTTGCCCACGATGTTGCTGGCGCCCACGACCACCACGTTCTGGCCTTCCACGGGAATGTTCTCGTATTCGAGCATCTTGGACACGCCATAGGGCGTGCAGGGCGGGAACACGGTTTCGCCCTGGGCCAGGGCGCCCACGTTGTACAGATGAAAACCGTCCACGTCCTTGTCCACCGAGATGCAGGCCAGCACGCGCTTGGCATCGAAGTGCTTGGGTAAAGGAAGCTGCACCAGAATGCCGTGCACAAAGGGGTCGGCATTCAAGGTCATGATCTTGGCCTCCACCACCGCGTCGGGCGTGTCGGCGGCAAAGGCATAGACCGTGGAGTGCAGGCCGACCTCGGTGCAGGCCTTGACCTTGTTGGCCACATAGACCTTGGAGGCCGGGTTGTCGCCGACGATGATGACGGCCAGACCGGGAGTGACGCCGCGCGCCTTCAGCGTTTGTGTTTCCAGCCGGCACTGCTGGCGTACATGCTGGGCCACGGCTTTGCCGTCGATGATTTTTGCGACCATGGTGCGAAGTTTTAAAAGGGTTGGAGGGGCTTGCAGAGCGAAGCGATGCTAGGGCCGGGCCGCTCTGCCGGGCGTGTGCCGGGCGACGGTTGGCGCCGTGTTTGCGACAAAGCCGCACAGGCGCAAAGGCGCAGGCGTTCCAATGCAAAAGCGTGTCGCAAACAGGTCAAAAGTCTGCGCGGCGGCTGCAATACTATGAGTATTCGTCCCGCGGGCCATGCGCATTCCTCATGGTGGTCGGGCCAAAGGCACTGGAGACACCCATGAACGACACCGTTGTACAAGACCCCACCGAAACCGCACCCGCTGAAGCAGCAGGCGCACCGCGCGGCCGCCGCGCGGGTGGTGGCCGCGAGGCCAAGCGCGCCGCCCGCAGCGCGCGCAGTGCCCAGTCCGTGCCCTACATCACCCGCAAGATCCCGTACTTCGAAGTGCTGGACGAAGAGGGCCTGCAAATCATCGAGCGCAATGCCGACACCATCCTCGAGGAAGTGGGCATTGATTTCCGTGACGATGCCGAAGCCCTGGAGCTGTTCCGCAAGGCCGGTTGCGACGTCAAAGGCGAGCGCGTGCGCTTCCCGCGCGGCTTGGCGCGCAAGCTGGTGCAAGACACCGCCCCGCGCGAGTTCACCCAGTACGCCCGCAACCCGGCCCACAACGTGGTCATTGGCGGCAAGAACACCGTGTTTGCCCCGGCTTACGGCTCGCCCTTTGTGCGCGACCTCGATGGCGGACGCCGCTACGCCACCATCAACGATTTTCAAAATTTCGTGAAGCTGGCCTACACCGCCAACTCTCTGCACCATTCGGGCGGCACGATTTGCGAGCCGGTCGACCTGCCGGTGAACAAGCGCCACTTCGACATGGTGTATGCGCACATGAAGTACAGCGACAAGCCCTTCATGGGCTCGGTCACGCACCCCGAGCGCGCGCAAGACACGGTGGAGATGACCAAGATCCTGTTCGGCGACAACTGGATTGACCCGGCAACGGGCAAGCCGCGCACCGCTGTGATCAACCTGATCAACGCCAACTCGCCCATGACCTTCGATGAGACCATGCTTGGCGCCGCCAAGGTCTATGCGCGCGCCAACCAGGCCTGCATCATCACGCCGTTCATTCTGGCGGGTGCCATGTCGCCGGTGACGGTGGCCGGTACCGCTGCGCAAACCCTGGCCGAGGCCCTGGCCGGCATGGCCTTTGTGCAGCTGTGCAGCCCCGGTGCGCCGGTGGTGCTGGGCAGCTTTGCTTCCTCTATTTCGATGCAGTCGGGTGCCCCCACTTTTGGGACACCCGAGCCCGCCCTGGTGCTGTACGTGATGGCCGCGCTGGCGCGCCGTCTGGGCGTGCCGTTCCGCTCGGGCGGCGGCCTGTGCGGCTCCAAGATCTCCGATGCGCAAGCGGCGTCCGAGTCGGCCAACACCTTGCTGCCCACCTGCCTGGGTGGCGTGAACTTTGTGCTGCACACGGCCGGTTGGCTCGAAGGCGGCCTGTCCATGGGCTATGAGAAATTCATCATGGACGTGGACCAGGCGGGCATGATGCACACGCTTTTGAACGGTGTGGACCTGACGGAAAACGGCCAGGCCATGAGCGCCATCCGCGAAGTCGGCCCGGGCAAGCACTTCCTGGGTTGTGCGCACACGCAAGCCAACTTCGAGAGCGCCTTTTACCGCTCGCCCATCACCGACAACAACAGCTTCGAGCAATGGGAAGCCGAAGGCTCGCGCGACCTCACTGCCCGTGCCAATGCGCTGTGGAAAAAGCAGCTGGCCGAATACGAAGCACCGGCCATGGACGTGGCCACCGACGAAGGCATTCTGGATTACGTGAACCGCCGCAAGGCCTCATTCCCCGACTCCAACATCTGATACCCGGCTAAGATCAGAAGGCGCACGGCCCCAAGGCCGCGCGCCTTTTTTATGTGCGCAGCGCACCGGTCTTCGTGAAGGGCAGTATGGGTCTCAACAAGCTTCTGATTCCGCTGGCGTCCCTGCTCAGCGGCCTGGCCCTGCTGGTGGTGGGCACCGGCCTGATGTTCGCTGCCATTGGCGCGCAGGCGGGTTCGGCCAAGTTTTCCAGCCTGGTCACCGGCCTGGTGATGTCGGCCTACTTTGCCGGTTTCGTTTACGGCACCTACGCCTGCCCCCTGATGATCCGCCGCGTGGGCCACATCCGCGCCTTTGCGGCCATGGCCTCCATTGCCTCGGCACTGCCCATGTTTCACGCCCTGTGGACCAATGCCTGGGCTTGGGGCGTGTTGCGCTTCATCACCGGGGTCTGTTTGGTCGGGCTGTACATCGTGGTGGAGAGCTGGCTCAACGTGGTGGCTACCACGGCCCAGCGCGGCAAGGTGTTTGCTGCCTACATGGCGGTGAGCGGCATCTCCATGGCCTTGGGGCAGTGGCTGATTCTGGTGGGCGACCGCTTTGGCTTTGTGCCCTTTGCCATGGCCTCCATTTTGTTTTCGTTTGCGCTGATACCCATCACCCTCACGCCTGTGCCCGAGCCCGAGGCCATGGAGGTACCCAGCTTTGTACTCAAGGAGCTGTTCTACATTTCGCCCATCGGCGTCTTCGGCACCATCAGCTCGGGCTTGCTGGGTGGTGCGTTTTACAGCCTGGGCCATGTTTTCGGGCAGGGCGTGGGTTTCAGCGAGCGTGGCATTGCCACCTTCATGGCCGCCACCATTCTGGGCGGTGCGGCCTTCCAGTGGCCGGTGGGCCATTTGTCGGACAAGCACGACCGGCGCTGGGTGCTGTTCTGGGTCTGCACCCTCTGTGCGGCGGTGGCGGCCGTGGGCTTTTATCTGGCGCGCGAATACGAGGGTTCGCTAATTGTGCTGGGCATTGTTTACGGCGGCCTGTCCTTCACCGTCTATGGCCTGAGCGTGGCCCACGTCAACGACCTGATTGACTCCAGGCGCGTGCTCGAAGTCACCAGCGGCTTGCTACTGCTGTATGGCATTGGCTCCACCATAGGCCCGACACTGGCTGGTGGCGTGATGGACTTCTTTGGGCCCGAGGCGCTGATGCTGTACTTCGCCATCGTGCTGGGCATCCTGGCCATCAGCGTCTGGGCCTTTGCCCCGGCCAAGTACATGCACGCAGAGCAAAGCAGCCACAAGACCGACTACGTGGTGATGGGCAGCGGCTCGCAGGCAGTGCTGCAGATGGACCCGCGCCGCCCGGACTTTCAGCACAGCCGCCCGGCCATGCCGCTGGTGGACCCGGGGCGCTAGTTCTGCTGCGTCAACGGGCGTGCTTTAGCCAGCCCAGTTGAAGCGCACCACGGCCATGCCCAGCGCGAACAGGTAGGCGTAAGCCGCGCGGTCGATGGACGCGATATCCTGGCCCCGGCGTGCGCGCCAGCGGCCCATCGCTACGGTGCTGGCTGCAGCCAGCACGGGTGCCAGTAGCAAGGTGGCCACGCGCCCCGTGGGCCCATGGGCCAAAGAGAGTGGAAACACCAGCAGGCTGAAGCCCCCGGCGATGGCCCCCAGAATCGGATAGCCCAGCATCAGCCGCCATTTGCTGCGCGACTGCGCGTGTTCCACTTTGCCGCGCGTGAGGTGGATGCCAACTTCTGCCAGCGCCTCGGCAAGAATTTGCAGCAGAGCCTCGGCAAACACCTCGAGCAAGGCGGAAAGAATGCCGCCCAGGACTTCCAACAAGGCTTGAATGATGGCTTCCATGGGCAGACCTTTGTATGTTGGTGAGGCCAATGTAATGCAAAGGGTATGCAAGCCTCTGCGCAAGCCTTAGAGCTGCGGAGTCACCTCTTGCCAGCACCCCGGCGCCAGGCCCTCCAGCGTGTAGGGGCCAATCGCCGCACGCACCAGACGCAGGGTGGGATGGCCGACGGCGGCTGTCATGCGGCGCACCTGGCTGTTGCGGCCTTCGCGGATGATGAGCTCAATCCAGGCCGTGGGCTTGTCTTGGCGCTGGCGAATCGGTGGCTCACGCTCCCACACCACGGGCGCTTCCATGGCGCTGGCGCGGGCGGGCAAGGTCGGGCCGTCATTGAGCTGCACGCCTTTGCAGAGGGCTTGTAGCGCCACCTCGTCCGGCACACCTTCTACCTGGGCCCAATAGGTCTTCTCCAACTTGAAGCGCGGGTCGGCAATGCGCGCCTGCAACGGCCCGTCACTGGTGAGCAGCAGCAGGCCTTCGCTGTCGGCATCGAGCCGCCCGGCCACATAGACGCCGGGCACCGCAATGAAATCCTTGAGCCCGCGCCAGCGCCCCTCGGGCGTGAACTGGCTGAGCACGCCGTAGGGCTTGTTGAAGCGGATCAGCTGGGGTACACGTGAAGACGGCATTACACCAGCTTAGCCGAGATGTTGCGCGCCGGAGCGATTGCCGTGCACGGCAATCGCTTAGCGGCGTTTTCAGTGTTGAATGTCGTATCAACAGCTGATACCATAAGCTATGCGAGATTCTTCTGGATTGCAGAATCTATTGGACTTGGCCGGTTCGGTAATCGACCAAGGTGACGGCTACTGGGTCAAGATAGAGGCTTGGGCGGTAGAGCCCAGCGCGATGGTTCCGCATGGCATTCGCTATGCCCTCACGCTGCACGAGCCATACGGCCGACGCATCCTGGGGTATGACAATGCGCACACGGTGAAGCAACCCAAGAAGTTCAAGTATGCGGGTCAACGTTTGGCGTATGACCACAAGCACCGGCATGTGTCAGACCAGGGCGTGCCGTACGCCTTTGTCAGCGCCAACCAACTGCTCAGTGACTTCTTTACCGAAGTGGATGCGGTCCTGAAACTTGCGAAACCGAAATGAGGAACACCATGAAAGCCATCACCATTGGTATCTTGCCGCAGGAACAAATCCGGGCCCGCATGCTGGCGATTGCAAAAGGTAAGCTCAAGCCCAAGGCCGGGGATCCACGCATCTGGTTTACCTCCATGCGGTCCTTGGCGGAGGTGTTGAGCGACGAGAACCGGGCGCTGCTCAAGGTGATATCGGATACCCAACCGGACTCCATTGCAGCACTTGCCACTACCACAGGGCGCAGCCCCGGAAATCTTTCGCGTACCTTGAAAACCATGTCCAACTACGGGCTGGTGGAGATGCAAAGCGTGAACTTGCGCCAGGTCAGGCCGGTGGCCAAGGCGATTGAATTCCGCATTCTCACTACGGCCTGACAGACCGCCGGGCGGGCGCGCTGTGTCCGCTCCGGCGCTGACCCAGTAAAGGCGCGCTTACGCAGCCGCATTTGGCCGCCCAATCGCCTCGGCCATCAACGTGGCTTGGAGCAGCCCTGTGTAGTCGCGCGCATTGGGCATGTACTGCTTGGTGACACTGAGCTTGACTTGTGGGTGCGGCGCGCCCATGGCCACGACCGCGTCATGCGCCAGCTGTTCGGCCAGGGCTTGCGCCGCGTCCAGTGCCTCCAATGCGTTGGTGAATTGGCGTGTGCCGGATGTGGAGTGCAGACGGAACAGGCCGCTGCCGTCGCCCATCACTTCCACCGTCACACTCTGCGCCACCACGCCGGTGGCCGCGCCCACGGCGTTGGCGACTTCGCAGAATTCGGGGAACACCATCTCGCATTGCAAACGGCGTTGCACCTCTTCGTAGTACACCTTGACCGGGCCGCCCACGGCCACCACCGGGATGCTGGGTGTCAGGCTGACTTTGGCCAGACCAAGTTCGCCAGCACCCGAGCAGACGGCGTGGGTCAACGGGTTGTCCACCATCTCCACACCAAAAGCGGTTTGCAAAATGGCCAGGCCGGTGAGGCGCACGGTCTCGTCCCACACCGCTTGGGCAAAGGCGCGGGTGCGCTCGGGTGTGGGCAGCTTCATGTCGCGCAGGCGCGCGGCCAGTTGCGTGGCCATGGTGGCGGCCTCCAGCGACCAGTTGGCCTGCAGGCCCAGCACATGCGACACGTCCGAGGGGGTCAGGCTGCTGACCTGCACCAGGCCCTTCTTTTGCAGGCTGGCAATTGAGCGCTGCGAGCTCAGAGACGTGGCCAGCTTGCGCAGCGGCTGCGGCGCGTGGGTAATGGTTTGCAGCGCCTCGTGCTCGCGCGCGGACAGGCCGTTGTGTTCCTTGTCGGTGCTGGCGGAAAACGGCAGCAGCACAAACTTGCCGTGCATCGAGCCGCCACCCTCTATGTCCGCCAGGTCGGCGCGCAGCATGTCCAGCACCTGCGGATAGCGCGCAGCAATCAGCGAGACCGGGGCCACGCGCTGCGGGCCTACCTGAATCTTGCCATTCGCATTCAGGGTGATTTCGCTGTCACCGCCTAAGCCAATGGTGCGCACATCGATGGCCCGCACCATGGTGCGCCAGCCGCCCACGTCTGCTCCTTCTTCGCGCACCTTGGGGCGGCCGTTGATCAGTAGCCCGAGGTCGGTGGTGGTACCGCCCATGTCGGAAAGAATGAAACTGTCCAGGCCGCTGAGCCACTGCGCGCCCACCAGGCTGGCGGCCGGGCCTGAGAGAACGGTCTCGATCGGGCGCGTGGCCACCGATTCGGCCAGGGCCAGCGAGCCGTCGCCCTTGACGATCATCAGTGGGCAGGCAATCTGCAGCTGCGCCATCGCGCGCTGCACGGCGGAAATAAGTCCGGAGATGCGCGGAATCAGGCGCGCGTTGAGCACGGCGGTGAGCGCGCGGCGCGGTGCGTCCAAGGCCGAAGAGAGCTCCGTGGAGAGCGTCACCGGCTTGCCGGTGAGGGCGACGATCGCATCGCGCACGGCGTGCTCATGCGCCGCGTTGCGCACGGCAAAGGCACCCGCTACGGCAAAGGCATCCACCTTGGGCGCCATGGCGCGCACGGCGGTCTCCAGGGCCTCCAGGTCCAGCGGACAGACCGCATCACCGGCGTAGTTGTGGCCACCGGCCAGCACGGCCATGGGCATCTCGGGGAAGGCCTTGGCAATGCCGGTGCGCTCGACCATGGCGGCGTCAAAGCCGATCAGGATCACGCCGGTGGCGCTGCCATGGCCCTCGACCACGGCGTTGGTGGCCAGCGTGGTGGAGACGGACACCATGGCCACGTCCTGCGGTGGCACCTCGTGCGAGAGTTTGGCCAGCGCTTGGGTGATGGCCTCGGCCACGCCCACAGCCAAATCCCCCTTGGTGGTGATGGCCTTGGCCGTGGCGATGATGCGGTGGCCGCGCGCTTCGATCACGGCTGCGTCGGTGTAGGTGCCGCCGGTGTCTACGCCGATCAGGTAGGTGGGCACAACAAGATCGGCTGTGCCAGGCAGCGCTGCGGGCAGAGGTGTCTCTGTGGACTGTGCGGTGCCGGTTGCTACAGGCTTCACGACTCGGTTTTGCCCGTGTCGCTGGCACCACCCGCGCTGCGCCGTCCGCGCCCCCGGTTCAGGTTGGCACCGGCGGCTGCCCCGCCCGCGCGGCTTTGCTCGCCACCCCACTGGGCGCGTGCGCCGGTGGAGATGTCGCCCAGGGCCGTTACCACCTCGTCGATGCTGGGCGCTGCGCCCTTGGTGTGGGCGTCCAGCGCGTCCTTCATGGCACGCAGGTGTTTGGGCGACGTGCCGCAGCAGCCGCCAATGATGCGGGCACCGGAGTCCAGTGCCATCCGGGCGTACACGCTCATCAGTTCGGGCGTGCCGTTGTAGACGATGCTGCCGTCCACATACTGCGGTATGCCGCAGTTGCCCTTGGCCACCAGCACCACGTCCGGCCCCATGGCCACGGACAGGTTATGGATGCAGGCCACCATTTCGGAGGCACCCACGCCGCAGTTGCTGCCGCAGGCCGCCAAGCTCGGCGTCAGGGACTTCTCGATTTCGGAAAAATCGCTGGGCGAAATGCCCATCATGCTGCGGCCATTGGTGTCAAAGCTGAGCGTGCAGACGATCGGCAGATTGGCAGCGGCAGCACCGGTCACGGCCGCTTCCACCTCTTCGCGCGAAGACATGGTTTCGATCCACAGCACATCGGCACCACCAGCGGCCAGGGCCAGGGCCTGTTCGGCAAAGGCGGCCTGGGCCAGCTCTTTGGTGAGCGGGCCAATGGGTTCCATGATTTCACCGGTGGGGCCCATGCTGCCGGCCACCACCACGGTGCGGCCGCTGGCATCGGCAACGGTGCGTGCAATGCGGGCGGCGGCACTGTTGAGCTCGGCCATGCGGCCCTCGGCCTTGTGCAGCTTGAGGCGATAGGTGGTGCCGCCAAAGCTGTTGGTCAGGATGATGTCGGCACCGGCATCGACAAAGCTCTGGTGCAGTTGGGTAATGCGCTCGGGGTGCTCGGTGTTCCACAACTCGGGCGCGTCGCCCGACATCAGGCCCATGTCAAACAGGTTGCTGCCGGTGGCGCCATCGGCCAGCAGCCAGGGGCGGGTGGCCAGTAAGTGGGTGAAGCGGTTGGGGCTGGTCATATCGGTGGGGCGCATGCGCTGTGTGGGCTTGGGGACTAAGTCGAGCCCGTGATTTTGCCTGAAGACTGCACAATCACGCGCCGCAGCCAGGCAAGTCCCGCATCCTTGTGCGCCCGTTCATGCCACACCATGCGGTAGCTGAAATCGCATTGGCGGTTGTTCAGCGGTCGCCAGTCCATGTCCGGATGTTCGGCCAGGGCCTGTGCGGCGCGCCGAGGGCACAGCATGACGCTGAGTCCCCCTTTGAGCAGCCAGGGTGCCGCCAGAAAATAAGGCACTGTCGCGCGAATCTGCTGCCCACCAAAGCCCATGCGGGCCAGCGCATCATCCACTGCCAATTGCTGGCCCAGTGGGTAGCTGGCGCTGAGTTGCGGAAACTGCGCCAGGTCTCGCAGACGCAG
>CANCCF010000130.1 GCA_947374485.1 Comamonadaceae bacterium | reverse complement strand
ACTTGGCCTCGCCCGAGAGTTTGACCACCGCACGCCCGGCACGTCCCAAAGCCAGCAAGGCCTGGAAGCCGGGTTGGTTGACACCCAGCGCTGCGGGCGGTCGGCCGCAATGGTCAAACACCAACCGGGCCGCGGTGTGCTCCAGGTAGGGCAGGAGTTCCAGCAACTGGTCGCCTTCCACCTGGAACTGGGCCCACAGATCCAGTGTTTCCAGCTTGTGCAGCAGGGCTTGCAGGTGCGGGGCGTAAAAGGCCAGGCCGTTCAGCGCCACGTTCATGGCCACGCCCACAATGCCCTGGCCTTTCAGTTCGGCCAGCGCTTCCAGGCTGATGTCGTTGGGCACCACGGCCATGCCCTTGAAGCGGCCCTCGCCCGTGGCAATGGCGTGCAGCAGGCAGCAGTTGTCCAGGTTGTAGCCCGAGTTGGGGCCCACCAGCAGGGCGTGGCGCACGCCGTTGCAGGCCATCACAGCCTGCAGCGATGCCTGGTCACCAATCTCCTGGCCTTGGGGCCGGTAGGCCACATCGGCCGCGTACGGAAAGCGCTGCGGGTCGAGGATGTGGCAGTGCGTGTCGATCCGGGGCTCGGTGGCAAAGGTCACGCTCAGAACGTGGCCAGGATGGCTGCGTGCAACTCGGGCGTGATCTCGGGCATCACACCAAACCAGGCCTTGAAGGCGGGCCGTGCCTGGTTGAGCAACATGCCCAGGCCGTTGACGGTCTGGTTGCCGCGCAGGCGGGCTGCCGTCAGCAGCGGGGTTTCCAGCGGGATGTAGATGGCGTCCGACACCAGGGCGCTCACCGGCAGGCGGTCGAGCGCAATGTCCAGATCGGGTTGGCCGTGCATGCCCTGGTTGGTGGTGTTGACCAGCAGGGCAATGTCGCTCAGGGCCTCGCTGCGCTCGCTCCAGTCAAACACCTGCACACCCGCGCCAAACTCATCGGCCAGGGCCTGTGCCTTGGCGCGCGTGCGGTTCACCAGACGGATCTCGGTGGCGCCCTGGTCCAGCAGGCTGAGCACCACGGCGCGTGCCGCGCCACCCGCACCGAGGACGGTGGCCGGGCCAGCATTGGCGGTCCAGTCGGGCTTGGCATCGCGCAGGCACTGGATGTAGCCAAAGCCGTCGTTGTTGAAGCCGTGCAGCGCGCCCTCGGGCGTGACGACGATGGTGTTGATGGCGCCCATGCGGCGGGCCAGCGGGTCCACCACGTCCATCAGCTTCATGGCGTCTACCTTGTGCGGGATGGTGACATTGCAGCCCGCAAGACCCAGCGCAGGCAGGCCGCGGATGGCGTCTTCGAGTTTGCCGGGTTGCACTGGGAACAGGCCGTAGGCGCCTTGCAGTCCGTACTGGCGAATCCAGTGGTTGTGGATGGTGGGGGAGCGCGAATGCGCCACGGGCCAACCCATCACGCCTGCCATCACGAACTTGTTTGCCATGCTGTCACCTCCAGATTTTTGAGAATGGGGCCATTATCGGAACAAGCGTGGCCCCGGCCCTGCCAGCGGCGCCATACTTGGTATAACAAATTTGCATTGCGCCCTTGCCATGACACAGCCCTCGACGGTGCCTGACACGCCCTTTGCCCCCGACACTCCGCTTGCACCCAGCTTCTGGCAGGCCTTTGCCTGGTGGCTGCGTCTGGGTTTCATCAGCTTTGGCGGCCCGGCCGGGCAGATTGCCATCATGCATGCGGAGCTGGTGGAAAAGCGCCGCTGGATATCCGAGCAGCGTTTTTTACATGCGCTGAACTACTGCATGGTGCTACCCGGGCCCGAAGCGCAGCAGTTGGCCACCTATATCGGCTGGCTGATGCACCGTACGCGCGGCGGGTTGGCGGCGGGCATCCTGTTTGTGCTGCCCTCTCTCTTCATCCTGATCGCACTGTCGTGGGTGTACATGGCCTTTGGCCAGGTGCCCGCTGTGGCGGGCGTGCTGTATGGCATCAAGCCTGCGGTCACGGCCATTGTGGCCGCCGCTGCCTGGCGCATTGGTTTGCGGGCGCTGAAGAACCACTGGCTGCGCGCGATTGCGCTGCTGGCCTTTGTGGCCATCTTTGCGTGGAAGCTGCCGTTTCCGCTGATTGTGCTGGCGGCTGGCTTCCTGGGCTTCGTTGGTGGGTGCTATGTGCCGCAGCATTTCGCCTTGGGCGGCGCGCATGGCAGCCGTGCCGCGTCAACCGCCCCAGCGGTGATTGACGACCACACGCCCACCCCGGCCCACGCCTTGTTCTCCTGGCCGCGCTTTGTCAGGGTGCTGTGCGCGTCACTGGGCTTGTGGTTGGCTGCCATCGCGGCCTTGATCACGCTGTTCGGCTGGGACGCCACACTCACGCAAATGGCCTGGTTCTTCACCAAGGCTGCATTGCTCACCTTTGGTGGCGCCTATGCGGTGCTGCCCTATGTGTACCAAGGGGCGGTTGAACACTTCCAATGGCTCACTGCGCTGCAGATGGTCGACGGCCTGGCCCTGGGCGAGACCACGCCGGGGCCGCTGATCATGGTGGTGTCTTTTGTCGGCTTTGTGGGCGGATGGACGCAGGCCTTTTTCGGCACCGGCTCGCTGTGGCTGGCCGGGGCCGTGGCGGCGATGGTGGTGACCTTCTTCACCTTTTTGCCGTCCTTTGTGTTCATCTTCTTGGGCGGACCATTCATCGAGTCCACCCACGGCAATTTGAAGTTCACCGCACCCCTGACCGGCATCACCGCCGCGGTGGTCGGTGTCATCGTCAATCTGGCGGTGTTTTTTGCCTGGCATGTGCTCTGGCCTGCGGGCCTGTCCGGCGCCTTCGAGTGGCCCGCCTTGCTGATCGGTTTGGCAGCGGGGCTGGCAATTTTCAGATACCAGCAGGGTGTGATCCGGGTGGTGCTGGCAGCGGGGCTCGCGGGGTGGTTGGCGGCTTGGTTGGGGGCACTTCATTAGGGTATTCCTGTTTTGAAATTGAAGTCCGTCTCCCTAGAATGTGCTGCAGTGCAGTACATTGGTCTGCAACCCTGAACGCTTGAGTACCCATGCCAAAAAACACCAACAAAGAATCCGGCTCCGCTGAGCGGATCATCAAGAAGTACCCCAACCGCAGGCTGTACGACACCGACACTTCCAGCTACATCACGCTCACCGAGATCAAGCAACTGGTCATGGACAGCGAGCCCTTTGTGGTGCGCGACGCCAAAACCGGCGACGACCTGACGCGCAGCATCCTGCTGCAAATCATTCTCGAAGAAGAGTCCCAGGGCACCCCCATGTTCACCGCGCCCGTGCTGGCCAACATCATCCGCTTCTACGGCCACACCATGCAGGGCTTCATGGGCGGCTACCTTGAGAAAAACATGCAGGCCCTGATGGACATGCAGACCCCCATGGTCAAGGGCGTCATGGGCACCAACATGTTCACGCAGATGCAGGAGCAGATGAAGAAGCAGACGGAGCAGTTTTTGGGCAGCCTGGGTATCAAACCCTGAAACCATAAATAGTCCTTGCATTTCAATTTATTGGGTGTACATTAAATATCGTGCAAGTCGAATTCGACAGCACCAAGCGGGATAAAACGATGGCCGAACGCGGCCTCGATTTTTCCCGCGCGGCGAGGTGCGCCGCATCATCAGCATGAGAAAAGCCAATGAGCGCGAAAAAGCCTTCTACAAGCGCTACCTGGACTGACCCGGATGATGCCCCGGAGTTGAACGAAAGTTTTTTCCAGCACGCCGATCTGTTGGACGGAGAGAAGCTGGTGCGTCGAGGCCGTCCCAAAGCGGTTGTTACCAAGGAGCCGGTGAAAATCCGTCTGGATGCCGATGTGCTGGCCGCATTGCGCGCCAGTGGTGATGGCTGGCAAACCCGCATCAACGACACCTTGCGCGCCTCCTTGCAACTGGCGGGACGATTGAAAGCCTGAGAAAGCCTGAGAAAGTGTGAATAGGGGCCCCCCGGCAAATGCTGGGACAATCGGGGCATGAGCGACGTACTTACTCCCACTGCCCCTGCCAACAAAATCCCCAAGGTCGGCTTTGCCAGCCTGGGTTGCCCCAAGGCCCTGACCGACTCCGAGCTGATCCTTACGCAGCTCAGCGCCGAGGGCTACCAGACCTCCAAGACCTTCCAGGGCGCGGACATCGTCATCGTCAACACCTGCGGCTTCATTGACGAAGCCGTGCAGGAAAGCCTGGACACCATTGGCGAAGCGCTGGCCGAAAACGGCCGCGTGATCGTCACCGGTTGCCTGGGCGCCAAGACCAGCAAGGACGGCGGCAACATGGTGCGCGAGCTGCACCCCCGCGTGCTGGCCGTGACCGGTCCGCACGCCACGCAGGAGGTAATGGATGCGATTCACCTGCACCTGCCCAAGCCGCATGACCCGTTTCTGGACCTGGTGCCCAGCCCCTTCGGCGTAGCCGGCATCAAGCTCACGCCCAAACACTATGCGTATTTGAAAATCAGCGAAGGCTGCAACCACCGCTGCACCTTCTGCATCATCCCCAGCATGCGCGGCGACTTGGTGAGCCGTCCGATTGGTGATGTGCTGAGCGAGGCGCGCGCCCTGTTTGAGGGCGGCGTCAAAGAATTGCTGGTGATCAGCCAGGACACCTCGGCGTATGGCGTGGATGTGAAATACCGCACCGGTTTTTGGGACGGCAAGCCGGTCAAGACCCGCATGCTGGAGCTGGTGCAAACCTTGGGTGAAATCGCCCAGCCCTATGGTGCCTGGGTGCGTCTGCACTATGTGTATCCGTACCCGAGCGTGGACGCCATCCTGCCGCTGATGGCCAGTGGCCTGGTGCTGCCGTATCTGGACGTGCCGCTGCAGCACAGCCACCCCGATGTGCTGCGCCGCATGAAGCGACCGGCCAGTGGCGAGAAGAACCTGGAGCGTATTCAAAAGTGGCGCATCGAGTGCCCCGAGCTGGTCATCCGCAGCACCTTTATTGCCGGCTTTCCCGGCGAGACGGAAGACGAGTTCCAGCACCTGTTGGACTTTCTGGAAGAGGCGCAAATCGACCGCGCCGGCTGCTTTGCCTACAGCCCGGTGGACGGTGCCGCCGCAAACGAGCTGCCCGGCATGTTGCCAGCGCCAGTGCGCGAAGAGCGCCGTGCCCGCTTCATGGCGGTGGCCGAGCGCGTGTCGGCCGCGCGGCTGAAAAAGCGCGTGGGCGCCACCATGCAGGTGCTGGTGGACTCGGCGCCGGGCCTGGGCAAAAAAGGCGGCGTGGGCCGCAGCTATGCCGATGCGCCCGAGATCGACGGCATCGTGCGTTTGTTGCCGCCCGAGAAGATCAGCAAGACGCTCAAGGTGGGTGAGTTCACCAAGTCGCGCATTGTGGGCACCGAGGGCCACGACCTGGTGGCGCAGCCCTTCTAGCAGCCGTTCTGGCTTCGAGGCGGTAAAGACACCGGCAGAGTCGGGTTTCCCTGTCCAAAATCAACAAGCAGCGAGGCTGCAGGCGTCATGCTTGTGGCCAACATGACTCCATTCCCCAAGCTGGCGCGCATCCGCTGGCGCTTTCCCATTGGCGCCGTGGCCGCGCTGGCCATCGTATTTTTCGCATGGAAGTGGTGGCAAGGCCCGCAGGTCGCGGTCCAGGCCGTGTTGCGCCGCGACCTGGTGCAAACCGTGGTGGCCAGCGGCCACGTGGAAAGCCCGCACCGGGTGGACATCGGCGCGCAGATCACCGCCACCGTGGTGCGCGTGCCAGTGACCGAGGGCCAGAGCGTCAAGGCGGGCGCGCTGCTGATTGAATTGGGCAGCAGCGAACTGCAGGCCGCCGAGCGCCAGGCCGCCATGGCGCTGGTACAAGCCCAGGGCAAGTTGCGCCAGTTGCAGGAAGTGCAGGCACCCGTGGCCGAGCAGGCCCTGCGCCAGGCCCAAAGCAACCTGGACAATGCCCGTGCCAGCTACCAGCGCAACCAGAATCTGTTCCAGCAGGGCTTCATCGGCCAGGCTGCGCTCGATGATTCCCGCAAGGCCACCGAACTGGCCGATGCGCAAGCGCGCTCGGCACAAAAGCAGCTCGACAGCACCGCCCGCAGCGGCAGCGATTACGCGCTGGCACAGGGTGCCGTGGAAGAAGCCCGCGCTGCCCTGGCATTGGCCCAGGCGCGCACCCGCTACACGCAGATCCAGGCGCCGCTGGACGGCGTGCTGATAGCGCGCAACGTGGAAGTGGGCGACGTGGTGCAGGCAGGCAAGGTGCTGATGACCCTGTCGCCGGTTGGCAAGACGCAAATGGTGGTGGCCATTGACGAGAAGAATTTGCACCTGATTGCCTTGGGCCAGCAGGCGCTGGCCTCGGCCGATGCCTATCCGCAACAGAAATTCAAGGCCACGCTAGCCTATATCAACCCCGGGGTGAATGTGCAGACCGGCGCTGTGGATGTGAAGCTGGATGTGACCGAGCCACCCGAAGTGCTGCGCCAGGACATGACGGTGTCGGTGGACATCGAAGTGGCGCGCAGGCCGCAGGCGCTGGTGGTGCCTGCCGCTGCCGTGCGCGACGCCGACAGCACGCAGCCTTGGGTGCTGCGCGTGCAGGGTGGCCGGGCCGACAAGGTGGCGGTGAAGCTGGGCTTGCGCAGCGGTGGCCAGGCGGAGGTGCTGGAGGGCCTGCAGGCCGGTGACCTGCTGGTGGCCGTTGCCACCACCGTGCAACCCGGCGCCCGCGTGCGGGCGCAACTGGCCAAGCAGTAAGGGGCTGGCATGTTCACCCCCTGGCTGCCCTTTGAATGGATTGTGGCCATCCGCTTCCTGCGCGAGGGCCGCCTGCAGACCCTGTTCATCATTGCCGGCGTGGCCATTGGTGTAGGGGTCATCGTGTTCATGTCGGCACTCCTGGCCGGGCTGCAGGGCAATTTCATTCGCCGCATTCTGTCGGCCCAGGCACATATCCAGCTGCTGCAGCCCCAGCAGGTCACGCGGCCCTTGCGCGCGGGTGCCGACGCCGCGCCGGGTGAAGTGGAGGGCGCCATCGTGCAGCCGCCCTTGCAACTCACCAAGTCCATCGACCAGTGGCAGGCGGTGGTGTCGCAGGTGCGCGCCATGCCGGGCATCCGGGTGGTGTCACCCGTGGCCAGCGGGCCGGTGCTGGTGCTGCGTGGCAATGCCACCAAGGCGGTGACGGTGACGGGCATAGAGCCGGACACCTATTTCCGCATCGTCGATTTCAGCGACAAGCTGGTGCGCGGCAGCCTGCGCCTCTCGGGCGCGGACATTCTGATCGGCACCGAGCTCAGCGCGGACCTGGGTGTGGATGTGGGCGACAAGCTGCACGTCACCTCGGCCAATGGCGCCAGCAACGTGCTGTCGATCGTGGGCGTTTTTGACCTGGGCAATAAGGGCGCCAACCAGCGCAGCACCTTCACCACCTTGCGCATGGCGCAAAGCCTGCTCGACATGCCGGGCGGCGTGACCAGTGTGGAGGTCACGGTGACGGACATTTATGCGGCCGAGACCATCGCCCAGCGCATTGCGGCGGCCACCGGCGTGGAGGCCGACAGCTGGATCAAGAGCAGCGCGCAGTTCTTTGCCGCCATCAGCGCACAGACCACGGCCAACACCGCCATCCGCTTCTTTGTCGGCCTGTCGGTGGCCTTTGGCATTGCCAGCGTGCTGGTGGTGGTGGTGGTGCAGAAGTCGCGCGAGATCGGCATTCTGCGGGCCATGGGCATTTCGCGCGGGCAGATCCTGCGGCTCTTCTTGCTGCAGGGCGGCCTGCTGGGGCTGGGCGGCGCCATCGTGGGTTGCGCCATTGGTGCCGTGGCGCTGGTGCTGTGGCAGCGCTTTGCCCGCAATGCCGATGGCACGCCGCTGTTTCCGCTGGCGTTTGACCCCATGCTCTTCGCCCTGGCCCTGTTGCTGGCCACGCTGACCGGCCTGCTGGCGGCCTTTGCCCCGGCGCTGCGCGCGGCGCGCCTCGATCCGGTGGTGGCGATCCGTGGCTGAAAATTCTGCCGTGGCGAATGACGTGGTGGTGCAACTCACGGGCGTGCGCAAGGCCTTCAACCGCGGCACATCTTTCGAGACCGAGGTGCTGCACGGCATCGACCTCACGCTGCGCCGGGGCGAGTTCTGCGCGGTGGTGGGGCCATCGGGCTCGGGCAAGAGCACCTTGCTCAACATCGTGGGCTTGCTGGACCGGCCCTCGGCGGGCACGCTGCAGATCGCAGGCGAAGAAACCACCACGCTCGACGACACGGCGCTCACCCGGCTGCGCGGCCACACCATCGGCTTTGTGTTCCAGTACCACCACCTCATCACCGCCTTTACCGCGCTGGAAAACGTGGTGATTCCCATGCTGGGGGCGGCCGGCTTTCCGGATGCGCAGATGCGCGAGCGCGCCGCGCAATTGCTGGAGAGCGTGGGCCTGACGCCGTGGCGCGACAACCTGGCCAGCAACATGAGCGGCGGCCAGCAGCAGCGCGTGGCCATTGCGCGCGCCCTGGCCATGAACCCGGCCGTGCTGCTGGCCGACGAGCCCACCGGCAATCTGGACACCAAGAGTGCGGACGCGGTGTTCACGCTGCTGCGCAAGGTCAACCAGGAGCATGGCACCACGGTGCTGTTTGTGACCCACAACGCGGCGCTGGCGCAGCGCTGTGACAAGACGATTCAGGTGGTGGACGGACAGGTGATTCAGTGAGCCTGGGTGTGCGGCATGCGTGGTTGTAGCCAGCGGTAGAACCACTGCTTGGCGCCTTCCACCATTAGCAGGTAGGCGGGCAATAGCACGGCCAGCAGCGCGAAGTAGCCCAGCGGCAGCGGCGCAAAGCCCAGGGTGGGTGCCAGTGGTGTGAAGGGCAGGGCCATGGCGGCCAGCACCACTCCCAGCGAGGTCAGCACCAGCCAGCGGTTGGGGTGGCTGCGCAACGGGTTGAGGCGGGTGCGTATGACAAAGATCACCAGCACCTGGGTGGCAATCGATTCCACAAACCAGCCGGTGTGGAACAGGGCCTCGTCGGCCTGGAGCAGGCGCATCAGCAGGTAGAAGGTCAGAAAGTCAAACAGCGAGCTGATGGGGCCAATCGTCAGCATGAAGTTGCGTATGAAAGCCATGTTCCAGCGCTTCGGCGCGGCCAGGTCTTCGGCGTCCACAGCGTCAAGCGGCAGCGCGATTTCGGACACGTCGTACATCAGGTTGTTGAGCAAAATCTGCAGTGGCAACATGGGTAAAAACGGCAGGAACACGGTGGCTGCAGCCATGCTGAACATGTTGCCGAAGTTGGAGCTGGTGGCCATCATGATGTACTTCATCACATTGCCAAAGGTGCGCCGTCCTTCGAGGATGCCCGCGTGCAGCACCATCAGGTCGTTCTCCAGCAGAATCATCGCGGCGGCCTGCTGCGCCACATCCACCGCGCCCTTGACCGAGATGCCCACGTCGGCCGTGTGCAGCGAGGGCGCGTCGTTGATGCCATCGCCCAGATAGCCCACCACATGGCCGCGCGCCTTGAGTGCCAGGATGATGCGGTTTTTTTGCGAGGGGTTGACGCGGCAAAACAGGTTCACGGTCTCCACCTTTGCGCGCAAGGCGTCATCGTTCATGGTGGCAATTTCGCTGCCCGTCAGCAGGCCCTGAACCGGCACGCCCAACTGCTCGCAGACGTGGCGGGTGACGCGCTCGTTGTCACCGGTGACGATCTTCACCGCCACTCCGCTGGCGGCCATGGCCTGCAGGGCCACACCGGCGCTGGCCTTGGGCGGGTCCAGAAAGGCGGCAAAGCCTGCAAACACCAGGGCGCTCTCATCCGACACCACCGCATGTTGCAAGTCGGCAGCGGTTGCACGCCAGGCCACGCCCAGCACGCGCAAACCCTCTTCGCCCAGGCTGTTGAAGCGCGCGTCAATCTGCTGGCGTGCGGCGGCGTCCAGCGGCAGGGTGTGGCCGTCATGGGCCTCGTAGTGGCTGCAGAGTCTGAGGATGTCTTCGGGCGCGCCCTTGACGATCAGCTGGCGCTCGTGTGGCGCTGATTGCAGCAGCACCGACACGCGCCTGCGCTCGAAGTCAAACGGCACTTCGTCGATCTTGGTCCAGGCGCTGCTGTCCACCTCGCTGTGCTGCAGGATGGCGTCATCCAGTGGGCTCTTGAGTCCGCTCTCGAAAAAACTGTTCAGGTAGGCCAGCTGCAGCACGCGCCCGGAGGGCTGGCCCTGCGGGTCCATGTGCCTTTCCAGCTGGATGCGCGCCTCGGTCAGCGTGCCGGTCTTGTCGGTGCACAGCACATCCATGGCGCCCATGTCCTGAATGGCCGAAGGCCGTTTGACGATGACCTTGAGCGCAGCCATGCGCAGGGCGCCTTGTGTCAGGGTGACCGACACCACCATGGGCAACAACTCAGGCGTCAGGCCCACCGCCAGGGCCACGGCAAACAAAAACGATTCCAGCAGGGGCCGGTGCAGGGCCACGTTCACCAGCAGGGTGAACAGCACCATCAAGAGCGTGAGCCGCATGATGAGCATGCCGAATTGCCGCGTGCCCTGCTCGAATGCGGTGGGCGGCGCGGCCCGGTTCAGGTCGACAGCGATCTGCCCCAGCGCGGTGGCGCTGCCGGTGCGGCCAATCAGGGCACGGGCCGAACCGCTGACCACCGAGCTGCCCAGAAAGATGCGGTCGCTGGCGTCGAGCTCCCAGGTCTGGTTTGGCACCTGGCCCTGAGCGCTTGGTCCACAGCGCCTTTTCTCGATGGGGAAGGGCTCGCCGGTGAGCTGCGCCTGGTTGACAAAAAAATCATGGGCCTCCAGCAGTGTGGCGTCGGCGGGTACCAGACTGCCAGCCGACAGCAGCACCACGTCGCCCGGCACCAGGTCAAACACCGGCACCTCGCGTGCCACGCCATCACGCAGGGCGGTGGCGGTTACAGCCACCTGCAGGGCCAGCTTGTCGGCAGCGGCCCCGGCGCGGTGGGCCTGCACAAAGTCCAGCGTGACGCTCAAGCAGACGATGACGCCGATGATGAACGCGCCACTGGCATCGCCGGTGAGCGCAGACAGGGCGCTGGCGGCCAGCAGAATCAATACGAGAGGGTTGCGGAAGTACGCCAGGAACTGCAGCACCAGGGCGGTCTGCGTGGCTTTCTGCAAGCGGTTGGGCCCATGCGATTGCAACAGGCCTTTGGCTTGGGTACTGGTCAATCCGTTCATGGTGTCCCCATTGTGAAGACACAAAAGAAAAAGGCCTGTGACTTGCGTCACAGGCCTCATCTATTTTGGTGCCCAGAAGAAGACTCGAACTTCCACGATGTTGCCATCGCCAGCACCTGAAGCTGGTGCGTCTACCAATTTCGCCATCTG
>CANCCF010000129.1 GCA_947374485.1 Comamonadaceae bacterium | reverse complement strand
CGCGACATCTGGGGCTATGTGTCGCTGGGCTACTTCAAGCAAAAGCTGCGCGATGGTGAGGTGGGCTCGAGCACCATGCCGCACAAGGTCAACCCGATCGATTTCGAGAACGCCGAGGGCAACCTCGGCCTGGCCAACGCCGTGCTGCGCCACCTGGCCGAAAAGCTGCCGGTGTCGCGCTGGCAGCGTGACCTGACCGACTCCACCGTGTTGCGCAACATCGGCGTGGCGCTGGGCTACGCGGCGCTGGCTTATCAATCGCTGATGACCGGGCTGAACAAGCTCGAAATCAACAAGGCCGCCATTGCCGAAGACCTGGACACCTCGTGGGAAGTGCTGGCCGAACCGATCCAAACCGTGATGCGCCGCTTTGGCCTGCCCCAGCCTTATGAGCAACTGAAAAAATTCACCCGCGGCGAGGCCATGACACAGGAGCTGATGCGCGGCTTCATTGCCGGGCTGGAGATTCCGCAAGCCGAGAAAGATCTGTTGTTGGCCATGACGCCGGGCAGCTATACGGGCAAAGCTGCCGAGCTGGCCAAGCGCGTTTGAACAATGGCCATCAAATCCACCATCTTCAAAGCCAATCTGCAGATTGCCGACATTGACCATAACTACTACGCCGACCACGCGCTGACGCTGGCGCGCCACCCCAGCGAGACCGATGAACGCATGATGCTGCGCCTGGTGGCGCTGGCCTTTCAGGCGCACAAGCTGCAAAGCGTGTGCGGTGGCGACGGCACGCTGAGCTTTGGTGCGGGCCTGTCGGATGTGAACGAGCCCGACGCCTGGCTGCGCGACTTCACCGGCCTCACCCGCCTGTGGATCGAAGTCGGCCAGCCCGAGGACAAGCCCCTGCTCAAAGCCTGTGGCAAAGCCGACGAGGTGGTGCTGTACTGCTTCAACCATGCTGCTGAAATCTGGTGGAAGGGCATGGAGAGCAAGCTCAGCCGCCCCAAGAACCTGTCGGTGTTCCGCATCCCCACGCTGGCCAGCCAGGCCCTGATACCGCTGGCCCAGCGCAGCATGCAGCTGCAGGCCACGATTCAGGAAGGGACGCTCACTCTGGGTGACGCCTCCACGACCGTGGACATTGAGCCGGTACGCTGGAAGTAAATAGCGCCCCCACGCTTCTCGCTTCGCGTAGTGCGCTGCCCCCCATGGGGACTAATCCCGCTTGGGGCGGCCCTGTGCGGGATTGCCGGTTTTTTCAGCCGCGCGTTCGGCATACTTGTTGAAACGCCAGGCCGTGCCCTCGGCGGTGATGCGCCTCCAGGTGGCGCGCTTTTGCACCGGCGCCATTTCGGTCCACTTCTGCACCTCCTCGAAGCTGCGTCCGCAACCCTTGCAGGCTTCGTCGCCCTGGCTGGTGGAGCAGATGGCGATGCAGGGCGTGTCGGGCGTGCTGTGGTACCACGCGAGCCAGGCGTCCAGTGCACGGGCCGGCATGCTGGCCGCGTCGGCTTCGCTCTCGCGGTAAAAAACCAACAGGGCATAGACCTCGGCCAGCGCCCGGGTGGGCGCGGGCAGGGACACACCGTCGGGCGAGGGTGCGCGGGCGCGCCAGAAGTTGATGGCGGACTCGATATCGGTGATGTGGATGCCTGGCATGGGAGGGGCATCATAGCCCGCATGCCGCACAGCGGCCAGGCCGCAGGGCAGGCAGCGGCTGGCCCCTTTTTTTCAGGGGCCAAAGGCCGGGCACCTACCATTCCGCCTGAAAGGTGGGGTTTATGGACATGTTTTCTGCGCCGTGGTTCTCGGCACTCTTATCGATCGTCTTGATTGACCTGGTGCTGGCGGGGGACAACGCCATCGTCATCGCTTTGGCCGCGCGTAACCTGCCGGACACGCTCAAGCGCAAGGCGATTCTGTGGGGCACGGTGGGCGCCATCGTCGTGCGCGCGCTGATGACAGTGGGCGTGGTCTGGTTGCTCAAAATCCCGGGCCTGATGGCGGTGGGCGGTCTCGCGCTGTTGTGGATTGCCTACCAGCTGCTGGCCGACTCAGGCGAAAAGGAGCACAACGGCCCCTCTGCCAGCACCTTCATCGGCGCCATGAAAACCATCATCGTGGCCGATGCCCTGATGGGCGTGGACAACGTGCTGGGCGTGGCCGGCGCCTCGCATGGCGCCTTTGACCTGGTGGTTCTGGGCCTGCTGATCAGCGTGCCGATCGTGGTGTATGGCAGCACGGTGGTGCTCAGGCTGGTGGAACGCTTCCCCGTCATCATCCAGCTCGGTGCTGCGGTGCTGGCGTTTACGGCCGCCAAGATGGTGATCAGCGAGCCGCTGCTGGCGGGCCTTTTTGGCGCGCCACACACGGTGCTGGAGTCCGCACAGACCGGCGCGCGCGTGGCAGCCTATGCCCTGGCTGTGGCGGGTGTGCTGGGCGCGGGCTGGTGGGTGCAACGCAAAGCCAAGGCCTGAGGCGGCGCTTGCTGCCTGTGGTGGGAGACCCACGCCAGGGCGGCCTTGCTGCTATGCTGAACTTATGAAACTTCTTGCGAAATGGCTGCTCTGTGCGGCCGCCCTGCTGGCCGTGGCCCACCTGTACAACGGTGTGGTGGTGCAGAGCTTTTCAGCCGCGTTGGTAGCGGCCCTCGTGATTGGCTTGTTCAATGCCGTGCTGCGCCCCATCCTGATTGTGCTGACCCTGCCGGTGACCGTGCTCACCCTGGGCCTGTTCCTGTTTGTCATCAACGCGCTGATGTTTTACTGGGCCTCGGCCCTGCTCAGCGGTTTTGAGGTGCGCAGCTTTGGCGCCGCGCTCATCGGCTCGCTGCTCTATACGCTTATCGGCCTGGTCATCCACTCAGCGCTCGAGAGCCTGTTCCCGAAGAAGTGACTCCATCTGGCGCGCGCGCGTGTCCACAATCGAGGCGTCGATGTGGTCGGCAGGCAGGCGGCTCTTGCGCGCCATGTCCTGCGCGGCCTTGAAGCGGGTCAGCGCTGCCTGGTAGTCCAGCTGCGCCACATTCACCTCGGCCTCGGCCCGCACCGCCGCCACCGGCCGCCCGGTGGCCGTATTGGCCGCCGCCAGGGTTTGCCAGGCCTGGGCATCGCGCGGGTGGTCGGCCAGCCAGGTCTGCAAGTTCTGCGCGGCCTGCTCACCCTGGCCTGCCAGGGTGGCTATGCGGCTGCGCAGCAAAAGCGTGGCGCGGCTGTTGTCTGTCAGGCTCTGGCTGAGGCGCTGGGCCTGCGAAACATCGCCCTGCGCAAGCAGCAGCTCCAACGCCAACAGGCGCGCCAGATGCAGGGCCGGGGCGTCGCTGGCCACGCGTGCCTGCAGGCGCGCCAGCGTGGCCTGGGCCAGGGCAAAGTCGCGCTGCTTGAGGGCCGCAAAGCTGGCGCCATACAAGGTGCCCACCTGCGCCTCGGCGCTCTGGCGCGCCAGGTTGGCGGGCAGGGCCTGCTGTTGCCAGACGCGCAGCGCATCCACGGCGGAGTCTGACAACACGCGGGCACGGGCGGCAACCATGGCGTGCTCCAGCGTGGTCACGGGGGCGGTGCTGGCACGCTCGGACTGGCGCACGCGCGACTGCATGTCGGCAATGCGTTCGGTGGTCAGCGGGTGGCTGCGCAGGTAGGGGAAGCCGCCCACGTCATTGAGGCGGCTCGACTGCTGCAGTTTCTCGAACATGCTCACAAAGCCCTGCGGCGCAAACCCGGCCTCGGTCTGCACGCCAAAGCCGATGCGGTCGGCCTCGCGCTCCATGTCGCGCGAGTAGTTGAGCTGGCTTTGCACGGCTGCGGCCTGCCCGCCCACGATGGCCGCCTGGGCGGCCCCCGGGTCTTTGCTGGCGGCCAGCAGCCCCAGAATCATCGCCCCCATCAGCCACGGCGCCTGGGCCGCCTGGCGTGCCATGGAGCGCGAAATGTGGCGCTGCGTCACGTGGCTGAGCTCATGCGCCAGCACCGAAGCCAGCTCGTCCCGGCTGGTCACAATGCCCACCAGCCCCAGGTGCAAACCAAAATAGCCGCCCGGCAGGGCAAAGGCGTTCACGGTGCGGTCGCGCCCGAGCAGGATTTGCCAGGCAAAGGCTTCGTCGAGCTGCTGCGGCAGTTCGCCACGCTGGCGGGCGGCGGCAATGAGCGGCTGCCAGATGCCCTGCACATAGTCGGTGATGACCGGGTCGTCCAGATAGTCCGGGTCGCGGTAGAGCTCGCGCGCAATGCGGTCGCCAATGCGGCGCTCGGCCGCGGGCGTCATGTCACTGCCATCACCCAGGTTGGGCAGGCTGCTGACAGACGTCTGGGGTGCATCGACCTGCGGCAGCGCCGGGCTGGCCGCCAGCGTAGCCAGGCACAGCAGCAGGCTGCGTGCCAGCAAGCTGGGTGTGAGGCGCGGGAGGGTGGGGGCTATGGGCATCGGTCAGCGTGAATGGGCAAGGCCGCAGGATGCCATCCGTGAGGGGCCCTGCGTGTCAAGCTCGGGTAAAGTCCGGATTATGAGCACTCTGACCCATTTCGACGCGCAAGGCCAAGCCCACATGGTGGACGTGGCCGCCAAGCCGCCCACCCACCGCATCGCAGTCGCCCAGGGCCGCATCGAGATGCTGCCCGCCACCCTGGCGCTGATTGCCAGCGGCAGCGCCAAAAAGGGCGACGTGCTGGGCATTGCCCGTATCGCAGGCATCCAGGGCGCCAAGCGCACCAGCGACCTCATCCCCCTGTGCCACCCGATTGCCCTGACCCGCGTGACGGTGGACTTGGAGGTGTTGGCCGCGTCCGGCGACCAGGCAGCCCAGGTGCGCTGCACTGCCACCGCCGAAACCGTCGGCCCCACGGGTGTTGAAATGGAAGCGCTGACGGCTGTGCAAGTGGCTTTGCTGACGATCTACGACATGTGCAAGGCCGTGGACCGGGGCATGACCATCAACGCGGTGAAGCTGATGGAAAAGCACGGAGGGAAGTCAGGGAGTTTTGTGGCCACCGAGTGAGTCGGCTTGCCTGGCCTGCCACGCCGCATACTCCTGCGGATAAGCCGCCTGGAAGCGCACACGGAAATAGGCCACCTCGTCATCTCGCCCCAGCAACCGGGCGCTGTCAATCACCTTGGCCACCACACTGGCCTCGGGTGAGAAATGCAGCATCTCCTTGGCCAGCGCATGGAGATACTGCGCGTTGTCCGGTGTCAGTGGCGTAATGCCCAGTTCGGCAAATTTCACCTGATCCGCAAACAACCACGATGGGCGGATTTTCTCAAGCGTGTCGTCTTGGTAGGCCGCGTCCCGCTGCGCCACGGGCAGGTAGATCTGGCTGATGCGCCAGTAGTCCCAACCGGCATAAGCACACGCCAGCAGCACGGCTGAGGCCAGTGCCAGGGGCCAGAGCTTCAACGTGCCGTCAACGCATACCCGCATGGCCTTGGTACGTGGCCACAGCAGCCACAGCGCCAGCAAGGCCGCCAATTGGAATGGCCCGTACCACAGGGGATATTCCAGCAGGCTGTGCAACCCAAGCACCACCAGCACGCTCCAGGCCATTTGGCGCGTGGCATCCTGCTCGCGCCAGGGTTTGGCGCGCAGCACCAGCCAGAGCGCCGTGCCACACACCAGCAGGGCCACAGGCAGGCCCAGCACCACCGCGAGGTGCAGCGGCAGGTTGTGCGCGTTGCCCAGAATTTCGCAAAACCGCGGGCCTTCGTACAGGGTCATGAAGTGCGCATAGCCCAGTTCACCCCAGCCCCAGCCCAGCCAGGGCTTTTGGACGATGAGCTGCAGCACGTTGGACCACAGTGTCAGGCGGCTGGCGCAGGGCGACCTGGCCTCGCCCATGCGCCCCAGAATGCCGCTGTGCATAGGGTCCAGGCCCGCCAGGTGCGGCAACAGGGCGGCAGCCAGGGCATAGGTAATCAAAGTGAACACCAAGGTGGCCCGGCCGCGCTGCCACAGCAGGCACATTGCCATCAGCAGCAGCAATTGAAACAAGCCGGTTCGGGAGCCCGAGGCGGCGTCGGCAGCGGCCAGAAGAGCCGCGAATGCAGCCAAGGCGCCATGCACCCCTGCCCTCGCGCCCGCGCGGGCCATGCCGGTTGCTGCTTGCGTCTGCCACCACAGCAGGGCACACAAACCAAGGGCCAGCAATGTGGCCAACTGGTTACGCTGGCGCAAATTGGCATAGGCCTGGCCTGCCTCCACAAAATTGACCCAGGGGCTGAAATGCCCGGCATAACCAAGGTATTGCAGCAGGCCCATGCTGGCACTGGCGCTGGCAGCCAGCAGCCAGGCTGCTGCTACCGTCTGGATCTTGGCGGCGTGGTCAACGCGGACCAGCGCCCAGTGCATGCCGCACAGTGCGGTGGCCACCCACACCGCCAGGCTCTGCACCACTGGGTGGGTGGGGCCGTAGGTGAGGGGATTGAGCCAAGGGAGAACCAGTAGCAGCACTTGCCGTTAACCGAATAATATTTTGCGAATCTAAAGCTATTGTTTCGATGCTGCAAGCTTCCGAAATTTTTCACATACTCTGATATCTATCTTGCATGCAGCAAGATAGTCTACTATCGCCAATTCCAATTGACCAGAATTTTCATAGGACCCCGCCCTCCCCATCAAATAAATGGAACTGGGTGGCTCACCGTTATTTTGATTAAGGGCCATTGCGATACTGTACTCAGAGACCGCCTCTTCCCATTTATTACGTTTATTATATGCGGCACCCAACACACCGTGAGGCGGCGCAAATTCTGGTGCGATTGCTATGGCCTTTTTTAAATTTTCCTCACTTTCATCCAACATATCACTCAAGAAAAGATGCCTTCCTAAATTGTAGTAGATGCGGTCAGCACCCTGAATATTAGGTTTACCTTCAACCAGCTTTTTAGCATCTGTCCAAACCAAGATGGGATTCGACAATGTTACCAACCGCTCCATGCTTAGCATAAACAGGAGACATCCTACAGCCATTGAAGTTATCACAACCAACTTTTTGTCAAAACTGTTTATCAAAACGGGTAACGCCAGGAAACCTCCTCCAGCCCATAAATAACTTCTGTACAACACAAATGGTTCTTGTATCCGAATTGACGCCAACTCGCTCCAAAATAAAAGCCAAGGAAAAAGCATGGCAAATCCAACCAAACCCTTGTTACCGCGTTTCAAAAGCCACCAAAGCCCCCACACCCCCCAAGCTACATACAAAAATACAAATAAAATATGTGGTGAATTGATCGACCTTACAAAAACCTCCTTCATGTCAATCGACATCCAATTCACATTGGGAAATATCCACAATGCAAAGTATTTAAAAAAGAGCCCGCACTGGGTAATGATGCTGTACGGATAACTTAGTTTGCCGAGATCGGCACCCAACAAAGCTTTGGCATCAACTTCATATACTGAGCCCAGGAGCCACTTTTTTGAAATCACAACAAAAGCGGCTACAGATAACATCACTACAAACAATTGCCAGCGCTCACGAAGTTTTTGCATCCAGTCAGAATGCAACAATGGAGTTAAAGCAGCCAGAACAAAAACCATCATGATGGCATGCTCTTTGGAGTAAACTGACAAGTAATACATTGGAGCACTAGACCATATTAGTGCTTGGTTTTTTTTCAAACTTCCATGCACATACGCCAACATGGACAGAAATCCAAATAAGGTTGCCATCAATATGGAGCGCTGTACCAGATAACCTACTGCGTATGTGGAAACAGGGTGCAAGCCAAAAAGCATTGCACCAATGAAGGCAGCTTGATACGGCGTCACCGATATGGAATTTTTCGGCACCAGAACATTGGTGAAAAGAGATAGCAAAAGGCAATACAGGGAAATTACTGTAAATACATGCAAGATCAGGTTGCCCAGTCTGAAATATATCAAATCCAAACCAAACCAAATTTTGGTCCACGTCAAGGTCACATAGGGAAGCGACCGGGACTCCAGCCATTTAAAACCCATTGCATCTATGGGCTGCACTCCAGCATCATCAACCAAGAAGAATGAAAGATCATCAAAAATAATGGGGTTTGACAGAAACTGTCCATACAACAATATTATGAATACGAACAGTAGAATTGCCGCATTTGCTGGCCTTTGGATACTGATATTGTTATGCATTTCTGCCTCTAATAAAAAAAGCACCTCGCGGTGCTTTTTTGTTATTTTCGTCCATCACAATTGATGGACGAATTGTTAACTCATTATTTGCAAAGTTTTGGCAAGCAAGTAGAGCCAGGGTCAGTTGTCCAGGTGACTTTGCCATCAGTTACTGTTGGATTCAGCACATAGGTCTGGCCAGAAAGTCCATTTATCGTATTTGCTTTTGCAGTAATGACGCCATCCGTTACCGACAGTTCCTTGAGGTGACCCACGCCGGTGGTATATGAGGCAGGAATTCCTTGTGTATCCGAATCACAGTTCGCAATTGCTTGGCCGTCTTGCACGCAAAGCTCAACGGCTGTTTTGACAGCAGAAGTGCCAATAACGACTTCAGAGAACTTTGCCTTGGATATGTAATCCTGATAAGCAGGCAAAGCCACAGCCGCCAAAATACCAATAATCGCAACAACGATCATCAATTCAATCAGGGTGAAACCCTTTTGAACCTTTTGCATGGAATGCTTCATATTCAACTCCTTAATCAACAACAATAAAAAGAACCGGGAGCCAACGTAGCAGCAGCTTTCATGCCAACCAAAACGACCAGTGCCTTCCCGTAAATAGGACGCTTTTTCGACAAAAACCGTCAGAATCGCCCACTCATCCAGTCAAATTTCGTCACCTTTGACATTTTCGTCACAAAATTCTGATCACTTGATACACACCTGCCGGACCATTTTCAAATCCGTCAGGCCCATCATGATCTTCTCCATGCCATCCATCTTCAGGGTGCGCATACCGCCCTCCACCGAGGCTGCGAAGAGTTCGGCAACCCTTGCGCGTTCCTGTATGAGCTTTTTGATGCCGTCGTCGGCTACCAGCAGTTCGTGCAAGCCGACGCGGCCCTTGTAGCCGGTTTTGTTGCACTTGTCGCAGCCCACCGCGCGGTAGAGCCGGAGCTGGCCGTTCTCGCCGTAGGTCTGCATCCACTGCTCGACCATCTTTTTGCTCTCGCCTGCGTAGTCCAGGGTCCAGGCCTTGGAGTGGCGCAACTCTTCGGCGTATTCGGCAGCGAACAGGCGCAGTTCTTCGGCATCGGGCACGTAGCTTTGCTTGCAGTCGCACAGGCGCCGGGCCAGGCGCTGGGCCAGGATGCCCAAGAGGGCGTCGGCGAAGTTGAAGGGGTCCATGCCCATGTCCATCAGGCGGGTGATGGACTCGGGCGCGGAGTTGGTGTGCAGGGTGGAGAACACCAGGTGGCCGGTAAGCGACGCTTCCACGCCCATGGAGACGGTCTCCTTGTCGCGTGACTCGCCCACCATGATGATGTCCGGGTCAGCGCGCAGGAAGGCCCGCATGATGAGGGCGAAGTCAATGCCCGCCTTCTTGTTGATCTGCACCTGGCGCAGGCCCTTTTGCGTGATTTCCACCGGGTCTTCAGCAGTCCAGATCTTGGTGTCGGGCGTGTTCAGATACTTCAGGATGCTGTGCAGGGTGGTGGTCTTGCCCGAGCCGGTGGGGCCGCACACGTAAAACAGGCCGTAGGGCTTGCTAACCGTCGCCTCCAGCCGTACCTTGTTGTGCGGCGTCAAACCCAGCTTGTCCAGCGGGATGGGTTCGCCGGCGGCCAGGATCCGCATGACCACGTCTTCCACTCCACCGGCGGACGGGATGGTGGCCACGCGCAGCTCGATGTCGAGTGGGCCGTATTTCTTGAATTTGATCTTGCCGTCCTGCGGCTTGCGGCGCTCGGAGATGTCGAGGTCGCACATGATCTTCAGGCGCGTCACCATGGCCTGGCGGAAGTGGGCGGGCACCTCCACATAGGGCACCAGGCCGCCGTCGATGCGAAAGCGGATGCCGGTCTTGAACTTGCCCGGCATGGGCTCGATGTGGATGTCGGAGGCCTTCTGGTTGTAGGCGTCCAGAATCACCTTGTTGACGAATTTGACGAGCTCATTGTCGGCTGCGGCCGACTCCAGTGCGGAGTCCTCACCACTGCCATCGTCAAGCGGGCCACCTTCCATACCGGCCAGCAAATCGTCAATGCTGCTGGTGTCTGCAGCGGCGCCAAAGAGCTGGGCCAGGGTCTGCTCAAAGTCCCACAGGGTGGTGACCCGGTAGGCAAACTTGGCCATGCGCGGAAAGACCTGCGGCACCACGCGCGCGCCGCGCACGGCCTCGGGGTCGCGGCACATCACCAGCAGGCCCTCAGGCGACTCTTCCAGCGGGATCCAGCCCTGCTCCTCCACAAACTCGCGCTTGAGCGCACCTTGCAGGGCTTCGATGCGGATGCGCCCGGGGTTGAAGGCCTCGTAGGGCACGCCAAAAAACTTGGAAAGCGCCGAGCCGACTTGGGCGGGCTTGACCCGGAAGGTGCTGATGAGCACTTGCTCAACCGGCAGTTCCTGCTTGCGCGCGTCCTGCACGCACTGGCCCAGCTCGTCATCGGTGAGCAGACCGTCGGCCACCAGGCCGTCGTATTTGGTGGCCTTGCGGCGCGGGCCTTCTTCGCCCTTTTTGACGCGCTGGCGGATGGCCGTGGCCAAGGTCTTGCAGACCTCGGCCACGCCGTCGAGCTCCAGCGCGCCAAAGGGCTCATCGCTCTTGTTGTTGATGACCTGCAACACGCCGTGCAGGTGGTTGCCTTCCAGAATGGGCGCCACCAGCATCTGGCGGGTGCGGTAGCCGGAGCGCCGGTCTACCTCTTTCAAAAACGTGAGCGAGGGGTGGATACGCTTCAGTGCGTCGTCGTCGTACACATCGGGCAGGTTCAGCGCCTTCTTGCTGTAGGCCACATAGCCGGCAATGCTTTGCGGCGTGATGGGCAGCTTCAGGTCGCGGCTGCTGTTGAGGCCGGTCTTGATCTTGGAGACGATGGCCGTGCTGTCTTCGTTGATGGCGTAGAGCGTGAGGCGGTCGGCATTGAGCAGCTTGCAGATGTCCTGGCTGGTCTCGAGCATGATCTGCTCGACGTTTTCGGTGTCGTGGATGCGCGCGGTAACCTGGTGCAGCTGGCGGTAGAAAAGTGCCTCAAAGGTCATGCCGCGGGTTTGCGAGGGCAGTTTTTGCGACTCGAAGAACGCCTGCTCGGGCGACTTGTCGGAAAGGGTGGGGGGCAGCACGGCGCTCATATCTCAAACTCCTGACCGGCGCGCAGCCAGTGAATGTCGTGGCTGACGTGGGGGCCGAAAGGCAGAGTCTGATCGAATTGCTGTATTTCGGCCATGATCATCTCGGTTTCGGCGGGCTTGGTATGGGTGATGTAGACGGGGAAGCGCTTGTTCTTGGCAATGCAGTCCAACTCTTCTGCCAGCGACACGGGTGACAGGTGCTGGCTGCGCTGTGCCAGTTCGCGCTCGCGGTTGCTGAAGGCCGTCTCAATCACCAGCATGGCCACATTCAATTGGTTGATGCGCCTCCAGAAGGCGGGGTT
>CANCCF010000128.1 GCA_947374485.1 Comamonadaceae bacterium | reverse complement strand
GGTGGCAGGCCTGTGCGTGGCCGGGCTGCTGCTGCCCGAGGCCGTGGCCTATGCCGGGCTGGCCCATTTGCCGGTGGGTCATGCGCTGACGGCCGCGGTACTGGGGCTGGGCATGTATGCGCTGTTGGGCGGCAGCCGCTTTGCCGTGGTGTCGCCCACTTCATCCACTGCCGCCCTGGCGGCAGCGGCCGCCGTGTCCATGACCGGCGTGTACAGCGCGGCCAACGCGGCCGCCTTTACCCAGGTGGTGATGGCCCTGGTGCTGCTCAGCGGCGTCTTGCTGGTGCTGCTGGCTGCCACGCGCCAGGGCCAGCTCTCCTCCTATGTCTCGCGCCCGGTGCTCAAGGGTTTTGCCTTTGGCCTGGCGGTGACGATTGTGGTCAAGCAGCTGCCCGATGCGCTGGGGCTGGAGGTGCCACCCGCCTGGCAGTCCGACCCGTTTCATCTGCTGGCCTGGGTGTTGGGCCACATGCCACTGTGGCACCTGCCCACGCTGGCTGTGGCGCTGGCTGCAGGCGGGTTGATGGCCGCACTGCGGCGCTGGCCCAAGTTGCCCGCATCGCTGCTGGTGATGGTCCTGTCGATTGGCCTGGCGCCTGTCCTGCATTGGGACGCACTGGGCGTGCGCCAGATTGGCGCGGTGGCCGCGCCCACCTTTTCTGTGGGCCTGCCGCAGTTGCCGCTGGCGGATTGGCTGCGCGCCGGTGAGCTGGCCTTTGGCCTGGTGATGCTGGTGTTTGCCGAGTCCTGGGGCAGCATGCGCACCCAGGCCTTGCTGCATGGCGACAGCCTGGATGCCAACCGCGAGCTGCTGGTGCTGGGGGCCTGCAACCTGGCGGCTGGCCTGTTGCAGGGCATGCCGGTGGGCGCCGGGTTCTCTGCCACCAGTGCCAATGCCGCCGCCGGTGCGGTCTCGCGCAAGGCCGGTGCCTTTGCCCTGGTGGCGGTGCTGCTGGCCATTGTGTTGGCACTGCCTGCGCTGCAGGTCCTGCCGCGCGCGGTGCTGGCCGTGGCCGTCGTCTCTGCGCTGTGGCACGCCCTGTCGCCGAGGCCGCTGCTGGCCGTATGGCGCATGAACCGCGACCGCTATTTGCTGCTGGCCGCCGTGCTGGCGGTGCTGCTGCTGGGTGTGTTGGACGGCATGCTGGCAGCCATCGGCCTGTCGGTGCTGGCGGCCTTGCACCGCTTCAGCCAGCCGGTGCTACACGAACTCGGCGAGCTGGGCAGTAGCCGCAACTATGTGCACCTGCAAGTGCAAGAGGGCGCACAGGCCAAGCCCGGTCTCCTGATCCTGCGCCCGGAAGAGCCGCTGTTCTTTGGCAGCGCCGAGCGCGTGGTGGCCGAGGTGCTGCGCCAGGCGCGCGTGCGTGTGGGGCTGCACACCGTCATCCTCAGCCTGGAAGAAAGTGCCGACCTCGACAGCACCGCCGTGGACTGCCTGATGGAGCTGCGCCACAGCCTGCAGACTGCTGGCATGGAGCTGCTGCTGGCGCGTGTAAAAACCACTGTGCGTGAGCTGCTGGGCCGCGTGGACCCGCAGGGTGTGGGCAGTGCGGAGCGATTGTTTTGGAGTGTGGCGGATGCGGTGGAGGGGGCTGCGACAATGGTCCATTCAAACCAGGGAACCAAAGGAAAACCGTGAACCATCCAACCAAACGCGTGCTGCAGCGGCTGTTCCCGCTGTGCCTGTTTTTCGCCGTGCAGGCACGGGCCTCCACCATGCCCGACCTGCTGACCTGCTGACCTGCTGACCTACGCCTGCAACGCCCCGCTATCCGAAATCACCATCACTGCGCGCACGCCGCAAAGCGGGGCCGATGCCGCGCCCAGCGGCAACAGCAGCGACCGACGCAGCCGCACCTGCGGCAAGCTCACGGCGCGGCTGCGCTCGGGCTATGCGCACAAAGATCCGCTGGGCCCACCCGATGCACCCGCCACACAAGCCTTTGCCGCGCTGGAGCTCCGGCTGGGCAATCGCACCGTGCTCCGGTCCACCGGCCTGGCCATGTGCGGACCACAGGACAGCGGCCGCGATTCCTTTGGTTCCTGCCCCTTGCACTGGGCCGTGGCCGTGCAAAGCCTTCAAATTCAGCCCAACACCCTGCGCCTGACGGTGACCCGCCGGGTGGTGGACGCCAAAGGTGCACAGCGGCAGACGGTGAGAACCTACACCCACGCGATTGACTAAAGCCCTGCAATAAAGAAGTCAGGAGGTTTCCGGTTGCTACACCAACCCTGACCTCCAGGGTGAGGGTCGCACAGGCCTCTGGTCCTGCGCAGCACGCTGGCGCCATGGGCCTTTCGGTGCTGGCGGCCTTGCCTCGCTTTAGGTAGCCGGTGCTGCACGCGTTGGCAGCGCCGCGCCGTCAGAATTGATCAGAAAGCCGGTGGCAATCGGCGTGCTCCCATCAAGACACTGGACCTTGCCGAAGGGAAACTTTCCGGTTTCAAGGAGTGCCAAAGCATGAAGACGGTTTATCCATTCAAGGGGAAGCAGCGCCATGGCTGACTTCCACCGCTACTGGGTGCGCAACGGCGACACCACCACCGCCGGAGGCGAAGTCATGGCCACGGGCACCCACATGCCCGTGGACGGCAAAGCCATGGCCTTTGAGGGAGACCCGGTCCGCTGCCCGGCTTGCAACAGCACCGGGGTCATCAAGTGCGTGCCACCCCTGCGGCCATCGACCGGCCACGCGGGCACGCAAATGGCTGTGGAGGGCGATCTGTGCATGTGCCAATGCCCGGTGCCGCCGCGCTTGGTGGCATCGCAACGCAGTTACAGCATGGGGTTCAGTGCGGGGGACATTGCCACAACGGCTGGGGCTGCCGCTTGGCTTGCCCATGCGGGTGGCTCTCTGGCCGAGTTTGGCTACCTGTTCGACCGGTATGTGGTTCTCAGAGACAAGTCGGGCAATCCGCACAAAAAGATGCCCTACAAGATCACCCTCGAAACGGGCCAAGTGTTCGAGGGCGTGACAGATGACTCCGGCCACACCGAGAAAGTTTTTTCAACCAAGGCGCAAACCGCAACGATTGAGGTCCCCTACTATGGCAACACACCCCATACAACTCACGCCGCATACGGACCAGACGCCTGCGGTTGTTGAACTTGCGAAGGAGTTGAGCGGGGCGCAGTGGTGTGCCCGGTTCCCGGGGGACAACACCTTGCAGGCACTTGAACCAGGATTCAGACCCAAGGTCACAGCATTTTTCGCAGCCTTGGATGCGGCGGGTGTGTCCAAATCAGTTGGTGCAGTATTCAGGCCAAAAAGCCGTGCATTTTTGATGCACTGGAGCTACATGCTTTATACCGGACGGGTTAAGGCCAAAGATATCCCTAACGCCAATGGTGTGCCTATTGAATGGGTGCACCCTACAGAAGCTGAGTCTGTCAGGGCTGCAGAAGATATGTGCAAAGGGTACCAGACACACAATCTTGGAACTATTCCGGCTTTGCACTCCCAACATGAGGTTCGATTGGCGATAGATGTCACCATAAGCTGGAGTGGAATTCTGGACATTGCAAACCAGTACGGAACAACTACAGAAATCAAGTCATCGCCAAGAAGCGGGATGAACGCAGAACTCGTTCAAGTTGGTGCCACTTATGGGGTTATAAAGTACAACCGAACAGGAACCGATAAACCGCATTGGTCTTCTACTGGAGCATGACGTGAAATATATGGTGCTGATACTGTTGGCCTTTCTGTCAGGCTACACGAATGCTGAAGATGTTCTCCTACCCATCAAGGAAAGATTCAGAGTCGATGGTGCGACAGTAGTAGACGAAGTGACTGGATTGCGGTGGCAGCGATGCAGCGTCGGCCAGACATATATGCCGAACAATACCTGCAAGAGAAAACCCAAAAGATTCAATTTTTTGCAAGCCCAAAAGCAGTCTAATTATGTGTCTCAATCCAGTGGAATCTGGAGGGTCCCAACAAAGAATGAGCTTGCTACTTTGATAGACAAGTCAAAGAAAAAAATGCAAATTGATACGCTCATTTTTCCAGATGTGAGCAATCAAAACCGGTTCTATTGGACTTGCGACATGTATGAAGATGGTGCTGCATGGTACGCCGACTTTTATAGCGGCGATGTTAGCTACATTTCTGGTGATCATTCATCAGCTGAAGACTACCTGTCTGTTCGGCTGGTTCATGTTGAATGGTAAAGCGCAACGCAAGACGCTGATGGACCACGGGAGCAAAAATGAAGTGGTTTTTGGTCGTTCTCTGTGTGATTCCACACAGCACATTTGCCATGAGCCCTACAGCCGATGTCGCCTACAGTTGCCTGAGTGGAGAGGCATTTTCAAAGGACGTGAAAATTGAAGCAGTGCCAAGCGAGGAAGTTGCTTCCAGCGAGCGCTTCTATCGAGGCTATTCAGCGACATACCTGATCAACTTCAAAGGCCACGACCTGGGATATGCCGAGAGCAAAGAGGGAGACGCCCTAATTTTTGGTGCACACCTATACCCCTTGCTTGGAGCGTCGAATTTGCTCAAGCACAAAGTGTTCAAACCATCCACCTTCAAACCGGAATTGGCTCAATGGAGCAGCATTGAGGAAGCGGGTGTGCAATACCTGTGTGTCAATTTCAACTTTGAAGGGCTTGGCCGCAGCGGGTCGTTCCAAAATGTGCACGGAGCCTATTTGCTTCCGACAAAACCGTCCGGCAAGCTCTACTACTTGATAGAGGACATTCGGACGTTGAGGGGCCACGAGTAAACTGAATACGAAGCGCAATGCGGTTCAATTGAAGTTTATTCGGGATATTGCAGGAAGCTGAAGTTGCCTTTGGAATCCCTGCAGGACAAGCAGTAGCTCAGTGAGCTGCTTATGCCGCTTCCCGGATTCCACTAGGGCCTGTGTTACCACTTCATGCGGGGTCCGCCGTGTTCCGATTTTGCGTGTCGGTGCAGTGCAAGTGTTTCACCGACAATGCTGCATCACTACCAGATGCCTTGCGCTGCATGGAATTCCCTTTGTCTCTAAAGCAGCAGTCTCGACCAGCCGTACCCTGGCACACCGCCTTGCTCTGGTCCCAGTACGCCACACTTACCCTGCTGGCCGCATTGCTGGCCTGGCTGGCCGGCGAATGGACCGCGCAGCGCGAGAAGCGCATCCAGGTGGACGCCATCCACCGCACGATCGAAGTGCAGGCCCTGGGCCTGCGCGGCACGGTGGCGCGCTACAACCACATCCCCTTTGTCACGGCCCAGCACCCGGATGTGCAGGCGCTGTTGCGCGCGCCCCAGGACCAGGCGCTGGTAAGCCGCGTGAACCGCCTGCTGCAGGAGGCCAGCGGCCGCGTGGGCGCCAACGCGCTGTACCTGATGGACGCCCATGGCAAGACGCTGGCAGCCAGCAACTGGGAAGACGGCGACAGCTTTGTTGGCCAGAACTACGGCTTTCGGCCCTACTTCAAGGACGCCATGGCCGGGCGTGACGGCTTCTTTTATGCCATTGGCAACAACACGCGCATCCCCGGCATGTTCATCTCCGCGCCGGTGCGCGGGGACTATGCGCCGCTGGGCGTGGTGGCCATCAAGGTCAGCCTGCGCGACATGGAGGACGCCTGGCGCCGCACCAAGGACCCGGTGGTCCTGGCCGACGCCTATGGCGTGATCTTTCTGGGCTCGGTAGACGCCTGGCAGTACAAGGCCACACGGCCCTTGTCGGCCGAAGCCCTGGCCTGGATACGCGCCAACCGCCAGTACGGTGACCGGCTCGCATTCGAGGCCGCGCCCTGGCAGCAAACGCGCGTGGCCGACGAGGCCAGCTACGAGACCCGTGCCGTGGTGGCGCAGCGCGCACAGCCGTTTCTCGCGCTGGATGAGACGCTGCCCGAGTTCGGCTGGACGCTAACCGTGATGACCGACCTTTCACCCGTGACCTGGGCCCGGCGCACCGGCCAGGCCCTCACCCTGCTGCTGGCCCTGGTGCTGCTGCTGGCCTACAAGGTGTGGCAGCAGCGCGCACGCCGCTACAGCGAGTTGCACCGCCACCGCAGCGAGCTGGAAAAGCGCGTGGCCGAGCGCACCGCCGAGCTGCAGGAGGCGCACGCCTTTCGCAAGGCCATGGGCGACTCGCTGGTGGTGGGCATGCGCGCGCGCGACCTGCAGGGCCGCATCCTCTACGTCAATCCGGCACTGTGCGACATCACTGGCTACCGGGCCGATGAACTCATGGGCCAGCTGCCGCCCTATGCCTACTGGCATCCCGAAGACATGGAAAAGCACTGGCAGAACAACGACGCCGTGCTCAGCGGCCGCACCGGCATGCAGGGCTTCGAGTCGCGCATACGCCACCGCGACGGTCACGATGTGCACACCATGGTGTACTCCGCCGCGCTGATTGATGGACGCGGCCAGCACAGCGGCTGGATGAGCTCGGTGTTGGACATCAGCGAGCAAAAACGGGCTGAAGAGCAGCTGCGCTTGCAGACCGCCAGCATGCAGCGCACCGGACGCCTGGCCACGCTGGGCGAGATGGCCTCCACCCTGGCGCATGAGCTGGGCCAGCCGCTGATGGCGCTGGTGAGTTTTTCCGGTGCGGCCAAGGCTTTTGCCGAACAGGGCCGCGCACTTCCCCTGCGCGAAACCCTGGCCGATATCGGCACGCAGGCGCAGCGCGCGGCCGATATCGTGGCCCGCATACGCGGCTTTGTGCGCCTGCAGACCAGCGGCTTTGAAGACTGCGCGGCCAACGCCCTGGTGGCCAATGTGCTGGCCCTGTTGAAACCCGAAATCCGCCAACAGCAGGCGCGCGTGGTCACGCAGCTGCACGGCAAGCTCCCCGTCATCCAGGGTGACCGGCTGCTGCTGGAACAGGTACTGCTCAACCTCTTGCTCAACGCCCTGCAAGCCATGCAGGGCATGGCGCCTGCGGACAAGTTGCTGCGTGTGGAAACAGGTTTGGATGACGGCTTGGAAGGCGAGCATTTGTTCATCCGCGTGAGCGACCGCGGCCCTGGCATCGCAGCGGCGATTCAGGCGCAGCTGTTCGAGCCCTTCTTCACCACCAAGCCCGAGGGCCTGGGCCTGGGCCTGAACATCTGCCGCACCACGGTGGAGGCGCACCGCGGCCGCCTGGTGTGCGAGAACCACGCCGAGGGTGGGGCGGTGTTTACCGTGTACCTGCCACTGCCTGTATGAGACCTGGCCCATGAACCCACTTCACATCTTTATCGTCGATGACGACGAGGCCGTGCGCCGCGCCCTGGGCAGCCTGCTGATGGCGCATCTGCCGGACTGCACGGTGCAGACCTTTGCCAGCGGCGAGGCTTTTCTGGCCGCGGCCCAACCCGGTGACTGCGGTGTGCTGGTGTTGGACCTGCGCATGCGTGGCCTGAGTGGCTTGGATGTGTTTCAGCACCTGCAGCAACAAGCCAGCCCTTTGGTGGTGGTGTTTCTCTCCGGCCATGGCGACATCCCGGTAGCCGTGCGCGCCATGCAGCAAGGCGCGGTGAGCTGGCTGGAAAAGCCCTGCAGCGACGAGCGCCTGATGGAGGCCGTGCAGCGCGCCAAGGCGTTGGCCGAAGCACGGGCCAGCGCGCATGCGCAGCGACTGCAAGCGCAGCAACTCTGGGGCAAAGTGACCGCGCGCGAAAAGCAGGTGGCTCCCCTGGTGGCCCAGGGCCTGTCGAGCAAGGAGTGCGCCCAGCGCCTGACCCTTGCCGACCCGGACAACCCGATCGACTACCGCACCGTGGAGAACCACCGCGCCAAAATTTTTGCCAAGCTGGAGCTGGCCAACAGCAATGCGCTGCAGGGGTTTTTGCGGGATAACGGTTTGTAGGGGCTATGCCGCTACCGGTGTGCGTACCGTCACCTGGCGCTCAATGGCATCCAGGGTAGGCAGCGTCTTCAAGTCATAGTTGGCCTGCATCACCAGCCAGGATGCCGCATCACCACCAAAATGCCGTGCAAGCCGGGCAGCGGTATCCGCTGTGACAGCACGGCGTTCCTTGACGATCTCGTGCATGCGCGTTGCAGGAACCCCCAGTGCCAGCGCCAAGGCATTGACACTCAGGCCCAGCGGGGCCAGAAAGTCTTCGCGCAAGACTTCGCCCGGATGCACCGGGCGCATACGATTAACAGGACGTTTCATGATGACTCCTTCAGTGGTAGTCCACGATTTCGACTTCAACAGGACCGAGGCCAGACCAAACGAAACAGATGCGCCATTGGTCGTTGATGCGCATGCTGTGCTGGCCCTTGCGGTCGCCTCGAAGCGCCTCGAGCCGATTGCCCGGCGGTGCCTTCAGGAAGTCCAGTGTTTGGGCCGCATCCAGTTGCGCCAGCTTTCGCTCTGCAACCGGCAAAAAGGCCTTGAATTTTCTTGGGCTCTTGCCCTCGTACAGTGCTTGGGTGTCCTTGCATTTGAACGACTGGATCATGGGTGCATTTTATTACGCGCCGCGTAACATGGCAAATTTACCAAGACCCGCGCATCAACTCATTCAGCACACATTCCGTCGGCTCGAACAAGGCCCGCAGCGCCGCCATCAACGCCCGCGCCTTGCCCGAGTGGTCACCGCCAAAATTGCAGACATACACATCCAGCGTCACCGCCGATTGTTCGGGCCAGGTGTGCACGCACAGGTGCGACTCGGCCAGCAGCACCGTGGCGGTAACGCCGCCGGGGCCGTACACGGTGGCGGGAAAGGTGTGGAACAGGTTCGCTACAGCTTGCAGACCGGCGTCTTCAACGGCCTGCACGCAGTGCTTGCCCAAGAGATCGGCGTCGGTCAGCAGCGCCGCGTCGCAGCCGCAGCCGTGCAGGTCGGCGGTGAGGTGCAGGCCGTGCATGGTCACTCGCCGCGCTGCACGCGCCTAGCGCCCGCCAATCGACACCTTGCCAAAGGCCGCCTGCGCCTCGCGCGGCAGGCAGCGCCAGTAGACCGGGTTGGCGTCCACCGTGCCACCGAGGGCAGCAGCGGCCTGCCATCCCCAGCGTGGCTGGTACAAAAAGGCGCGCGCCAGGGCCACCAGGTCGGCCTCGCCAGCCTGCAGAATCGCGTCGGCCTGATGGGGTTCGGTGATCAGGCCCACGGCGGTGGTGACCATGCCGGTGTCCGCGCGGATGGCTTTGGCAAAGGGCACCTGGTAGTTCGGCCCCAGCGCAATCTTTTGCTGCGGTGAGACACCACCGCTCGAGACGTGAATAAAGTCGCAGCCCAGGGCTTTCAGGCGCTGCGCGAATACCGTGCTCTCGTCCAGCGTCAGGCCGCCTTCCACCCAGTCCGAGGCCGACACACGAATGCCCAGCACGCCTTGGTATGCGGCGCGCACTGCGGCAAACACTTCCAGCGGGTAGCGCATGCGGTTTTCCAGAGTGCCACCATACGCATCTGTGCGCTGGTTCGCCAGCGGCGACAAAAATTCGTGCAGCAAATAGCCGTGCGCGCCATGCAGCTCGATGGCATCCACACCCATGGCATCGGCGCGCTGGGCGGCTGTGACAAAGGCCTCGCGCACGCGCGCCAGTTCTTCGTCCTCCATGGCCGCAGGCGGTGCTTCATTCGGCAGTTGCGCCAAGGCCGAGGGGCCATAGGCTTGCCAGCCGCCATGCGCGGCATCCAGCAATTGCCCGCCCTGCCAGGGCACGGCACTCGACGCCTTGCGCCCGGCATGCGCCAGCTGGATGCAGACGGCGGTGTGCGGTGCCAGGGCCCTTGCGCGCTGCAAGGTGGTGGCCAGCTTGTCTTCGGTGCGCGCATCCCACAGGCCCAGGCAACTCGGCGTGATGCGGCCCTCGGGCAGCACCGCCGTGGCCTCGATGGTGAACATCGCCGCGCCGCCATTGAGCAAGTTGCCCCAGTGCATCAGATGCCAGTCGGTGGCCTCGCCGTTGGCCGCGGAGTATTGGCACATGGGCGCCACGACGATGCGGTTGGGAAGGGTCAGGCCACCGCGCGGTGCGGGCAGGGTGAGGGGAGAAAAAAGCAGGCTCATGGGCCAAGCATAGCCTGCAGCAGGGCGGGTTTTACCGCCGGGCCGCCCCAAGGTAAAACGAGGCCCCCTCGGGGGGCAGGGCGCCACACGCAGTGGGCAACCGTGGGGGCCAGGTTGCTGCACCGGTAAAATGCCGTGTTCCCCCTTCCCGCACCCACTTTTCTATCGGAGCCGCCAACCTATGGCCAATACCCAACAAATGGCAAGCGCCATCCGCGCACTTGCCATGGACGCAGTTCAAGCAGCCAACTCCGGTCACCCCGGCGCCCCCATGGGCATGGCCGATATGGCGGTAGCCCTGTGGGGCGAGCACCTGCGCCACAACCCGGCCAACCCGCAGTGGCTGAACCGCGACCGCTTTGTGCTCTCCAACGGCCATGGCTCCATGTTGGTCTATGCCTTGTTGCACCTCACCGGCTATAAGCTGCCGATCGACGAGCTGAAGAACTTCCGCCAGCTGCACAGCAAGACCGCCGGCCACCCCGAGTACGGCATCACCCCCGGCATCGAGACCACCACAGGCCCACTGGGCCAGGGCTTGTCCAACGCCGTGGGCATGGCACTGGCCGAAAAGTTATTGGCCAAGGAATTCAACCGCGAAGGCCATGCGGTGGTGGACCACCACACCTACGTCTTCATGGGCGACGGCTGCCTGATGGAAGGCATCAGCCACGAAGTCGCATCTTTGGCGGGTGCCTGGAAACTCAACAAGCTCATCGCCCTGTACGACGACAACGGCATTTCGATTGACGGCCAGGTCGCACCCTGGTTTGCCGACAACACCGCCCTGCGCTTTGTCGCCTACGGCTGGAATGTGCTGGGGCCCATCGACGGCCATGACGCCGAGCTGGTCTCCAAAACGATTGCGGAAGCCAAGAAGTCCACCGAGCGCCCCACGCTGATCATTTGCAAGACGCACATCGGCAAGGGCAGCCCCAACCGCGCCAACACCTCCAAGGCGCATGGCGAGCCGCTGGGCGCTGAAGAAATCACGCTCACCCGCGCCGCCATCGACTGGGCGCATGCGCCCTTCCATGTGCCCAAGGAGGTCTACTCCGACTGGGACGCCAAGAAGGCCGGGGCCGAAGCACAAAAGGAATGGACCGAGCGCTTCAATGCCTACAAGGCCGCGTACCCGGCCCTGGCCAAAGAGCTGCTGCGCCGCGCCAAGGGCGAGTTGCCCAAGAACTTTGTGCAGACCGCGGTGGACACCATCATCGGCGCCCACCAAAAGGGCGAAACCGTGGCCAGCCGCAAGGCCTCGCAATTGGCACTCGAGTCCTTCACAGCCGCACTGCCGGAAATGCTGGGCGGCTCGGCCGATCTGACCGGTTCCAACCTGACCAACACCAAGTGCACGCCCAATCTGCGCTTCACCCCGCAGGGCGATGTGGTGCAAACCGCGGATGCCAATGGCACCCTGATTGGCGGACGCCACATCAACTACGGTGTGCGCGAGTTCGGCATGGCCGCCATCATGAACGGCGTGGCCCTGCACGGCGGCTACATCCCGTTTGGCGGC
>CANCCF010000127.1 GCA_947374485.1 Comamonadaceae bacterium | reverse complement strand
TCGCGACCCGGGCTGCTGACCGTGGCCGGGTCCGGCCCCAGGTGGGCCAGCAACGGCTGTTTGGGGCCCCGCTCCAGCTGTGCGGTAAACCAGAAAGTGGCGCCATGGCCCAGCTCCGAGCTGACGCCCACGCTGCCGTGCATGAGCTCGGCCAGGCTTTTGCAAATCGCCAGGCCCAGGCCGGTGCCCCCGTATTTGCGGGTGGTCGACATGTCGGCCTGCTGGAAGCTCTGGAACAGGCGCCCGGCCTGCTCCCGCGTGAGGCCGATGCCGGTGTCGCGCACCTCGAAGCGCAGGGTGATGCGCGCGCCTTCCGACGCCAGCACCATGACGGCGATGCAGATCTCGCCGCTGTGGGTGAACTTGATGGCGTTGTTGGTGTAGTTGATCAGTATCTGTCCCAGGCGCAGGGCGTCACCATGCAGATCGTCGGGCACCGCAGGGTCCACATCGAACACCAGCTCCAGCCCCTTGCCGCGGGCCTTGTCGCCCACCAAGTTGGTGACGTTTTCCAGCACCCGGGTGAGCTGGAAGTCGCGCTGCTCCATGCTCAGCTTGCCGGCCTCCATTTTGGAGAAGTCCAGGATGTCGTTGATGATGCCCAGCAGGTGCTGGCCGGAGTCCTGGATCTTGGTGAGAAAGTCGCGCTGGTTGCGGTTCAGTTCGGTTTGCAGCACCAGGTGCGAGAGGCCCACGATGGCGTTCATGGGGGTGCGGATTTCGTGGCTCATGTTGGCCAGAAAATCGGCCTTGGTGCGGGCTGTGTCCTCGGCGGCGAGTTTGGCGTTGACCAGCTCGACCTGCGCCTGGCGTTGCAGGCTGATGTCCTGGCAGATCAGCAGGTAGCCGTCGTGCGCGTCGATCTGCATGGGCGTGACCACAATCTCGGCCACAAATCCGGTCTTGCCGTGGCGCAGCAGCAGCCACTCGAACTTGACCGAGCCACGCACCAGCCGCACGGGCACACCCGCCGGTGGCTGCGCCGCCGCTGCGCCCTCGCGGGCCAGGGCGGAGGCATACGCAAGCAAGGCCGCAAACAGTTCGGCGCTGGGCGCACCACCGGCCTGTTGCGGCGGCGAGAAGCGTGTATCGCTCAGGCTGTGCCCGGTGAGCTCCTCCGGGTCTGTCACGCCAAACAGGTCCAGCGCCGGGGCATTGCAGGAGAGCACCCCGTGCGGGCCCATGAACAGATAGGTGTCGGGCGACTTCTCCCACAGGGTTTTGAACTGGAAGGTGGCCAGCTCCTTGTCTTCTTCGGTCTTCTTGCGCCGGGTGATGTCTTCCAGGTAGCCGTTCCAGATGGTGCGGCTGTCCACGCGCCGCCCGCCATACACGGTCGAGATGCGCAGCCAGTGCAGCGCGCCGTTGACGTGGGCGCGCAGCGCCAGCGAAAAAGAGGCCTGTTGCTGGCCCTGGCGCACCTGCTCCCGGACCTGCGCCATGTGCGCGGTCAGGGCCTGCGCGTCCTCGGCCTGCAGGGGCGTCAGAAACAGCGCGGGGTCGGCCAGAATGCTGTCAGCCGCCAGGCCCAGCACCTCCTGCACGCGCGCACTCACAAAGGTGTATTTGATGACGCCGGCCTCATCGCTCTCCCACTGGAAGATGGCCAGCGGCAAGGTGTTGGAGAGGTGCAGCAGGTCGTTCTGGATACGGTCACTCTTGATGCGCGCCTCCTCCAGCGCCTGCTCGGTGACCTTGCGCAGTGTGGCATCGCGCACCGAGATGCAGACCAGCGGCTGCTGCGCGTCATGCGAGTGCACACCCGCCAGCGTGACGTCCACGGCCAGGGTGCGGCCGTCTGCGTTTTGCACCCAGTACTCCAGCAGGGCGTGGTTTTTCGCCTGGTGGCCACGGCTGTGGCCGTCGTCGCCCTGCACCTGGCGCACGGCGTCGCAGGCTGCGGGCAGCAGAAACTCCAGCGGCACACCCACCAGGTCGGCCGCGCTGTAGCCAAACATTTGCTCCAGGTTGCTGTTGACGGCCAGGATGCTGCAATCGGCGCGCACCACGATGACGCCGTCGGGCGAGAGTTCCAGCAGGCCACGGTAGTCGGCGTTGGAATTCATCGCGCGCGCCGCTCAGGGCTTGGCAAATTGCAGGGCCACGCTGCTGCTGCCCGGTGCGCTGTGCAACTCCAGGGCCGCGCCCAGGGCATCACGCGCCACGTTCTGGGCGATGTAGCCGCCAATGCCGATGTGACCCTGGTTTTGCTTGCTGGTGAAGAACGGGTCATGGAAATGTTCGGCCTGCTCGGGGCTGAAGCCGCTGCCGTGGTCGGTGACCCGGATGCTGATGTGGGAACCCTGGTCTTCGGCTGAGAGCAGCACCGGCTGCGCGCCATGGGCTGCGCCGCCGTGGGCACGCGCGTTGTCCAGCAGCTCGCCCAGCACGGTGCCCAGCGCGGCGCGGTCCAGCGTGAGTGTGAGTTGGGCCGGGCAGTGGATCTGGATATCCAGATCGGGGTAAGCGTCGGCAATCAGCGTCAGCTCTTCCTGCAGCGGCGTGGCCACTTTGGGGCTGGCCATCGCGGCGGCCGAGATTTGCTTGAGGCGTTTGACGATGCGGGCGGCACGGCGCGCCTGCTGGTCGATGAGCGCAATCGTGTCCTGAATGTCCTGGGCATATTCGGCTGCCGTGGCCGGGTCTTGCACCATCGCGGCGAGCGCGTCGCAGGAGGCAATCTGCACCCCCAGCGGGGTGTTGATTTCATGCGCCACGCCGTTCACCAGGCGGCCCATGATGCCCGCCTGGCGCTGCTCGAGGATCTGCTTCTGCGCGCGCATCAGCTCGGCCGTGAGGCTTTGCTCGGTCAGGATGGCCAAAATGCGCGCGGCCATGGCACCGGCCACCAGGGCGTTGAATTTGCGGTCCAGGTTGTCAAAGGTTTTTTCAAATGACAGCACGCTCACAATGCCTATCGTGGCCGGGCCCTGCTGCACCGGCAGAATGCTCAGGGCGAGCCCCTGCGCGTCGGCCAGTCCGGGCGGCAGGCCAACGCGCTCGGCCGCCAGCGCGTCGCCGCTCCAGTGGCGCGGTATGCGCTTGTTCCACATCAGCGCGTCAAAGGGGGCCAGCTGGCCCAGCTGCAGCTCGGTGACCACGGCCTGGTTGCCCTCGGCCACCACCAGTGCGCAGTGGTCGGCATACACGCACAGCAGGCGCCAGTTGTTGACGCTGGCGCAGTGCTTCCAGCGCGCGGCCACCACGCGCGCCACGTCTTCAATCGAGCGGCGGCGCTGCACCTCGTCAATGAGCTGCAGCAGGCCGTCATAGCGCACGGCGCGGTGGGCATCGAGCAGGCGCTCGCCGGGCGGAGCTCCGGGGGCGTCGCGCGCAATCGGTGTGAAGCAGTCGCTCTGCGTCATGACTCCAGCATGGCCTTGTACTGCGGATCCAGTGGCAGGCGCATAGCGCTGGTGTAGCAGTTGAACATCATGGCCAGGTCGATCACGCTGAGCAGCTCCTTGATCTCGCTCTCGGTAAAGCCGGCCTTTTGCAGTTTTTCAAAATCGTCGTCGCTCACGGCATTGGCATCGCGCGCCATTTTTTCGGCAAAGTGCAAGGCCGTGCGGTAAGAGACCGGCAGCGGTACCGTGCTGTTGGCGTCCAGTATCGTGACCAGATCATGGTAGGTCAGCGTCGGGTCGAGCTGCAGGGCCGAATGCGCGTGGCAGGCACTGCAGTACTGCGCCCCATTGACGCGCGACACCACAAACACCGCCATTTCCTTGAACACAGTGGGTAGTTCGCCTTCAAGCAGGCAACCGCGCGTCTTTTCCCAGTAGGCCCGAACCAGGGTCGGGTTGTGGCCCAGACTGGTCATCCAGATAGGCGGCTCTGCGGCGCCGCTCAGGCGCAAAAACTCGTCATACACCTCGCGGGTTCCGCCGCTGGATTGGTCGTAGTTTGTCAACACGTAGCGCTGCATGCTTGCTCTCCTTGGGGTTGAAAAATGAATGCCATCAGCACGGGGCCTCGATGCTGATGTGGACGCCCTTTGCCGGGCGGTGCACCTCCAGGTGACCGCCCATCCGGTTGTGCACCAGGTCCTGCACGATGCCCATGCCCAGGCCGTGGCCGCCGTGCCCCAGGCGCGTGCTGTAACCCTCTTCAAACAGGCGCAGATGGCCCTCGTCACTCAGGCCCACGCCGTCGTCGTAGTAGTGCAGCAGGATGCGCTGGCCGGGCAGCAGGGTGCCCGCGATCTGGATGGTGCCGTGGTTGCGCCCGGCAAAACCATGCAGCAGGGAATTGGCCACCAGATTGCCCACCACCTGCTGCCAGACGCCGCTGTCACCATGCACCTGCAGCGCCTCCGCAAAGTGCATGTGGCACCCCACCGCCAGCTCCGGGCGGCGTGCCAGCTGGATGGCAATGGCGGGCTGCAGGGTGGCCTGCAGGTCGATCAGCGGCAGCGGCTCGCCCAGCGTGCGCGCGGACGGTCGGCCACTGTGGCCCAGCACGTGCACGCACAGCTGCAGGCTCGATTGCACCAGCGCCACGGTTTCCCGCCATTCGTCCAGCAGCGGGGCAATACGCAGCAACGTGGGCGGGTCCAGCTCGTCCACCAGGCCGTCGATTTGTGCGGGCAGCATGGAGGCGGCCATGGCGCTCACACCCACTGGCGTGTTGAGCTCATGCACCAGGCGGCGCAGCCGCAGGTCGGGCGCGGCGTCGCTCTGATCCGTGCGTGCCGCGTTGGCGCTGCTGGCCGTGCGGGTAGTTTGAGCGTCAGTAAGGGCCATGCTGCCGGGCGCCTTCAGGTGTGTGCGGGCCGGTTGGCCAGCACCAGGGCTGCGCTTTGCAGCCACATCGCCAGCAGCTGGCAATCGGCCTCGGACAGTGGCTGGCTGGCCGCCATGCACAGCGCCAATGGCTGGGCACCGGGCAGGGTGAGCGCGGCGGCATACAGGCTGTCTTGCGTCATGAGGGTTGCGGGCGTGGCCAGGGCCCACTGCAGCACGGTGCGCTGCTGCTCCGGGCTGCCGGGTGTGCCCATGGCGCAGGCCGGGTTTTCAGATTCAGCGTCCGTCCAGCAAGCCACCGCACTGAATAGCTCCAGTCGGCCCAGTTGCGCCACCAGAGCTGCGGCCAGCGCAGCGCCACTGTCTGCGGCAAACAGTTCGCGATTGAGGTGGCCCAGCACCTCCAGCGCGCGCTGGCAGCCCTGCATGGTTTGCAGGTGGCCGAAGGTGCGGATGCTCGACATGACCGTGGTGAAGAGTTTGGCCGCGGTGAGCTCGGTTTTTTCCTTGTAGTCGTTGATGTCGTAGTCCACCATCACCTGGCGCTCGGGCGCCTGCCCGGGCTGGCCGGTGCGCAGGATGATGCGGATGAGGGGGTTGGCCGCCTGCTCGCGGATGTGCTTGATGAACTCCAGACCGGCATTCTCGGTTTCCATCACCACATCGAGCAGCACCACCGCGATGTCGGGGTGTTTGGCGAGTTGTTCGCGCGCGTCCTTGGCGGAGAGGGCGTTGATCAGCTGGCTGGGGCGGCCCAGCACCGAGAGGTTGCGCAGGGCCAGTTTGGTGACCTGGTGGATGGCGGGTTCGTCATCGACGACCAGTATTTTCCAGACGCCGTTGTCGCCCTGTGCCGGTTCTGCCATTGCGCCGTCTGCCATGTGGAGCCGCCCTGTTGTTCATGTAGTTGGATGTACGAATGAGGCAACTATAGGGATATTCCCGGCTTAGGCAAGCGCCGGGCAGCAGGGTTTTTTGGGGCTTAAATTTTCAGCGCCCTGAGCACGTTTTCGGCGGTGGCTGGTGCCACCAGATGCACCGGCCCTTGGTCGCCGCGCGCCTGGCCCACGGCATCGCGCAGCGCCTCGTAGACGGCAATGGCCAGCATGAAGGGCGGCTCGCCCACGGCCTTGCTGCCAAACACGTTGTCTTCGCGGTTGGCCTCGTGCCACAGCGCCACCTTCATGTGCTGCGGCACGTCGCCCGCGGTGGGAATCTTGTAGGTGCTGGGGGCGTGGGTGCTTAAAAAACCCTTGTCGTTCCACACCAGTTGCTCGGTGGTGAGCCAACCCATGCCCTGCACAAAGCCGCCCTCGATTTGCCCGATGTCGATGGCCGGATTGATGCTGCGGCCCACGTCGTGCAGGATGTCAACTTTCAGCACCCGGCTCTCGCCGGTGAGGGTGTCGATGGCCACCTCGCAGCAGGCTGCGCCATACGCAAAATAATAGAAAGGGCGGCCGCTCAAGGTGTGTTTGTCGTAGTGGATTTTGGGTGTGCGATAGAAGCCATCACTCCACAGTTGAATACGGTTGGCGTAGGCCATGCCCACCACTTCTTCAAAGCTGCGCGTGGTCTTGGGCGAATGCACCAGGCCTGCGGCAAAGCGGATGGCGCCCGCGCCGCAGCCGTCCAACCCGCACACGAAGGCAGCCAGGTTGTCGCGCACATGGCGGGCGGCAAACTGCGCGGCGCGCCCGTTCAGGTCGGTGCCCGCAGAGGCCGCCGTGGCGGAGGCATTGGCCACCTTGCTGGTGTCGCTGGCGGTGGCCAGCACTTTTTCAAACGCAATGCCCAGCTCATCGGCCACGATTTGCGCCACCTTGGTGTGCAAGCCCTGGCCCATTTCGGTGCCGCCGTGGTTCACCTGCACGCTGCCGTCGGTGTAGACATGCACCAGCGCACCGGCCTGGTTGAAGAGGGTGGCAGTGAAGCTGATGCCGAACTTCACGGGGGTAAGTGCGAGGCCGCGTTGGATGACGCTGCTGCTGGCGTTCCACGCGGCAATCTCCTGGCGGCGCTTTCTGTAATCGCTGCTCTGCTCCAGCGTGCTGATGAGCGGCTGCAGAATGTTGTCTTCCACCTGCATCTGGTAGTGCGTGGTGTCGCGCTTGCCGCGTCCATCGGCCAGTGGCTCGTCGCTGTACAGGTTATTCAGGCGCACATCCAGCGGGTCCATTTTCAAATGGCGGGCGATGTCACCCATCACCGCCTCGATCAGGATCACGCCCTGTGGGCCGCCAAAGCCGCGAAAGGCGGTGTGGCTCTGCGTGTTGGTTTTGCAGCGGTAGGAGGCAATCGCCACGTGCTCCAGGTAGTAGGCGTTGTCGCTGTGGAAGATGGCGCGGTCGGCCACCGGGCCAGAGAGGTCGGCGCTGTAGCCGCAGTTGGCCGCCATCATCAGTTGCAGGGCGGTGAGACGCCCGCTGGCATCGAAACCGGCCTGGTATTCGTAGGCGAACGGGTGGCGCTTGCCGGTGACCATGAAGTCGTCATCGCGGTCCAGCCGCAGCTTCACCGCCTGCCCGGTCTTCTTGGCCGCCACGGCCGCCCAGACCGCCAGGTGCCCGGCCTGCGTCTCCTTGCCGCCAAAACCGCCACCCATGCGGCGGCACTCCACGCGCACGGCATGGTTGTCGATACCGAGTGCGTGCGAGACCCAGTGCTGCACCTCGCCGGGGTGCTGGGTGCTGCTGTACACCGTCCACTGGTTTTGCTCCATGGGGACGACGTAGGCAATCTGGCCCTCCAGATAAAAGTGCTCCTGTCCGCCCACCTCCAGCGTGCCGCTGAGCGTGTGCGGGGCGGCCTGCATGGCCGCCGCCGCATCGCCCCGGCGCACATGCACGGGCGGCAGCACATAGCTCTTCGCGGCCAGGGCGTCGTGCACGCTCAGGATGGCGGGCAGCGGGTCGATCTGCAGCTTGACCTTGCGCGCGGCATGGCGCGCCTGTGTGGTGGTCTTTGCAATCACCACGCCCACCACCTGGCCCACGAACTGCACCGTGTCCATGGCGAACACCGGCTCGTCACCGGCAAAGGCGGCCAGCATCGGGTCGCCGGGAATGTCGCGCGCCAGCACCACGGCCACCACGCCGGGCATGGCCAGCGCCGCGCTGGTGTCCACGCCCCGCAACGTGCCATGGGCCTGGTTGGACAGGATGGGTGCGGCATGCAGGGTGCCACGCACCTCGGGCAGGTCGTCGATGTAGTGCACGGCCCCTGCCACCTGGGCGGCCGCACTTTCGTGGTGGACGGAACTGCCAGCGGCCGGTGTGGCGGGCAGCAGCGCAGTGGTCACGGGGAGGGGGTTCTTGCTCATGCGGACTCTCCTTGCAGCACCAGGGTTTCCAGCGAGGTGTCACTGGCCCCCTGGCTCTCCAGCCAGAAGCGCTGCAGCAGGTTACCCAGCACCTCGGTGCGGTAGGCGCTGGAGGCGCGCATGTCGCTGATGGGGCTGAACTCGGTGCGCAAAATCGCCATGGTGGATTGCACCAGTGCCTGGCCCCAGGGCTGGCCGATGAGCGCTGCTTCGGTCCGGCGGGCCCGCACCGGGGTGGCAGCCACCCCGCCCACACCGATGGAGGCATGGGTCACGAGGCCCTTGTGCAGGTGCACATTGAGGGCCAGGCACACGGCCGAGATATCGTCCTCAAAACGCTTGGATATCTTGTACACGCGCGCAAACTCGGCAGGCACGGCCTTGGGCACCTTGATCCAGGCCAGCACCTCGTCCTGGGCCATCACGTTTTGCCGGTAGCCGGTGTACAGGTCTTCCAGGCGCAACTCGCGGCTGCCGCGCTGGCTCATCAGCACCACATTGGCACCCAGCGCAATCAAGAGCGGCATGGAGTCGCCAATCGGTGAGCCATTGGCCACGTTGCCGCCCAGCGTGCCGGAGTTGCGCACCGGCAATCCCGCAAAGCGGTGGGCAAAGCTGGCCAGTTGGGGGCGGTCGGCCACCAGCGCGGCAAAGGCGTCGGTCAGCGCCACGGCTGCACCGATGGCGAGGTGGTGCTTGTATTGCTCGATGCGCCGCAACTCTGTTACCTGCGTGGTGTCGAGCACGCGGGCAAAGCTCTTGTGCATCTTGGTGACCCACAGGCCCACATCGGTGCAACCGGCTACCAGCTGCGCTTGCGGGTACTGGGCGCGCAAAGCCAGCAGTTCCTGCAAGCTGGCGGGGCTGAGGTAGCTGGCCTCGCCTGTATCGGACCGGGGGGGCTTGGCGAGTTGGCGCAGGCCCTTGAGCACCGCCGCCTGGTCCACTCGCACCTTGGGCAATTCCTGCATGGCCTGGGCCGCGTCGAGTATGGGCCGGTAGCCGGTGCAGCGGCACAGGTTGCCCGACAGCGCGCCTTGCGCCGCCTGGCGCGTGATGCCCTGGCCGCCGTGCTGCTCATACAAGGCAAACAGGCTCATGACAAAGCCGGGCGTGCAAAAGCCGCATTGTGAGCCGTGGCACTGCAGCATGGCCTGTTGGGTGGGATGCAGATCACCCTGGCTGCCCGCCAGGTCTTCCACCGTCCACAGTGCCATGCCATCAATCGAATGCGCCAAGCGTATACAGCTGTTGATGGCGCGCAGCTGCACTTGGCCTTTGACCTCTTCTCCGACCACCACGGTGCAGGCGCCGCAGTCGCCTTCACCGCAGCCCTCTTTGGTGCCGGTGCAATGCAGGTCCTCGCGCAGCAGGTCCAGAAGGGTGCGGTCGGTCTCAACGCCGTCCAGCGCGACGACTTGGCCGCGCCGCAAGAAGCGCAGGGGTTTGGTGTTCATGGGTGGTTCCTCGTGCGGGAGGGTAAATCGGGAGGCTGAGCGTGGCCATACGCATTAGCATATGGCACACATTGCAGCCGTTGTATGAGAGATCAAAACCTTTTCGACAAGATAGACCTTCATCTGATAAGGGTTCTCCATACCGTGTTGACCGAGCGCAGTGTTTCAAAAGCAGCGATCCGCTTGGGCATGCACCAACCGGCGGTGAGCAGCGCGCTCAAACGCCTGCGCGACTTTTCCGGAGACCCGCTTTTGGTGCGCTCGGGCTCCGGCATGGTGCCCACCGTGGCCGGCCAGCGCATGCTCGAACCTTCAGCCAGCATTTTGCGTGCCGCCTCGATGCTGTTCTCGGATGCGCGCGGCTTCGAGCCTGCCAATGCGCGCAATGTGTTCCGCGTGGCCGCCGCCGATTACCTCGATCCGCTCTTCCTGCCGCAGTTGGTAGCCGGCATCAAGACGCAGGCGCCCTTGTGTGAGATCGAGATCCACCCCCTCTCGCCTGCCACCGACTACCGAACCCAGCTGGCGCAGGGCGAGGTGGATGTGGTGATTGGCAACTGGCTCGCGCCGCCCCAGGACCTGCACCTGGGCAAACTGTTTGACGACGAGGTGGTGAGCCTGGTGTCCAACAAGCACCCGGCGGTGCGCCGTGGCTGGGATGCGGTCTCCTGGCTGGAGGTGGAGCACATTGCGCCAGGCGCCACGCACCCCGGAGCCAAGGGCTTTATCGACGGCCACCTGGCCACGCTGGGGCTGCAGCGGCGCATCGTGGCGCGCTGTCCCTACTTCGGGCTGATACCGGGCATGGTGGCATCAACCTTGCTGGTGCTGACCACCAGCCGACAGTATTGCGAGCGCTTTGTGCCCACGCTGCCGGTGACCATCCTGCCCAGTCCGATTGCCTTTCCGAAAATGATGTACTACCAGCTCTGGCATGAACGCACGCACACCTCGGAGTCGATGCGCTGGCTGCGCGAGCGTGTAAAGTCCGCCGCAGCTTCGTTGAAGAAACAATAAACCGGACACCGCACACGATGACATTGCAAGCGACCACCGCGCAGCCCCGGCTGCAACTCACCGGCATCACCAAGGCCTACCCCGGTGTGGTGGCCAACAGCAATGTGTCGCTCACCGTGATGCCGGGCGAAACCCACGCCGTGCTGGGTGAAAACGGCGCGGGCAAGTCCACGCTGATGAAAATCATCTATGGCTCCATCAAACCCGACGCGGGCGAGATGCGCCTGAACGGCCAGCCGGTGCTGATACGCAACCCGAGGGAGGCGCGTGCCAACGGCATCAGCATGGTGTTCCAGCACTTCAATCTGTTTGACACCATGACCGTGGCCGAGAACGTCTGGCTAGGGCTGGCGCGCGAATCGCTGGAGCAAGTCACCGCCAGCATCGTCGCCAAGGCCAATGAATACGGCCTCGACATCGACCCGGCGCGGCCGGTGCACACCCTGAGTGTGGGCGAGATGCAGCGCGTGGAAATCATCCGTGCCCTCTTGACCCGCCCCGAGCTGCTGATTCTGGACGAACCCACCTCGGTGCTGACGCCGCAGGCCGTTGAAAAACTGTTTGTGGTGCTGAAAAAACTGGCCTCCGAGGGCTGCAGCATCTTGTACATCTCGCACAAGCTGCACGAAATCCGCGAGCTCTGCACCGCCTGCACCGTGCTGCGTGGCGGCAAGGTCACCGGCGTGTGCAACCCCAAAGAAGAATCGAACGCCTCGCTCTCGCGTCTGATGATCGGCGCCGAACCGCCGCAACTGGAGCACCGCGCACAGCAGGCAGGCAAGCCGGTGCTCACCGTGCGCAATTTGCGGTTGGAGCGTGAGGACCAGTTTGGCGTCGATCTGGACGGCATCGAATTGCAGGTGCGTGCCGGCGAAGTGGTGGGCATTGCCGGCGTGTCGGGCAATGGCCAGAAGGAGCTGATGTACGCGCTGTCGGGCGAAGACTGCCGTGCGCCCCATGGCAGCATCCATATGCGGGGTGATGGGGGCGAGGTCGATGTGTCCCGCC
>CANCCF010000126.1 GCA_947374485.1 Comamonadaceae bacterium | reverse complement strand
CGGTGTCAAGGCCGTGCAAAACGTGTCTTTCTCCATTGATGCCGGCATTGTGTATGCCGTGATCGGGCCCAACGGCGCCGGCAAGACCACGCTGTTCAACCTGATCACCGGCATTTACACGCCCACCGCCGGCAGCATCCTGCTCGATGGCCAGCCCATCCAAGGCAAATCGCCCGACGTGCTGGCGCAACGCGGCGTGGCGCGCACCTTTCAGAACCTGCAGATCTGCATGAACATGAGCGCGGTGGAGAACGTCATGGTCGGCGCCCATCTGCGCCTGGACCGCAACCTGTTCAAGGCCGCCTTGCGTTGGCCGGCTCTGAAAGCGCGTGACCGCGATCTGCATGCCGAGGCGCTGGAGCTGATGCGCTTTGTCGGGCTGGAGAGCTACGCGACGGCGCGTGCCGACAGCATGTCCTATGGCGCACTCAAGCGCCTGGAAATTGCCCGCGCTCTGGCCATGAGACCACGCCTGCTGTTTCTGGACGAACCGGCCGCCGGCCTGAATCCGAAGGAAACTATCGAGGTGGATGCCCTGATCCGCAAGGTGGCCGACACCGGCGTGACCGTGGTGCTGGTGGAACACGACATGAAGATGGTGATGAACCTGTCTGACCGCATTCTGGTGCTGGACTACGGACGCAAGCTGGCTGAAGGCACTGGCGCCGAAGTCCGGCGCAACCCCGATGTGATTGCCGCCTATCTGGGCGCCCACGCCTGAACGGAACCCCCATGGACGCACTCACCATCATCAGCCAGGAACACAGCAATATGTGGCGCCTGGCCACCACCCTGGACCAGGTGGCCTCCGACCTGCAGGCGATCAGCCCGTCGGAGACCGCTTTCTTTGAGGCCGCACTCGACTACATCACCCAGTTTGTCGACCGCATGCACCACCCCAAGGAAGACGACTTCCTGTTCCGCCTGCTGCGCCTGCGCAGCTTGGAGGCCGCCGAGGTGCTGGACGCGCTGGAAGCCGACCACCGCCAGGGCCCGGAGAACCTGGCGCAACTGCGCGCCAAGCTGGCTGCTGCTGCGCAGGGGCAACTGCCCGTTGCGGCGCTGGCTGTGGCCGTCAAGCACTACACCGATGGCCTGAAGGGCCACATCAAGACCGAAGAAAAGCATGTGCTGCCGCTGGCACGCAAGGCGCTGCTGCCGCAGGACTGGGCCGAAATCAACCAGGCCTTTCGCACCCACAGCGACCCGGTGTTTGGTGACCAGGCCAAGGCCGAATTTCGCGAATTGTTTCACCGCATCGCAAGCCTGGCACCCGACTCGGTCGGCCTGGGGGCCAGCAGCGTCGGCAGCCTCCAAACCGCAGCCGCACCAACACAACCCGTGCTGCTGAAGGTGGAAGGGCTGGAGAGTTGCTACGGCCGCATCAAGGCGCTCAAGGGCATCACGCTGGAAGTGCGCAAGGGCGAGACCGTGGCCCTGGTCGGTGCCAATGGCGCCGGCAAAACCACCTTTCTGCGCGCGGTGTCGGGCGTGCAATCCATCAGCGCCGGCAGCATTCACTTTGATGGCGAGGACATCAGCAAGCTGCGCTCCGACAAGCGCATGCGCCGCGGCATTTGCCAAAGCCCCGAGGGCCGCCAGGTGTTCGGGCCGCTCAGTATTGAAGACAACCTGCGCCTGGGTGCCTACACCCAGCCCAAACACCAGGTGGCCGGCGACATGGAAAAAATCTTCACCATGTTCCCCATCCTGAAAGAGAAACGCGCCCTGCCTGCGGGCACCCTGTCCGGCGGGCAGCAGCAGATGCTGGCCATTGGCCGCGCCCTGATGGGCCGCCCCAGCCTGTTGCTGCTGGACGAGCCCTCCATGGGCTTGGCGCCCCTGCTGGTGGAAGAAGTCTTCAATGTCATCAAGACGCTCAAGTCCCAGGGCATGACGATTCTGCTGGTGGAGCAAAACGCCTTCGCCGCGCTGGCCATTGCCGATCGCGGCTATGTGCTGGAGACCGGCACGGTCACGCTGACCGGCACGGGTGAAGACTTGATCCACAACGAAGAAGTGCGCGCGGCTTATCTGGGCATGTAGCCCCCTTTGCACTTGCCACCTTCATAACTGATAACTGAAAGCGACAGCATGACACATCCCCTTTTTGACAAGCACCAGGCCAAGCTGCAAAGCGCGCTCGACGCCATCAGCAGCCGCGGCTACTGGTCGGCCTATACCGAAATGCCCAGCCCCAAGGTCTATGGCGAAACCGCCGCGGCCGAGGGCAGGGCCGCTTTCGACGCACAACTGGGACAACGCTTTGCCCTGCAACAGCCCGGTACCCAAAGCTGGGCCGCTGGCGAGCGGTCGCCCTACGGCATGGCACTCGATGTGCAATACCCGGTGTGCGATCCGCAGGCGCTGATCGATGCCGGTCAGGCCGCCATGCCCGCGTGGCAGGCACTGGGTGTGCAGGGCCGCACCGGCCTGTGCATCGAGATGCTGGACCAATTGAACCAAGCCAGTTTCGAGCTCGCCCACGCCGTGATGATGACCACCGGCCAAGGCTGGATGATGGCCTTCCAGGCCGGTGCAGCACACGCCCAAGACCGGGGCCTGGAGGCTGTTGCCTACGCCTACCGCGAGCAGCGCTTTGTGCCCACCGAGGCGCTGTGGGAAAAGCCCCAGGGCAAGAACGCGCCGATGCGCATGCAAAAGCATTTCGAGATCGTCGGACGCGGCGTGGCCGTGGTCGTGGGCTGCGGCACCTTCCCCACCTGGAATACTTACCCCGGTTTGTTCGCGGCGCTGGCCACCGGCAATGCGGTGATCGTCAAGCCGCATGAGCAGGCGATTCTGCCGGCGGCCATCACGGTGCGCATCCTGCGCGCGGTGCTGAGTGAAGCGGGCCTGAGTCCCGATCTGGTCAGCCTGTGCGTGCCCGCCAGCCAGCAGGCCACACAAGCCCTGGTCACAAACGCAGCCGTCAAGTCGGTCGACTTCACCGGCAGCAATACCTTTGGCAGCTGGCTGATAGAGCATTGCCGCCAGGCCCAGGTATATGCCGAGCTGGCCGGGGTCAACACCATCGTGATCGACTCCACCGACGCCTACCAGGCCATGTTGCGCAACCTGGCTTTCAGCCTGTGCCTGTACTCGGGCCAGATGTGCACCACCTCCCAGTTGCTGGTGGTGCCTGCTGGCGGCATTGCCACCGACGAAGGCGCCAAAAGCTACGAGCAAGTCTGTGCCGATCTGGCCACCGCCATCGACGCGGCCCTTGCCAAACCCGATGTGGCGTGTGCCGTCCTGGGTGCCATCCAGTCACCAGCTACTGTGGCGCGCATCGACCACGCCAACAGCGGCGCACTCGGCACCGTGGTGCGTGCCGCGCAAGCCCTGCACAACGCCGAATTCCCCGCAGCCGCCGTGCGCTCGCCCGTGCTGCTGGCCGTGGATGCCAGCGCCGAAGCGGCCTACATGGAAGAGCGCTTTGGCCCAATCACTTTCGTCGTCAAGGCGGCGGACACGGCTGCCGCCATTGCCCTGGCCGAGCGCATTGTCAGCACCCATGGCGCCCTGACGCTGGCGGTGTATTCCACCCAAGAAGCCGTGATCGACGCCATGACGCAGGCCAGCTGGAATGCCAAGGTGGCACTGTCCATCAACCTCACCAGCGGCGTGTTCGTCAACCAGTCGGCCGCCTTCTCCGATTACCACGGCACCGGCGGCAACCCGGCGGCCAATGCCTCGTATTGCGACTCGGCCTTTGTGGCCAATCGCTTCCGCGTGATCCAGCGCCGTTACCACGTTTAAGGAAGACCATGGACTACCAGAACATCCGCTTTGAAGTCACCGCCGGCGTCGCCCGCCTGACCTTGAACCGCCCCGATAAGCTCAACAGCTTCACTGGTGCCATGCATGTGGAATTGCGCGACGCACTCGACAGCATCCAATCCGACCACAGCATTCGCGTGCTGGTGACTACCGGCGCCGGACGCGCTTTCTGTGCCGGCCAGGATCTGGCCGACCCGGACATGGCCGTGGGTGCCACGGTGCCCGATATCGGCAATGTGGTGGAACAAAACTACAAGCCGCTGATCCTGCGCCTGCAAAACCTGCGCGTGCCCACGGTCGCCATGGTCAATGGCGTGGCCGCCGGTGCGGGTGCCAGCCTGGCCCTGGCTTGCGATCTGGTGATTGCTGGCAAGTCGGCGTCCTTCCTGCAGGCCTTCAGCAAGATCGGCTTGATTCCGGATACCGGCGGCACCTGGTTTCTGCCGCAGCGCGTGGGCATGGCCCGCGCTCTTGGGTTGGCGATGCTGGCCGACAAGCTGCCAGCTGAAAAAGCCGCCGAGTGGGGCCTGATCTGGCAAGCGGTGGAAGATGCCGAACTGGTTGCCACCGTCGACAAACTGGCCACACAACTCGCCGGCATGCCGACCAAGGCGCTGGTGCGCACGCGCCAGGCCTTGCACGCCGCGCCCACCCACACGCTGGAGCAACAGCTCTCAATGGAGGGTGGCTTTATGCGCGAACTGGGTTGGAGCCCGGACTTTGCCGAAGGTGTCGCCGCCTTCATGGAAAAGCGCGCACCGCGTTTCACCGGTAACTGATCGCATGACTTCTTCTCTATCCAAAGATGCCCTCGTGGCCGTCGTCGGTGCCGGTGCCATGGGTGCCGGCATTGCCCAGGTGGCTGCCGTGGCAGGGCACCGCGTGCTGCTACTGGACAACCGTCCGGGCGCCGCCCAAACCGCTATCGACGGCCTGCGCGCCCAACTCGACAAACTGGCTGCCAAGGGCAAGCTCACCGCAGAAGCCGCACAGGCTGCCGCCCAACGCCTGCAGGCCGCCACGCAACTCAGCGATCTTTCTGCTGCAGCCCTGGTGATCGAAGCCATTGTCGAAAGCCTCTCCGCCAAACAAACCCTGTTCGCCGACCTGGAAGCACTGGTGTCCACCGACTGCCTCTTTGGCAGCAACACTTCCTCCATCTCGATTACCGCGATTGGCTCGGCCTTGAAGCATCCGCAGCGTCTGGCCGGTCTGCACTTCTTCAACCCGGCGCCGGTGATGGCGCTGGTGGAAATCGTCAGCGGCCTGGCCACCGACGCAGCCGTGGCCGACACGCTGTTTGCCACCGCCACCGCCTGGGGTAAGACGGCTGTGCATGCCAAGTCCACCCCCGGCTTTATCGTCAACCGCGTGGCCCGCCCGTACTACGCTGAAGCCTTGCGCCTGCGCACCGAAGGCGCTGCTGACTGCGCCACGCTGGATGCCGTGATGCGCGAATCCGGCGGCTTTCGCATGGGGCCGTTTGAGCTGATGGACATGATCGGTCTGGACGTCAACTTCGCCGTCACGCGCTCGGTCTGGAATGCCTATTTCAACGACCCGCGCTACCTACCGTCGCTGATCCAGCAGGACCTTGTCGATGCCGGCTTTCTGGGCAAGAAGAGTGGCCGCGGTTATTACGATTACCGCGAAGGCGCTGAAAAGCCCCAGCCGCAAACCGAGCCGCGCCACACAGCGCCTGCTCGCCTCGTGGTCTGCGGCGAGGCCCCCGCAGCGCAAGCCCTGGCCGCACGCCTGCAAGCAGCCGGCGTGGCGTTTGAGCGTGCCGCCTCCATCGACGGCCGCATTGCCGAAGCCGATGACGCCGTGCTGTTCGTCACAGACGGCCGCAGCGCTACCCAGCGTGCAGCCGAAGGCGGCATTGCCAACACCGTGCTGATTGATCTGGCGCTGGACTACAACAAGGCCACCCGCGTCGCCCTGGCGCATGCCGGCCAGTGCAGCGAATCCGCCTTTGCCGCCGCTTGCGCCGCGCTGCAGGCCTGTGGCGCACAGGTCTCGCGCCTGGCCGATGTGCCGGGCCTGGCCGTGATGCGCAGCGTGGCCATGCTGGCCAACGAGGCAGCCGACGCGGTCTACCAGGGCGTGTGCACGGCGCGCGCCGCAGATGACGCCATGCGCCTGGGTGTGAACTATCCGAAAGGCCCATTGGCCTGGGCCGACCAGGTGGGCCTGGCCAGCATCCAGCAGGTGCTGACCCATTTGAACGCCTGCTATGGCGAAGACCGTTACCGCATTTCGCCGCTGATCCAGCGGCAGGTTTATCAAGGAAAGAACATCCATGGCTGAACACGCCCCCGCACTCTCACCCGCAGAGGCCCAGCAACTGGCGCAAGATGCGGCCGCCGCCATGTGGTCGCGCGACCATGCGGCAAAGGCCATGGACATGGTCTTGGCCGAAGTCAAACCCGGCTATGCGCGCCTGACCATGGAAGTGCGCCAGGACATGGTCAATGGCCACGCCATCAGCCACGGCGGCATGGTGTTCACCCTGGCCGACACCGCCTTTGCCTACGCCTGCAATAGCTACAACCAGAACACGGTGGCCTCGGCCTGTCACATTGACTTTTTGGCCCCCTCGCACCTGGGCGACACCCTGGTGGCCGAGGCGATGGAGCGGTCTTTGGGCAAACGCAGTGGCGTGTATGACGTGACCGTCAGCACCAGCAAGGGCACGACCGTGGCCCTGTTCCGTGGCAAGTCGGCGCGCATCAAGGGCGAAGTCACTGCCAGCTTTGCCAACCCCTGAAGCGCTGTCACAGCGCACTCACCCAGACAAGAAGGAGAACCCATGACCGTTAAATTCCCCCAGCCCGGTGAACTCGAAGCCATCGAAACCGCCAGCCGTGACGAGATATCGGCACTGCAACTGCAGCGCCTGAAGTGGTCGCTGCGCCACGCCTACGACAACGTGCCTTTCCACCGCAAGGCCTTTGATGACAAGGGTGTGCACCCGGACGACCTGAAGACCCTGGCCGATCTGTCCAAGTTCCCCTTCATGACCAAGATCGCCCTGCGTGACAACTACCCCTTCGGGCTGTTTGCCGTGCCGCGCGAGCAGGTCGTGCGCCTGCACGCTAGCAGCGGCACCACCGGCAAATCGATTGTGGTGGGTTACACCGCGCAGGACATCGACAACTGGGCCAATCTGGTGGCGCGCTCGATTCGCGCTGCCGGTGGCCGCAAGGGCGACATGCTGCACAACGCCTATGGCTACGGCATGTTCACCGGCGGCCTGGGCGCGCACTATGGTGCCGAGCGGCTGGGCTGCACCGTGGTGCCCATGTCCGGCGGCCAGACTGAAAAGCAGGTCGCGCAGATTCTGGATTTCCAGCCGCAAATCATCATGGTCACGCCGTCGTACTCGCTGGTGATTGCCGAAGAGTTCGAGCGCCTGGGCGTGAAGCCCGAAGACATCTCGCTCAAGGTTGGCATCTTCGGTGCCGAGCCCTGGGGTGAGGGCATGCGCGCCGAGATCGAGCGCAAGCTCGGCATCGATGCCATCGACATCTATGGCCTGACCGAAGTGATGGGCCCGGGCGTTGCCTGCGAATGCATCGAGTCCAAGGACGGCCCGGTGATCTGGGAAGACCACTTCTACCCCGAGATCATCAACCCCGACACCGGCGAAGTCGTGGCCGACGGCGAAGACGGCGAACTGGTGTTCACCTCGCTCACCAAGCAGGCCTTCCCTGTCATCCGATACCGCACCCGCGACCTCACGCGCCTCTTGGCGCCGACCTCGCGCGCATTCCGCCGCATGGGCAAGATAACAGGCCGCTCGGACGACATGCTGATCGTGCGCGGCGTGAATGTGTTCCCCTCGCAGATCGAAGAGCAGATCCTGCGCGACAAGCGCCTCTCGGGCAACTACCAGGTGGTGCTGACGCGTGACGGCCCGCTGGACAACCTCGAAGTGCGTTGCGAGGTGCAGCGCGAGATCTCCGCCAGCTTGAGCCAGGACTTGATCGCCGCCATTGCCAAGGAACTGCAGCACCACATCAAGACCAACGTGGGCGTCTCCACCCGCGTCACGGTCATGCCCTTTGAAGGCATCCCCCGCACGCTCACCGGCAAGGCCCGCCGCGTGATCGACGAACGTCCCAAACTGGTTTGAAGGAAACACCCATGATTGATGCCCTGATTTGTGATGCCATCCGCACACCCATAGGCCGCTACGGCGGCGCGTTGGCCACCATGCGCCCGGACGACCTGGGAGCTGTGCCTCTCAAAGCGCTGATGCAGCGCAACCCCACAGTGGATTGGACTGCGGTGGACGACATCCTGTACGGATGCGCCAACCAGGCCGGTGAAGACAACCGCAACGTCGCGCGCATGTCCGGCCTGCTGGCCGGCCTGCCGGTGGAAGTGCCCGGCACCACCCTGAACCGCCTGTGCGGCTCGGGCATGGATGCCGTGGGCCTGGCCGCACGCTCCATCAAGTCGGGCGAGACGCAATTGATGATTGCCGGTGGCGTGGAGAGCATGTCGCGCGCACCGTTTGTGATGGGCAAGGCCGAGAGTGCCTTCTCACGCAGTGCCGCCATTTTTGATACGACGATTGGCTGGCGCTTTGTCAATCCGTTGATGAAGGCCGCGCACGGTGTGGACTCCATGCCGCAAACCGCTGACAACGTGGCGGCCGATTTCAAAGTGTCGCGCGCCGACCAGGACGCCTTTGCCGTGCGCTCGCAACAGCGTTGGGCCGCCGCCCATGCCGCAGGCCGTTTCCTGGACGAGCTGGTGCCGGTGGTGATGCCGCGTAAAAAGGGCGACCCCGTGGTCTTTGACACCGACGAACATCCGCGCCCCGACACCACCATCGAAATGCTGGCCAAGCTCAAGGGCGTTAACGGCCCGGACCTGTCGGTCACCGCCGGAAATGCCTCGGGTGTGAACGATGGCGCCTGCGCCTTGCTGCTGGCTTCCCCCGCAGCGGCGGCGCGCTTCGGCCTCACGCCCAAGGCGCGTGTGCTCGGTATGGCCACGGCCGGTCTGGCGCCACGCATCATGGGTTTCGGCCCGGCACCCGCCGTGCGCAAGGTGCTGCAGCAAACCGGATTGACGTTGGCGCAGATGGATGTGATCGAGCTGAACGAAGCCTTTGCTGCCCAAGGCCTGGCCGTGTTGCGCGACCTGGGTCTGGCCGATGACGACAGCCGGGTCAACCCCAACGGCGGCGCCATTGCCATGGGCCATCCGCTGGGCATGAGCGGCGCGCGCATGGTTACCACTGCTCTGTATGAACTGAACCGCCGCAATGGCCGCTACGCGCTGTGCACCATGTGCATCGGCGTGGGGCAAGGCATTGCCATGGTCATTGAACGCATTTGATTCCAACCACCAAAAAGGAGACTTCCCATGATTGCTCGCTTCAAGAAACTCGCCAAAAAGACCGCATTGGCCAGCGCCCTGGTCCTCACCGCCTGCACGGTGTTTGCCGCCGACCCGATCAAGATCGGCTCCGTGTTGTCCGTGACCGGCCCTGCCGGTTACCTGGGTGACCCCGAACTCAAGACCCTGCAGATGATGGTGGAAGACATCAACAAAAAGGGCGGTGTGTTGGGTCGTCCGCTGGAACTGGTGCATTACGACGATGGCAGCGATGCCAGCAAGGCCAATGGCTTTGGCAAGCGCCTGATTGACGACGACAAGGTCGACATTCTCGTTGGCGGCACCACCACTGGTGCCACCATGTCGATGGCGCCGTTGGTGGAAAAGGCCGGCATCCCCTTTATCTCGCTGGCCGGTGCCGTGGTGATTGTTGAACCGGTCAAGAAGTTTGTCTTCAAGACCCCGCACACCGACCGCATGGCCGCCGAAAAAGTGTTTGACGACATGAAGAAGCGCGGCATCAGCAAGGTGGCCCTGTTGTCCGAGACCAGTGGCTTTGGACAAAGCGGCCGCAAGGAAACCGAAGGCGTGGCCGGCAAATACGGCATCACCCTGGTGGCCAATGAAACCTACGGCCCCAAGGACACCGACATGGGCCCGCAGCTCACCAAGATCCGCAACACGCCCGGCGTGGAAGCCGTGTTTATTTTCGGTCTGGGTCAGGGCCCGGCGCTGGCCACCAAGGGCTACAAGCAGTTGGGAATCACCCTGCCGCTGTACCACGCCCACGGTGTGGCGTCGGACGACTTCATCAAGCTGGCCGGCCCGGCAGCTGAAGGTGTGCGCCTGCCCACGTCGGCCCTGCTGGCACCGGACAAGCTGGCCGCCAACGACCCGCAAAAGCCTGTGGTGGAGGGCTATTCCAAGGCCTTCATGGCCAAGTACAAGACCGATGTGTCGGCCTTCGGCGGCTATGCCTTTGACGGCCTGGGCCTGGCGGTTGACGCGATCAAGCGCGCCGGCTCCACCGACAAGGCCAAGGTGCGTGATGCCATCGAAGCCACCAAGGGCTTTGTCGGCACCGGCGGCATTTTCAACATGTCGGCCACCGACCACATGGGCCTGGACCTGAGCGCCTTTCGCATGTTCGAAATCAAGAACGGTGACTGGCATTTGGCCAAGTAAGCAGCCCCACTACGCCACAACGCACCATGTTTGAAACCCTCACCATTGAACACACCGGCCCGGTTGCCACGATCTGGATGAACCGCTCCGACGTGTTCAACGCCTTCAACGAGCAGCTGATTGACGAGCTCACCCGCGCCTGCGAACAGCTTGAACAAGACGCCAGCGTACGGGTGGTGGTGCTGGGTGGTCGCGGGCCGCATTTCTCGGCCGGTGCCGACCTGAACTGGATGCGCCGTGCCGCCACGGCCAGCGAGCAGGACAACCTGGAGGACGCGCGCCGCTTTGCCCGCATGCTGCGCGCGCTCTCCACCCTGTCCAAGCCCACCATTGCCCGCGTGCAGGGTGCGGCGCTGGGCGGCGGCACTGGATTGGCTGCCGCCTGTGACATGGCAGTGGCCAGCACGGACGCGGTGTTCAGCACGTCGGAGGTCAAGTTCGGCATCATCCCGGCCGTCATCAGCCCCTATGTGCTGCGCGCCATCGGACCACGCCAGGCCTTGCGCTATTTCCAGTCGGCCGAGCGCATCAGTGCCGAGCGTGCCTTAGGCCTCGGTCTGGTGCATGAAGTGGCGCCGCTGGAGCAGTTGGATGCGGCCGTTGCGGCGCTGGTGAAGCCTTTGCTCTCCGGCGGCCCGCTGGCGCAAAAGGCGGCCAAGGAATTGATCGCAGCCGTGCAAGGCCAGCCGCTGGACGCGCGCACGCTGGAAGACACGGCGCAGCGCATTGCGCGCCAGCGCCGAACCGACGAGGCACGCGATGGCGTGTCGGCATTTCTCGACAAGCGCTCCCCCGCTTGGATGAACCCTTAACCCATCAACCCCTAGGAGTGAGCAACAGATGTACACCCAATCATTGAACGTGCAGGAAATTCCGGGCCAGAAGCCCGCCGCCAAGCCGATATCGCTGGAAAACGCCGAGTCGCAAAAGCGCTTTGACACCCGGATTGATGCCGACGGCAAGATCGAGCCGCAGGACTGGATGCCCGAGGCCTACCGCAAAACGCTGTTGCGCCAGATCAGCCAGCATGCGCACAGCGAAATCGTCGGCATGCTGCCCGAGGGCAACTGGATCAGCCGCGCCCCCAGCTTGAAGCGCAAGGCCATCCTGATTGCCAAGGTGCAGGACGAAGGTGGCCACGGCCTGTACCTCTACAGCGCGGCAGAAACCCTGGGCCAGGGCCGTGACCAGATGCTGGCCGACCTGCACAGTGGCAAAGCCAAGTACAGCTCCATCTTCAACT
>CANCCF010000125.1:0-11587 GCA_947374485.1 Comamonadaceae bacterium | reverse complement strand
ATTGCCGCCGAGCGCTTTGCCCGCTCCGATACCAGCGTCACCGCGCAGGCCCTGAAGCTGGTGGCCGCCAACCCCGATGCGATGCTGATCGTGGCCTCCGGCAGCGGTGCGGCCATGCCGCACAAGGCGGTGGTGGAACGCGACTTCAAGGGCAAGATCTACCAGACCCATGCCGCCGCCTCGCGCGACCTGATGCGCGTGGGTGGCAAGGATGTGGAGGGTGCGTACGTGGTCTCCGGCCCGGCCGTGGTCGCCGAGCAGCTGCCCGAGAGCCACCCGTCCAAAAAGGTCGCCCTGGGCTACATCGCCCAGTACGAAAAAGCCTATGGCCCGGGCAGCCGCAACCAGTTTGCAGCGCACGCCTATGACGCCTTCTCGGTGCTGGAGAAAGCCGTGCCCGTGGCGCTGAAGAAGGCCAAGCCCGGCACCAGGGAATTCCGCGCTGCCCTGCGCGATGCCCTTGAAACCATGGGCCGCACCGTGGTCGCCCATGGTGTGCTGAACTGGACCCGCGACGACCACTGGGGCTACACCTCCGAGACCGGCGTGATGCTCAAGGTCGTCAACGGCGACTGGAAAGTCGAGTAGGCCCGCATGGACTCCACCATTGTCAGCATTCTGCTTCTGGACGGCATGACCAATGGTGCGGTCTACGCGCTGCTGGGGCTGGCTACCGTGCTCGTGTTTTCGGTGACCCGGGTGATCTTCATTCCCCAGGGCGAATTCGTGGCCTACGGCGCGCTCACGCTGGCGATATTCCAGACCGGCCAGGTGCCGGGCACGGTCTGGCTGCTGTTGCTGTTGGCGCTGCTGGCCGCCGTGCTGGATGCGCGCCAGAGCTGGCTGCACACGGCCCAGGTGGCCCGGGCGGCCCAGGCCGGTTTGCGCACGCTGGCCGTGCCCGCTGCGATTGCGTTGATCGCACTGTGGGCCGCGCCGCAGAATTTCCCGCTGCTGGTGCAAGCCGGGCTGACCCTGGCCATCGTCACCAGCTTTGGCCCCCTGGTGTACCGCCTGGCCTACCAGTCGCTGGCCGATGCCAGCGCGCTGGTGCTGCTGATTGTGTCGGTGGGCGTGCACTTTGCCATGACGGGTCTGGGGCTTCTTTTCTTTGGTGCCGAGGGCTTTCGCAACCCCCCGTTCTGGGACGCGCGCATGAACCTCGGGCCGCTCATGCTCAAGGGCCAGGCGGTCATCATCTTTGGCGTGTCGCTGGCGCTCATCGTGCTGCTGTGGCAGTTTTTTTCCCGCACCCTGTACGGCCGGGCCCTGCAGGCCACCGCCGTGAACCGCCTGGGCGCACGCCTCATGGGCATTTCCACCACCGGCGCAGGCCAGGCCACTTTCGCCATGGCCGCGCTGATTGGCGCGCTCTCGGGCCTGCTGATTGGCCCGACCACCACCGTGTTTTACGACTCCGGCTTTCTGATCGGCCTCAAGGGCTTTGTGGCGGCCGTCATGGGTGGCCTGCAAAGCTATCCGCTGGCGGCCATGGGCGCCTTGTTTGTGGGCCTGGTGGAAGCCTTTGGCTCGTTCTGGGCCAGTGCCTTCAAGGAGGTGATTGTGTTCACCCTGGTGCTGCCCATCCTGCTGTGGCGCTCCATGGCCGATGGCCACGCCGAGGAACATTGACATGACCGCTTCCGCACCTTCTGCCGCGGCACGGCCCGCCGCCCTGCAGCACTGGCTGCACTCGGCCACGGTGCAGCGCCTGGCGGTGTTCGCCTGCATGCTGCTGTATGCCGTGGCCCCGGTGCCCGATTTCTGGATCACCCAGCTCAACTACATCGCGCTCTACAGCCTGGTGATCCTGGGCCTGGTGCTGCTCACCGGCATTGGCGGCCTGACCTCCTTTGGCCAGGCGGCCTTTGTCGGCATCGGTGCCTACAGCAGCGCCTATTTGTCCGTCAGCATGGGCTGGTCGCCCTGGCTCACCGTCTTCGCCGGTCTGTTCATCACCACCCTCAGTGCGCTGGTGGTGGGCTGGATCACGCTGCGCATGTCGGGCCACTACCTGCCGCTGGCCACCATTGCCTGGGGCCTGTCGCTGTACTACCTGATGGGCAATGTGGATGCGCTGGGCAAGTACGACGGCATCCAGGGCGTGCCCGCCCTCATGCTGGGCGGTTGGGACGTGAGCCAGGGCCGCAGCTTCTTTGTGCTGGCCTGGGGTCTGGTGCTGCTGGCCGCCTTTGGCCTGCTGAACCTGCTGGACTCGCGCAGCGGCCGTGCCATACGCGCCATGCGCTCCAGCGTGCTCATGGCCGAGGCCATGGGGGTCAACACGCTGCGCCACAAGATCGGCATCTTTGTGCTGGCAGCCCTGTTGGCCAGCGTGTCGGGCTGGCTGTTTGCGCACTTCCAGCGCACCGTCAATCCCTCGCCCTTTGGCCTGCGCATGGGCATTGAATACCTGTTCATGGCCGTGCTGGGTGGCGTGGGTTTTGTCTGGGGCGCGCTCGGTGGCGCGGTGCTGACCAAGCTGCTCGAAGACCAGCTGCAGGTGCTCTTGCCCAAGCTGCTGGGCACCAGCGGCAGCTACGAGGTGATTGTCTTTGGCGTGGTGCTGGTGCTGGTCCTGAAGTACCTGCCCGACGGCATGTGGTCACTGGTGGGGCGCTTTCTGCCCGGGCCCGCACGCGTGCCCGACTGGAGCCATGCACCCGCCCTGGCCGTGCGCAGCAAGCCCGCAGCGGGCGCGAGCGTGCTGGAGGTGCAAGACCTGCGCAAACAGTTCGGCGGCCTCACGGCCGTGAAGGACGTCAGCTTTTCCATCCAGGCCGGGCAGATCGTCGGCCTGATCGGGCCCAACGGGGCGGGCAAGTCCACCACCTTCAACCTGGTCAGCGGCGTGCTGGGCCTGACGTCGGGCACGGTGCGCTTTCGCGGCGAGACCATCAGCGGCCTGCCTGCGCGCGAGATTGCGCGGCGTGGCATGGGCCGCACCTTCCAGCATGTGAAGATGATCCCCGAGTTGACGGTGCTGGAGAACGTGGCCCTGGGCGCGCAGCTGCGCGGCCGCAAGGGAGCGCTGGCCTCCATGCTGCGGCTGGACCGCACCGAGGAGCAAAGCCTGCTGCGTGAGGCCGCGCGCCAGCTCGAACGCATTGGCATGGGCCACGCCCTGTTTGAACAGGCCGGCAACCTGGCCATGGGCCCACAGCGCCTGATGGAGATTGCCCGTGCCCTGTGCAGCGACCCGTCCCTGTTGCTGCTCGACGAGCCCGCCGCCGGTCTGCGCCACCAGGAAAAACAGGCGCTGGCCGGTGTGCTGCGCCAGCTCCGCGCCGAAGGCATGAGCATTCTGCTGGTGGAGCACGACATGGGCCTGGTGATGGACGTGACGGACCGCATTGTGGTGATGGAGTTTGGCACCCGGCTGATGGAAGGCACACCCGCCGAGGTGCAGCAAAGTCCGCTGGTGCGCGCGGCGTATCTGGGTGTGGAGCATTGAGAGACAAACCATGAGCGAAACCGTTTTATCCATACAAGGCCTGCATGCCGGTTACGGCCGTGCCGAGGTGCTCAGTGGCATTGACCTGTCAGCCGCCAAGGGCAGCATCATCACCGTCATTGGCCCCAATGGCGCGGGCAAGTCCACCTTGCTGAATGCCCTGATGGGCGTGCTGCCCGCCAAGGGTGCCATCACCTTTGAGGGGCAAAGCATCGGCCAGCTGTCGCTCGAAGAACGCGTGATGCTGGGCATCGCCCTGGTGCCGGAAAAACGCGAGCTGTTTGGCACCATGCCGGTGGAAGACAACCTGCTGCTGGGCGCCTTTCGCCAGGTGCGCCTGCGCAACCCCGCATGGCGCGACCAACTCGATGTGGTGTATGCGCTGTTCCCGCGCCTCAAGGAGCGGCGCCTGCAGCTGGCTGGCACGCTGTCGGGCGGCGAGCGCCAGATGCTGGCTGTGGGCCGCGCCCTGATGTCGCGCCCCAGCCTCCTGATGCTCGACGAACCCAGCCTGGGCCTGGCACCGCTGGTGGTGCGCGAAATCTTCAAGACCATTGATGCGCTGCGCCAGACCGGAGTGACCACCTTGCTGGTGGAACAAAACGCGCGCGCAGCACTGGAAACCGCCGACTACGGCTACGTGCTGGAGATGGGTGAAATCGCCCTGCACGGGCCCGCGCAGGACCTGGCTACGGATGCCCGCGTGATCGACACCTACCTGGGTGCGGCGCGCAAGCCCGCAAGCCCTGTCGAAAGCATGGCATGAGCGACTACCAACCCCGCCCTGCCGATATCCAATTCATCCTGCAAGAGGTGCTGGGGGCACCCGCCCTTTTGCAGAGCCTGGAGGCCTACGCCGAGGTAGATGGCGCGCTGATGGAGCAGGTGCTGGAGGAATCCGCAAAATTTGTGGGCGCCGTGGTGGCCCCACTGCAGCGTGTGGGTGACGAAGTGGGCGCACGGCACACGCAAGAAAACGGCACCGGCAAGGTCACCATGGCGCCGGGGTTCAGAAGCGCCTACCAGAACTTCTGGCAAAGCGGCTGGCCCGCCCTGGCCTGCGCCACGGAAGACGGTGGCCAGGGCCTGCCCGCGGTGCTGGAGGCCACGCTGTACGAAATGCTGAGTGCTGCCAACCACGGCTGGACCATGGCGCCTGGCCTCTTGCACGGCGCCTACGAATGCATCAAGCACCACGCCAGCGCGGAGCTCAAGGCGCAGTACCTGCAGAAGGTGGCCACCGGTGAATGGCTGGCCACCATGTGCCTGACCGAGGCCCATGCGGGCAGCGATCTGGGCCTGGTGCGCACCAAGGCTGTGGAGCAGGCAGACGGCAGTTACGCCATCAGCGGCACCAAGATATTTATCTCTGGCGGCGAGCACGACCTGTCCGACAACATCGTGCACCTGGTGCTGGCGCGCCTGCCTGAGGCACCGCCCGGCCCCAAGGGCTTGTCGCTTTTTCTGGTGCCCAAGTGGTACCCGGACGGCACACGCAGCGCCGTGCACTGCGACCGCATTGAAGAAAAGATGGGCCTGCACGGCAGCCCCACCTGCGTCATGCGCTTTGAGGCGGCGCGGGGCTGGCTGGTGGGCGAGACAGGCAAAGGCCTGAACGCCATGTTTGTGATGATGAATGCCGCGCGCCTGCATGTGGCGCTGCAGGGCATTGGCCTGCTCGATGCCGCCTGGCAGAAGGCCGACGCGTATGCACAGGAGCGGCGCCAGATGCGTGCGCCCGGGCGCGGCAAGACAAGCGCCGAGGCCGACCCGATTGCCGAACACCCCGCCATGCGCCGCATTCTCGACACGCAGCGCGCCTGGGTCGATTGCGGCCGCGTGCTGGCCTACACCACGGCGGTCGAACTCGATGTCATCAAGCACCACCTGCAGCAAGAGCGGCGCGCACAGGCGCAGCGCTGGTGCGCCCTGGTCACTCCGGTCATCAAGGCCGCCTTCACGCAGCAGGCGTTTTACGGCGGCAGCGAGTGCTTGCAGGTGCTGGGTGGCCATGGTTACGTGCGCGAATGGGGCATGGAGCAAATCGTGCGCGATGCGCGTGTGGCCATGATTTACGAGGGCACCAACGAGATCCAGGCGATTGATTTGTTGGTGCGCAAGGTGCTGGCCGATGGCGGCGCCAGCCTGTTCAGTCTGTTGCAGGAGCTCGCCGCCACGTTGCCAGCAGGCTCGCCCGCTGCGCGTGCCGTGCAGCAGCGCTTTGGGCAACTGCGTTCTGTCACCGAAGCCCTGGTACGGGCCGCCAAAGAGCAACACACGCTGGCCTACTGGGTGGCCGACGACTTTTTGCGTTTGGTGGCCATGGCCTTGATGGGCTGGGCCGGTGCGCGCATCGAAGGCGCCTTGCAGGGCGACCCGGTGGGCCATGCACAGCGCTGGGCGACGCCACAACAGGCGCTGCAGCGCTGGGTGCTGCCCGAATTTGCGATGCGCCTGGGCATCATCGAGGCGCAGCTGCGATAGGGCTCCACAGCCGCTGCGCTTTATGATTCGGCAACATGAAAACCACTGCAGATAAACCGTTTGTAGAGAAGGTCAACACCCGCTATCTGGAGACCCTGGTGGGCTACAACGCGCGGCGTGCCGCGCTGGCCGTGATCAGCCACTTTCTGGAAGAAATGGCGGTGTATGACCTGCGCCCGGTGGACTTCTCCGCGCTCTCGCTGATCACCCACAACCCGGGCATTACCTCGCGCCAGCTCTGCAACACCTTGGGGCTGCAAGCACCCAATATCGTGGCCATGGTCAACAGTTTCGAAAAGCGCGGTCTGATTGCCCGCCACGCCCACCCGCACGATGGGCGCGCCTTTGGCCTGATGCTGACAGCGCAGGGCCAGACCTTGATGGCGCAGGCAGAAAAAACGGCGTCTGGCCTGGAAGCCGCCGTGGCATCCAGGCTCACGCCCGAAGAGCGCAAGACCATGATCCAGTTGCTCAAAAAAGTCTACAAATAGCGCTGGTTGCCGTTGCGGCTACCAGCGCTGCGGCCCGGGCAGTCCACAAGCAAAAAGCCCCAAGCGAATGAATCGCTTGGGGCTTTGCTGGTTCTGGAGGAAGCGGTGGGATTCGAACCCACGGTACCTTTCGGTACGCCTGATTTCGAATCAGGTACATTCGGCCACTCTGCCACGCTTCCATGCGCTTTGCAGCACAGGCCGAGATTCTAGCAGGGCGCAAGCCGCCTTCTGGCAGCCCGGCGCCGAAGATCAGGCAGCCAGGCGCTCGAGGCCACCCAGGTAGGTGCGCAGCGCCTCGGGCACGGTAATCGAGCCGTCGGCGTTCTGGTAATTCTCCAGCACCGCCACCAGCGTGCGACCCACGGCCAGGCCGGAGCCGTTCAGGGTGTGCACCAGCTCGTTCTTGCCCTGCGCGTTCTTGAAACGGGCCTGCAGGCGGCGTGACTGGAAGGCCTCGCAGTTGCTGACCGAGCTGATTTCGCGGTAGGTGTTTTGTGCGGGCAGCCACACCTCCAGGTCGTAGGTCTTGGCAGCACCAAAACCCATGTCGCCGGTGCACAGGCTCATCACCCGGTAGGGCAGGCCGAGCTTTTGCAGGATGGCTTCGGCATGGCCGGTCATTTCTTCCAGCGCGGCGTAGCTCTTTTCGGGGTGGACGATTTGCACCATCTCCACCTTGTCGAACTGGTGCTGGCGAATCAGGCCGCGCGTGTCGCGCCCGGCGCTACCGGCCTCGGAGCGAAAACACGGCGTGTGCGCGGTGAGCTTGATGGGCAGTTCACTTTCTGCCAGCACCACATCGCGCACGAAGTTGGTCATGGTCACTTCGCTGGTGGGAATCAGGTACAGCGCCGTGTGGTCGGGCTGCTGCTCGCCCTCTTGGCCGCCCTTCTTGGCAGCAAACAAATCGCCCTCGAACTTGGGCAGCTGGCCGGTGCCGCGCAGGGTTTCACCGTTGACAATATAAGGCGTGTAGCACTCGGTGTAGCCGTGTTCCTGGGTCTGCACATCCAGCATGAACTGCGCCAAGGCGCGGTGCAGGCGGGCCACCGGGCCCTTCATCACGGTGAAGCGCGAGCCGGTGAGCTTCACGCCCATGGCAAAGTCCAGGCCCAGGGGCTCACCCAGGTCCACATGGTCTTTGATGTCAAAGGCATAGGTACCCGGCGTGCCCCAGCTGCGCAGCACCACGTTGCCGTGCTCGTCGGCGCCCACGGGCACACTTTCGTGCGGCAGGTTGGGCACGGCCAGCAGCAGGGTCTGCATCTCGTTTTGAATCTGCTCCAGGCGCGCAGCGGAGGTTTCGAGTTCGACTTTCAGGCCGTTGACCTCGGCCATGGCGGCGTCGGCTTCTGCTGCACCGGCCGGGCCCTTGGACTTGAGCATGCCGATTTGCTTGCTCAGGCTGTTGCGCTTGCTCTGCAGTTCCTCGGTGCGCATCTGTATGGATTTGCGCTCGGTCTCCAGGGCACGGAACGCGGTCTCGTCCAGAAAGGTTTGCGGGCTCTTGCGGGTGGCAAGGCGTGCCACGACGGCGTCGAGGTCTTTACGGAGGTAGTTGATGTCCAGCATGTTGCTATTTTAGTTAGGGGTGGAATCCAGGCGCAGGCCCTTGGGCAGCGGAAATTTCACGGTTTCTTCGATGCCGTCCATCTTGCGCACCGAGACGGCACCCAGGGCTTTGAGGCGGTCGATCACGGCTTTGACCAGAATTTCGGGGGCCGAGGCACCGGCCGTCAGGCCCACGCGCACGCTGCCGTCAAACCACTCGGGCTGCAGCTCTTCGGCGCTGTCGACCATGTAGCTGGCCGTGCCCAGCTTGTGCGCCACTTCGCGCAGGCGGTTGCTGTTGGAGCTGGTGGGGCTGCCCACCACAATCACCACATCCACCTGCGGGCTCATCAATTTGACGGCGTCCTGGCGGTTTTGCGTGGCGTAGCAAATGTCCTGCTGCTTGGGCTCCTGGATCTTGGGGAAACGCGCCTTCACGGCGGCGGCTATCTCGGCCGCATCGTCCACGCTTAGGGTGGTTTGGGTGACGACGGCCAGCTTGTCGGTCTGCGACGGATTGACCCGCGCCACACCGTCCACGTCTTCCACCAAGTGAATACCGCTGTCGAGCTGGCCCATGGTGCCCTCCACCTCGGGGTGGCCCTTGTGGCCGATCATGATGAATTCATAGCCCTCTTTGTGCAGCTTGGCCACTTCCACATGCACCTTGGTCACCAGCGGGCAGGTGGCGTCAAAAATGCGAAAGCCGCGCGCCTCGGCCTCCTCATGCGTGGCGCGGCTCACACCGTGGGCCGAGAACACCAGCGTGGCGCCTGCGGGCACATCGTCCAGGTCTTCGATGAAGATCGCGCCCTTTTGCTTCAGGTCATTGACGACATAGGTGTTGTGCACGATCTCATGGCGCACGTAAATGGGTGCACCGAATTTCACCAGGGCTTTTTCGACAATTTCAATGGCGCGGTCCACACCTGCACAAAAGCCGCGGGGCTCTGCCAAAAGTATTTCCTGGGTCATAGCACGCCAATCAGTTGCACTTCAAAACTCACCGGCTGGCCCGCCAGCGGGTGGTTGAAGTCAAACAGAACAGAGGCCTCGCCCAGCTGCTGCACCACACCGGCAAACTTGCCCGTGCCGTCCGGCGTGGGGAACTCCACCACGTCGCCGATGCTGTAGGTCTCGTGCGGGTCGCCCATGTCGGTGAGCACCTTGCGCGCCAGCCACTGCTGCATGTCGGGGTTGCGCGGGCCAAAGGCTGCCCCTGCGGGCAAATCAAACGTGGTGCGTGCGCCCTCTTCCATGCCCAGCAGGCACTCCTCCATGGCCGGGGACAATTCGCCCGTGCCCAGGCTCAGCGTGGCAGGCTTGCCGCTGAAGGTGTTGATGATGTCGCCCGCAGGCCCGCCCAGGCGGTAATGCAGTGTGAGGAATGAGCCCGCGTGAACACGGGTAGGCACAGAGGTCATGGAAGTCCCGATAAACTGGCCCCTATTGTAGAAAGCCGCCCGCCATGTCACTCAAAGACCTTCCCGCACAGGCACGCCCGCGTGAAAAGCTGCTTGCGCGCGGCCCCTCGGCCCTGAGTGACGCCGAGCTGTTGGCCTTGTTGCTGCGCACCGGCATCGCAGGCAAGGGCGTGCTGCAGATGGCCGATGAGCTGCTGCAAATCCAGGGCCGACGCACCGTGGACGGACCTGCGCCAGGTTTTGGCGGCATTGCCGGTCTGCTCAACGCCACCCCCGACGATCTGAAAAAGGTCAAGGGTCTCGGGCCTGCCAAGCGCGCCGAAATTCTGGCGGTGCTGGAGCTGGCCCGCCGTGCCATTGCCCAGCGCCTGCAAGAGAACACGGTGCTGGCCGACCCCAGCGCCGTCAAGCAGCACCTGCAGCTGCAGCTGGCGCACTTAAGGCACGAGGTGTTTGTGGTCTGCTTTCTGGATGTGCAAAACAAGCTCCTGCAAACCGAAGAATTGTTTCGCGGCACGCTCAACCAGACCAGCGTCTACCCGCGTGAGGTGGTGCTGCGCGCCCTGCACCACCACGCCGCCGCCGTGGTGCTGGCGCACAACCACCCCAGCGGCTCAGTGCAACCCTCTGAGGCCGACAAGGCGCTGACGCGCAACCTGCGCGCCGCCTTGGGCCTGATCGATGTGCGGGTGCTGGACCACATCATCGTGGGCAACGGCGAGACCCTGTCCATGGCAGAACAAGGCCTGCTGTGAAGATCACCTCCCTGGCCGACCTGAAGGCGGTCAAAAAAGAGATCGATGCCCAGGCCCAGCGCGCCGCCACTCTTGCCGCCCAGCGCGCGCTGGAGGCCAAGCAACTGGCGGCGCGGCGCAACCTGTTTCAGGCGGCGGTGGGCCAGGTGCAGCGCCTGCCGCAAAGCCAGCTTGCCGACCTCAAACCGGCACCGCCAAAACCCATCCCCAAGCAGCATTTGCTGGACGAGGCCGCCGCCCTGCAAGAGGCCATCAGCGACGAAGTCGATGTCACCACCCTCTTGGAAACCGATGAGCGCCTGAGCTTCCGCCGCCCGGGTGTGGGGCCGGATGTGACGCAAAAGCTGCGCCGCGGCAAATGGGCCATCCAGCGCCAGGTGGACCTGCACGGCCTGCGCACCGACGAGGCGCGCGAGACCCTCACCAGCTTTATTCGCGAGGCGCACAAGCAAGGCATACGCTGCGTGCGCGTGGTCACCGGCAAGGGCCTGGGCTCACCCGGCAAGGAGCCGGTGCTCAAGGACAAGGTGCACCGCTGGCTGGTGCAAAAGGCCGAGGTGGTGGCCTTTGTGCAGGCGCAACCGGCGCATGGCGGCGCCGGCGCCCTGGTGGTGCTGCTGCAGCCGGTACGAGTGGGCTTTTAAGCCTTATTTGCCTGCATTCGGGAAGAAGAGCTGCTGGCCTTCAATTTTGTAGGACGCAATCACGCTTTGGCCTGCCGGTGATGTCACCCAGTCCGCAAACTTTTGCGCCTCGGACACCTTCACATGCGGGTGCTTGGCCGGGTTCACCACCAGCACGCCGTACTGGTTGAACAGGGCCTTGTCGCCCTCCACCAGCACCGCCAGATCCGCGCGGTTCTTGAAGCTCAACCAGGTGCCTCGGTCGGCCAGCACGTAGGCGCCGGTGCTGGCAGCCATGTTCAGGGCCGGGCCCATGCCGCAGCCGCATTCCTTGTAGCCGTCGCCCTTGGCTGCGCCCTCGCCCAGCGCCTTCCAGAAGCGCAGCTCGGCGGCATGGGTGCCGCTCTTGTCACCGCGCGAAATAAAACTGGCGTTGCTGGCGGCCACTTTTTTCAGCGCGTCCACAATGCTGCTGCCCTTGACTTTGGCTGCGTCTGCCGCCGGGCCGATCAGTACGAAATCGTTGTACATCACGGGCAGGCGCTTCAAGGCAAAGCCCTCGGCCACGACCTTTTCTTCGGCCACCTGGTCGTGCACAAACAGCACATCGGCATCTCCGCGCCGGCCCATGTCGATGGCCTGGCCCGTGCCCACGGCCACCACTTTCACATCGATGCCGGTGGCCTTTTTGAACTCGGGCAGCAGGTAGGGAAACAGGCCTGACTGTTCGGTGGACGTGGTGGAGGCCATGACAATGCTTTGCGCCTGCGCTATGCCACTGAAGCCCGCGCCCAGGCCGGTG
>CANCCF010000124.1 GCA_947374485.1 Comamonadaceae bacterium | reverse complement strand
ATGTTCTAATATGAAAACTGGCAAGTTTTCTGGCGTTAGTCCAACCAATTCACTCACGGCGGTGACACCCATGGATCTCAATTTGTCACAGTTGCGCACAACTTCGTTAGGTTTTGAGCCTAACTTTGTTAATGCCCACCGGGTGAAATTTCTCTCGCCCACCAGGGTGTCCTCTTTCTGGATGAATTTCCCGAGTTCAAACGCTCCGCTCTGGAGGCGCTGCGCGAACCGCTGGAGACCGGCACCATCACCATTGCCCGCGCCGCCCGGCGGGCCGAGTTTCCGGCACGCTTTCAGCTGATTGCGGCCATGAACCCCTGCCCCTGCGGCTATTTGGGCAGCACCGCCCATCGCTGCCGCTGCACGCCCGACCAGATTGCACGCTACCAGGGCCGCCTGAGCGGACCGCTGATGGACCGCATCGATCTGCATGTGGAGGTGCCTGCGCTGCCTATGGATGAGCTGTTGCATGCGCCCGCCGGTGAGTCCAGCGCCACGCTGCGGCAGCGTTGTGCGGATGCGCGCCAGCGGGCGCAACTGCGCCAAGGCAAGGCCAACCAGGCCCTGGCAGGCAGCGAGCTTGATCTGCACGCCCAACTGGATGCGGCCACTGCGCTGTTTTTGCGTGCGGCAGCGCAGCGCCTGGGTTGGTCGGCGCGCAGCCTGCACCGCACCCTGAAAATTGCCCGCACCATTGCCGACCTGGGCAACTGCACGGGCATTGGCCTGGCCCATGCTGCCGAGGCCCTGCAATACCGGCATGCCGGGCCGTTGGCGGCGGGTGCCTTGTAATGTGCACGATGGCCTCCTGCGCTAGTATGAAAGTTCCGCGCGCCAGCAACCACCAGGCACCATCCATGAACACTGCACTCCAGCACCTTGACCAGATCCCCTTGGCCCACGGCACTTCTGCAAGTGAACTGGTGGCCCAGTTGTTGTCAGCGCCAGAAGCCCTGACCTGCCTGTCGCTGGCGGAAGCGCGCGTGGTGGCGGCCTACATGCAGCCGCGCTTCTTTTCCGCCGACACCGTGTTTATCCGCGAAGGAGACGCCGGTGACAGCGGCTTCATGGCGCTGCTGATTGAGGGTGATGTGGTGGTGGAGCGGGTCACCGTCAGCCGCACTGAGCCGGTCACCATCCGGGTGCTGGGGCCCGGCAGCCTGATCGGCGAGATTGGTCTGGTGGACCAGGAGGCGCGTTCGGCCTCCTGCACCGCTGGCACCGATGTCTGGTGCGCTATTCTGACGCGTGCAGCGGTGGAGACCATGATCCGCAAGGACCCGGTGGTGGCCGCCCGCTTGTTGCTGGGCGTGTCGGCCAATATAGCCGAGCGGCTGCGCGACACCAGCCGCCAACTCAAGCTCTACGCCCGCCTGGCCACCGCTATGCGCGACGAACTGGCCAGCCAGAGCACGCCTGCAGTGAGCAAGCCCGTACTCTGGGGGCGCGATGGCTAGCCATTCAAAAGCGGGACAATAGACCCGGTCACGACACCAGGGCGCTGCGATCACCACAGCCCCTGTAAAGCTGCACCCATTCGACTCCCATCCACCGCAAAGTTTCCTTGTCTCCTCAGCAAATTCTCAGCGAAGTCTTCGGTTACGACCAGTTCCGTGGGCCTCAGCAAGCCATTGTCGACCACATGGTGGCCGGCCGTGATGCCCTGGTGCTCATGCCCACCGGCGGCGGCAAGAGCCTGTGCTACCAAATCCCGGCCATTGCGCGCCAGCAAGCCGGGCATGGTGTCACCATTGTGGTGTCGCCCCTGATTGCACTGATGCACGACCAGGTCGGCGCCCTGCACGAGGCCGGTGTTGCAGCCGCCTTCCTCAACTCCACCCTGGGCGGTGAGGAGGCCTACCAGGTGGAGCAGCGCATGCTGCGCGGCGACATCACCCTGCTGTATGCCGCGCCCGAGCGCCTGACCACGCCGCGCTTCCTGGCCCAGCTCGAGGCACTGTTTGAGCGCGGCCAGTTAAGCATGTTCGCCATCGATGAGGCGCACTGCGTAAGCCAGTGGGGCCACGATTTTCGCCCCGAATACCGGGCACTCAGTGTGCTGCACGAGCGCTTTCCCGGTGTGCCGCGCATGGCCCTCACCGCCACGGCCGATGCGCTGACACGCGAGGACATCCTGGAGCGCCTGCAACTCGAAGACGCGCGCGCCTTTGTCAGCAGTTTTGATCGCCCCAACATCCGCTACACGATCGAGGAAAAGCGCGACAGTACCCTGCAATTGCTACGCTTCATCGAGCGTGAACACGAGGGCGATGCGGGCATCGTCTACTGCCAGTCGCGCCGCAAGGTGGAAGACATGGCACAAACCCTGGTGGATGCGGGCATCAACGCCCTGCCGTACCACGCCGGGCTGGACAACAAGCTGCGCCAAAAGCACCAGGACCGCTTTTTGCGCGAAGAAGGCATTGTCATGGTGGCCACGATTGCCTTCGGCATGGGCATCGACAAGCCCGATGTGCGCTTTGTCGCCCACTTGGACATGCCCAAAAATATCGAGGGCTATTACCAGGAGACCGGTCGCGCCGGGCGCGACGGCCTGCCCGCCCAGGCCTGGATGGGCTATGGCCTGCAAGACGTGGTGAACCAGCGCCGCATGATTGACGAGAGCCCGGCCGGCGAAGAATTCAAGCAAATCATGCGCGGCAAACTCGACGCCCTGCTGGGTCTGGCCGAAGCCACGGACTGCCGCCGCGTGCGCTTGCTGGCCTATTTTGGCGAAGGCAGCGCGCCCTGTGGCAACTGCGACAACTGTCTCAACCCGCCAGCCATCTGGGATGGCACCGACGCCGCCCGCAAGCTGCTCAGCACCATTTACCGCATCCAGCAAGCCAATGGCATGGGTTTTGGTGCGGGGCATCTGATGGACATCGTGCGTGGCAGGGCCACCGAAAAGGTGGCCCTGCATGGCCACACCACGCTCAGCACCTATGGCCTGGGTGCGCAATACAGCGAGTTGCAGTTGCGCGGTGTGCTGCGCCAGCTGATTGCCATGGGCGCGGTGCGGGTCGACGCACAGGCCTACAACACCTTGCAGCTAACGGATCAATCACGTTCTGTCCTGCGCGGCGAAGTACAGGTGCAGCTGCGCGAATCGGCGGCAGACAGCGGGCGCAAGCCCAAACGCAGTGCCCGCCTGGGGGCCGCAGTCAAGACCCCGATTGCCCTGGACAGCGAAGCCCTGCTGCGCTACTCAGCCCTCAAGGCCTGGCGCGCCGAGGTGGCGCGGGAACACAATTTGCCTGCGTATGTGATTTTCCATGACGCCACCCTCGCGGCCATTGCGCAGCGGGCGCCGCGCACGCTGGTCGATTTGCAAGGCATCAGCGGTATCGGTGCCAAAAAGCTGGAGGCCTATGCGACCGAGGTTCTGCGGGTCATCCAGATGGACTGAGTTCCCGCGCCATGCAGAGAGAAAGAACCGCCAGCCGGGCGGCTTGGCTCAGTGGTGGAACCCACTTTCGAACGCCATGGCCGCTCCGGTCATGGTGTTCTGCAAACGGGCAATGGCGCGGTGGTGGCGTTCACAGGCAACTGCCTTGCTGGCTTGCTGGCGGTGGTGCTGGATCAGGGACTGCAGTTTGTTGCGGCAGGCGTCCAAGGCACCGGCGAAATTCAATGCAATATAGGCGGAGTGGTCGTTATGGGTCTGGCGGAATTCGTCCGACCAGTAATTGAACAACTGCCATTTGTAGGTGCCCTTTTCAGGTACCTGAATCGTATTTCTGTGCATATTTACAGTGATGACTTTGAACACGGATGCATGTCGCATGTTTCGGCATCCCCCTTGGCTTATTGACGCGCCAGACCACAAAATGGTTGACAGAGGGAGATGTAAGCGCTTGTTTTCGACGCGGCGATACAAGAGAAAAGTTAGAATCGCAGCAACCCATTTTTAAAGGCCACTTCCATGTCTGCACCCGCACCCCACTCCGACACCCAAGCCCACGATGCGGTGGAAGCCGTGGTGCCAGTGATTCCATTGGTCTTGCCCATCGCCGGTGCCGTGCTGATTTTCTTGCTGGCCTTCATCGCAGTGTCAATGGCGTAAACACACAGGCAGCGGCAGACAGCACCGCTGCCCCAGCGCCGGTTCCCCGGCATCGCCAGCCCGCTATGGGCTGTGTCTCTCTTCTTCGTTTTCCCCATTCTTCTTGCCCACACCAAGGTCTCTGGCTGCGCTGGTGTGTGCCTTTTGGCGCCGACTGAATTCGTGCATGTCGAATACTGATTTGCATAAAATCATGCATATTTTGCATGATGTTTGCATGTAACTGCTTTGTAACCCGGGTGCCGGTTCATAGAATTGACTGCCACTCCAAATGTACGCCAATGCAGGCGCATGCCTTGGAGTCGTCTTTTCCAAGAACTCACGGATTTTCTTTGAAAAGACGATTTTCAAAACCCAGGAGCTTTTTCATGAATTCACCGGTAATGCAGGGATTGACGCTTGATGCGCCCAGCTATGTCAAAAATGCGCGACTCATTGCCTGGGTCGCCGAAATGGCGGCCCTGTGCAAGCCCCAATCCATTTACTGGTGCGATGGCTCCGAAGAAGAATACCAACGCCTGTGCCAGCAGCTGGTGGATGCGGGCACCTTCAAGCGCCTCAACGCAGCCAAGCGCCCCAACAGCTTTCTGGCCTGCTCCGACCCCAGCGACGTGGCCCGCGTGGAAGACCGCACCTTTATCTGCAGCGCCAAAAAAGAGAACGCAGGCCCCACCAACAACTGGATGGAACCGGCCGAGATGCGCGCCTTGCTGCAAACCGGCAAAGACGGCCAAAAGGCCTTGTTCGACGGTTGCATGCGCGGGCGCACCATGTACGTGGTACCGTTTTCCATGGGCCCCTTGGGATCGCACATTGCCCACATCGGCATTGAACTCTCCGACAGCGCCTATGTGGCCGTGAACCAGCGCATCATGACGCGCATGGGCCGGGCCGTGTACGACGTGCTGGGTGTGGACGGCGCCTTTGTGCCCTGTGTGCACACCGTGGGCGCGCCACTGCAGCCGGGCGAGAAAGATGTGAAATGGCCCTGCAGCGCCACCAAATACATCGTGCACTACCCCGAGACCCGTGAAATCTGGTCACATGGCTCGGGTTACGGCGGCAACGCTTTGCTGGGCAAAAAATGTTTTGCGCTGCGCATCGCCTCCAACATGGGACGCGCGGCCTCAGAGGGGCCCTCCGGTAGCCCGGGCTGGCTGGCCGAGCACATGCTGATTCTGGGTGTAACCAACCCCCAGGGCAAAAAATACCATGTCGCCGCTGCGTTCCCCAGCGCCTGTGGCAAGACCAACTTCTCCATGCTGGTGCCACCCGCGGGCTTTGACGGCTGGAAGGTGACCACCATTGGCGACGACATCGCCTGGATCAAACCCAACGCCGACGGCAAGCTCTATGCCATCAACCCCGAAGCGGGCTACTTTGGCGTCGCCCCGGGCACCAACTTCCACACCAACCCCAACTGCATGGCCAGCCTGGACAAGAACGTGATCTTTACCAACGTGGCGCTGACCGACGACGGCGATGTCTGGTGGGAAGGCATGGAGAAAGACACGGGCGCCATGCCCGCGCACCTGATCGACTGGCAGGGCAAGGACTGGACACCCGAGATTGCCAAGGAAACCGGCGCCAAGGCGGCCCACCCCAATGCCCGCTTTACGGTGGCCGCAACCAACAACCCGGCCCTGGATTCGGCCTGGGATGACGCCAATGGTGTGGCCATCGATGCCTTCATCTTCGGCGGGCGCCGCTCCACCACCGTGCCGCTGGTGACCGAAGCGCGCACCTGGGTGGAGGGCGTCTATATGGCTGCCACCATGGGCTCCGAAACCACGGCGGCGGCCGTGGGCCAAATGGGCGTGGTGCGTCGCGACCCCTTTGCCATGCTGCCGTTCACCGGCTACAACATGAGCGACTACTTCCAGCACTGGCTGGACATGGGTGAGAAACTGGCCGCATCGGGTGCCACGCTGCCCAGGATTTTCACCACCAACTGGTTCCGCAAGGGTGACGACGGCAAGTTCGTCTGGCCCGGGTACGGTGAAAACATGCGCGTGCTCAAATGGATGATCGACCGCCTGGAAGGCACGGCAGCCGGCGTGGAAACCGGCTTTGGCGTGGCCCCGGCTTACGCTGAAATCACCTGGACCGGCTTGGACTTCACACCCGCACAGTTTGAATCCGTTACCAGCCTGAACAAGGAAGCATGGACACAGGAAATCGCCCTGCACACCGCGCTATTCACCCAACTCGCCTACCACCTGCCCCGGGAACTCGAAGAGACAAAAACCAGACTGGAACAGCGCCTGGCGGCCTGAACCGGCGTCGACAGTGCACGTCCGGGCAGGGCGCGCACGCAAAAAAGCCACCGCATGCGGTGGCTTTTTTGTCGGGGTTTGGCAGCCGACTTAGCTGGCCTGGTGCGCAATGGCGGCGCGGATATCGTCCATCACACGCGGGTCGTGGCTGGCCATTTCCCACATGCGGGCTTCTTCCTGCGCACTGCGCTCCGCTGCTACACGGCGGTTCAGGCCAGCCGCCACGGCAGCCGCCCACCGGCGCAAGGGGGTTGCCAACAGTGCCAAGGCGGCAAAGGCGACGGTCCACAGTGCCACCCAGCCGGCCAGCAAATGGCCATCGGTCCAGGTGTCAATGACCTGGTCGGCCACCACCAGCAGGGCTGCCATGGCGGCGGCCAGCAACATGCCTGCCAAGGTTTGCGAGCCATCCACCGTGGCAACCGAACTGCCGATCAGCAAGGGACTGGTGTTGGCAGACGCGCGCGGCGCATTGGCCAACTCGGGCTCGGCAAAACGGGCCATGGCAAATTCGCGGGAAAGGTTCACTGCGGGGGTAATGTGTGTAGACATGGCCTGAATCATAGGGTTTTCCCTCATGATGGTCTACTTTTGGTTGGTGATCTTATCTATTCATACAATGAATGGATGAAAACGACAAACACTGCCATTCCATTCAACCTGCGCACCTTCGACCTGAACCTGCTCAAGGTGTTTGACGTGGTCATGGCCGAGCGCAGCTTGACCAAGGCAGCCAAGCACCTGTCGCTCACGCAACCGGCAGTCAGCAATGCCTTGCGCCGCCTGCGCGAGTCTTTGGGGGACGATCTGCTGGTGCGCAAGGGCCGCACGTTGGAGCCCAGTGCGCGGGCACAGGAGGTTTGGCCGCCTGTGCGCGAAGCCTTGCGCAGCCTGCAGGCTTCCCTGGCACCCAGCGTGTTCGACCCGGCCGTGGCCGACACCGCCTTTGTGCTGGCCATGGCAGATGCCACAGCCGCCGAACTGATGCCGGGCCTAGTGGCCGTGTTTGCCAAGGAGGCGCCCAGTGTCAGCTTGCGCGTTCTGCCACTGACCACGCGCGACCCGCGCCGGCTGCTCGACGAGGGCCAGGCCGATCTGGCCATAGGCCACTTTCCGGGTGCGCTGGCCGACCTGGGCGCACGCGCCCAGATGGGAGAAACCGCCTCCTTTTTGCACCACCGCCTGTTCCAGGGTGAATACGTGTGCGTGATGCGCCGGGGTCACCCGTTTGCCACCGGTGCCTTGACGCTGAACCGCTACTGCGGCGCGCGCCATTTGCTGGTGAGTTTTTCGGGCCGCGCCTTTGGCTTTGTGGACGAGGCCCTGGCCCTGAAGGGTCGTACACGGCGCGTGGTGCTGACGGTGAACCAGTTTTTTACTGCAGGCAAGGTGGTGGCCAACTCGGACCTGCTCACCGTGCTGCCGCGCCATTTCATCAACGTGACCGGCTTTGCCGACCAGTTGCTGCAGCGCGAGCTGCCGTTTGAAGTGCCCCGCATCCAGGTCGATGCCCTGTGGCACCACCGGCAGGACGCCTCCAGCGCCCAGGCCTGGCTGCGGGCCAAGGTGCTGGCCCTGGCGGACAAGGCATTTCCGGCATGATGGCTGGCGCATGAACATCCAACTTCTTTCCGACCTGCACCTCGAAACCCACCCGCACTGGCAAGCCACCGCGGCACCGGGTGCCGATGTGCTGGTGCTGGCCGGTGACATTGGCTCCTACCAAAGCGGCCACCAGATGCAGGACAGCGACTTCGGCCTGCGCCAGTTCTCACCCTTGCACGGCTGGCCGACGCCGGTGATCTTTGTGCCGGGTAACCACGAATACGACACGCTGGACTTTGACGTGGCCCATGCGCGCCTGCGCGAAACTTGTGAAAGGTTGGGCATGGTCTGGCTGGAGCGCGCCAGCTTCGTGTCGCCTTGGACCGACCTGCAGGGCCGAGCGTTGCGCTTTGTGGGCACCACCCTGTGGAGCGATTTCGAAGCGCTGGGTGCGCCCGAAAAGGCCTACCGTGCCGCCAACTACTATTTGAAGAAAACCGGCACCACCCGGCGGGGTGAGCCCTTTTTGGCCGAGCAACTGCGCGAGCAGGCCCTGCTGTGCCAGGCCTGGCTAAAACCCGAGCTCGAAACCGCGTTTGACGGCAGCACGGTGGTTGTCACCCACTTTGCGCCCAGCCTCTTGAGTGCCGACCCGCGCTACGGGCTCACGCCCGGCACAGCCGGCTTTTGCAACCCGCTGGACGCCTTGCTGCCCCATGCCAGCCTGTGGCTGCACGGGCATTTGCACGCGCCTTCGGACTATGTGGTGGGTGGCTGCAGGGTGGTGGCCAATCCGCTGGGCTATGCGCGCAAGAACGAACAAGCGCACTTTCAGGCCGCGCACTGCATCGCGATTTAGCCGGGGCTTAAACGGGGCGCGCGTTCAGCCCGTCAAAACAGGTGGACAGCACCAGTTCAATGATCTGGGCATCGCTGTGTTGGCCGCCCATTTTCAGAAACTCCAGCACCGGGTCACAGGCGCGTGCATAGACGGTGTAGAGGATGGCGATGGCCGGCATATGGGGGTTGATAGTGCCTTGCGCCTGCGCCGCCTCGATCCAGCCACCCAGTACGTCGCTCACGTCCATCAGGCCGTCCATGTAGTCGCGGCTGCCCATCAACACGGCACGCAGCTTGGAGTTCTGGCTCGGCAACGACGGCATTTCACCGGCCAGCTTCACCTCCATGGTCCAGCGCACCACGGCACGCAGGTTGTCCCGCGGCGCAGCGTCGGTGGGCAGGGTGGCGATGAAATCCTGGGCGCGGCGCATCACGCTGACCATGGCCGCGGCGGCCAAGTCTTCCTTGCTGGGGAAGTGCTTGTACAGGCTGGCCTTGGCAATGCCCACGGCTGCGGCCACCTCGTCCACCGTCATGGCCTCAAAGCCCTTTTCGGCCAGCAGCAGGTTGACCACGCGGATGATGGCCTCCTCGCGCGCCTGCAGCATTTGCTCTTTGAAGGACACCTTGACCACGTTGCTGGAATTCATGGAGCCAGTTTAGCCGTCAGCGTCATTCCGTGGAGCGTAGGGTTAATTTGTGACTGTCCAGTTTTGGCGTCACGCCCAAGGCCTGCCCGGCGCCTTGGGCCAAAGCCCGGGTCAGGCGGTCAATCACGTCCGAGTCCAGGTTCCAGCAGTGCCAATACAGGCTGACCGGCAAGCTGAAGGCGGGCACCAAATTGACCAGCTCACCACGCTCCAGCGCATCCTGCACCAGCAGCTGCGGCACCACGCTGGCACCCCAGCCGGCTTGCACCGCGTGCACCTGGCCCTCGGAGCTGGGCACAAAGCGCTGGCTCAAGGCCACGCGACGCAGGCCCAAGGCCCGGCCCACGAAATCGGTCTGCAAATCGTCCTTGCGGTTGAAGGCAATAAAAGGCATCTGGCGGAAGTTGTGGGCTGTGAGGCCTTGCGGGCAGTGGGCGGCCGCAAAGGCCCCGGACGCCACCGCCACGTAATGCATATCCCCCAGAGGCAGCACCTTGCAGCCGCGCAGCGCCAGCTTCAGGGTGGTGACGCAGCCCAGCACCTGGCCCTCGCGCAGCCAGTCGTGGGTGAAGTCCTGGTCGTCGGTGATGATTTCGAGCGGCAAGCCCGCATGCACCAGCGGGCTGAGCGCGGGCAGGGCCCAGGTGGCAATGCTGTCGGCGTTGATGGCAATGGAGATGCGGTCTTCCTCGCGCTGGGCATTGGCGCCGGGTGCCAGATCCTGGAGGTCGTTTTCCAGATCCGCGCGCAAGAGACGCAGCTGCACCGCGTGTTTGATCAGCAAGCGCCCAGCGGTGGTGGCGCGGATGGGGCGGCTGCGCACCAGCAGCACCGTGCCCACCTGGGCTTCGAGCGAGCGCAGTCTCTGCGACACCGCCGATTGCGTCACCGACAGGCGCACGGCGGCCCGCTCAAAGCCGCCTTCCTCCACGATGGCAGCCAGACATTCCAGGGCATCGGCATCAAAGGTTCGCATGGGCTCCATTATTAACGCGGCTAATGCTTTCGTAATCTCTCGCGTTCGGCTTTCTTGAATTTTGGCAATTGCGCGACACTGGCCGCATGAAAATTACAGTTTTGGGCGCGGGCATCATCGGCATCAGCACCGCCTGGCATCTGGCCCAGCGCGGCCACGAGGTCACCGTGGTGGACCGGCAGGCAGATGCTGCACTGGAAGCCAGCTTTGCCAATGCGGCGCAAATTTCGGTGAGCTACTGCGAACCCTGGGCCAACAAGGACGCACCCTGGAAGGCGCTCAAATGGATGTTCAGCAAAGAAGCCCCTTTGTTGTTCAGGCCGCAAATGCCATGGGGCGAGGGTTGGCACCAGTACCGCTGGGGCCTGGAGTTTTTGGCCAACTGCAACGACACCGCTTTTGAGCGCAATGTGCAGCAGCTCGTGGCCCTGGGCTCCTACAGCCACCAGGCCTTGAAGGATGTGGTGGACGCCACCGGCATTTCCTATAACCGGCTGGAAAAGGGTATTGCCCACTTTTACCTGGACCAAAAGTCTTTTGATTCTGCTGCCGGTGCCGCCGCCCTGATGGCCAAGTACGGCGTGCAGCGCCGCGTGGTCAGCCGCGACGAGTTGCTGGCCATCGAGCCCGCTTTTCAACAGTACCGCGACCAGATTGTGGGCGGCACTTTTACCGCCAGCGACGAAAGCGGTGACGCGCGCGAATTCACCCAGCAACTGGCCCGGCGTTGCGCGGCGCGCGGCGTGCAGTTCCTGTGGAACCACGACGTGCTGTCGCTCAACAAAGCGGGCAACAGCCTGGACACCGTCAGCGTGCGCGACCGCGCCAGCGGCCAGGTCACGGCTCTGCACAGCGAGCAGTTCGTGCTGGCCATGGGCTCGTACACCGCGCCGCTCTTGCGCACCGTGGGCGTGAACCTGCCTATCTACCCCGGCAAGGGCTACAGCGCCACCTTCAAGATATTGAAACCCGAACTGGCGCCGACGGTCAGCTTTATTGACGACTCGGTCAAATGCGCCATGAGCCGCCTGGGTGACACGCTGCGCATTGCCGGCACCATTGAAGTGGGCGGCTACGACACCGGGCTGGACAGTGCCCTCTCGCGTGCACGCTGCCACATGCTGGCGCGCCGGGTGGAAACGGTGTTCCCCGGCGTCTGCGACACGCGCCTGGAAACCGAGGGCGGCAACCCGCAGTTCTGGACCGGCCTGCGCCCGGCCACGCCCACCAACATTCCCTACATTGGCAAAAGCCC
>CANCCF010000123.1 GCA_947374485.1 Comamonadaceae bacterium | reverse complement strand
ACAGCGCCCATGCTCGCGGCCTGGCCGATGCAATAGGTCGAGACCTTGGGCTTGACGAACTGCATGGTGTCATAAATCGCGAGGCCCGACGTGACCGAACCGCCCGGGGAATTGACATACAGGCTGATGTCCTTGTCGGGATTCTCGCTCTCCAGGAACAGCAGCTGGGCCACTACCAAGTTGGCGGCCTGGTCATTCACCGGGCCCACCAGGAAGATCACGCGCTCTTTGAGCAAGCGCGAGTAGATGTCGTAGGAGCGCTCTCCGCGGCCGGATTGCTCGATGACCATGGGCACCATGCCCAGGGCCTGTATGTCCATTGCGCCTGGCGCTGCATATTTCACGTTCATAGCGTCTCCAATAAGGTGAGTCAACTGTAACCAAAAACTTTTGCCAAAAAGCAAATGGGGCTATGGCGCGGAACTGCAAGCCCCGCACAAGCCCCATTCACCCCCAATCGGAAAAAGATCAGTTCTGTGCCATCAGGTCGTCAAAGGAAACCGACTTTTCGGACACCGTGGCTTTGGACAGCACGAACTCGGTCACGTTGTTTTCGATCACGATGGCTTCCACTTCAGCCATGCGGCGGTTGTCACCGTAGTACCAACGCACCACATCGGCGGGCTTTTCGTAGCTGGCGGCCAGTTCGTCGATGTGTGCCTTGATCTGCTCGGGCTTGGCCGCCAGGTCGTTGGAGCGCACCAGTTCGGCCACCACCAGGCCCAGGCGCACACGGCGTTCGGCTTGGGGGCGGAAGATGTCGTCGGGAATCGGCGCCTTGTCGGCGTCCTTGATGCCGCGCTGCTTGAGGTCGGCGCGGGCGCCTTCCACCATGCGGTCGAGTTCGGCTTGCACGCTGGACTTGGGCAGGTCGAGCTCGGCCTTGGCAATCAACGCGTCCATCACGGCTTGTTTGTTGCGGTTGAGCAGACGGTATTTCACTTCGCGCTGCAGGTTCTTGGCTATGTCAGCGCGCAGGCCTTCGACGGTGGCGTCGGCAATGCCCAGGGATTTGGCCAGGCCTGCGTCCACCTCCGGCAGATGCGCGGCCTCGATCTTCTTGACCGTGACCATGAAGTCGGCGGTCTTGCCTGCCACATCCTGGCCGTGGTAGTCGGCCGGGAAGGCCAGCGGGAAGGTCTTGCTTTCGCCCAGCTTCATGCCGCGGGCGGCTTCTTCAAATTCTTTGAGCATCTGGCCGTCGCCCAAAATGAACTGGAAGTCGGCAGCCTTGCCACCGGCGAAGGGTTCGCCGTCGATCTTGCCTTCAAAGTCCACGGTCAGGCGGTCGGTGTCAACGGCAGCCGCGTCTTGCGCGCGCTGGGCAAAGGTGCGGCGCTGCTTGCGCAGGATGTCCACGGTCTTGTCGATGGCGGCATCGGTCACTTCGGTGCTGATCTTTTCGACTTCAGCGGTGGTCAGGTCGCCGATCTTGACTTCGGGGAAGACTTCAAAAATCGCATCAAAAGCCATCTGGCCTTCGGGCGAGGTTTCGGACTCGGAGATACGGGGTTGGCCCGCCACGCGGAGCTTGGCTTCGTTGGCGGCGGTGGCAAAGGCCTCGCCCACCTTGTCGTTCATCACTTCGTAATGCACCGAGTAGCCATAGCGCTGGTTCACCACGTTCATAGGCACCTTGCCGGGACGGAAACCGTCCATCTTCACGGTGCGGGCGAGCTTGCGCAGACGCGTCTCGACTTCGGACTGGATGGTGCCCACAGGCAGCGTCAGCGTGATCTTGCGTTCCAGCTTTTCCAGGGTTTCAACAGTAACTGCCATGGTGTTTTCTCCAGTAGGGTGGGGAGCAGGCCGCATCGGGTTGCGATGGGTAGGCTGCATGTCTTCTCTGCAATGGATGGCCGACACATGTATCGGCTGGTCCTGATTCGGGTAGCCCGCGATTCTAACTGAGGAAGAAACGCACACCGGGCGCCCTGGCAACCGGACCACTGCAAAGGCTCCGAGGCCAGTCCGGGGTCAGCGCATGCGGCTTTGCTGCAGCAGGCCTTGCAAAGCCTGCAGGTCTTGCGGATGGTTCTGGCGGTAGGCGGCGCCCTGTGCCCTTATGGCGCGGATGTGCGCCTCCACATTGTCGGGCGTCAGCAAGACGCCGAAGCCAGCGGGGTGGTCGCTGTGTTGCAACATGCGCGCCAGCAACAGGTCTCCGAGTGCGCTTTTGAAATGCCCGGCCTCCCAGTACCAGCGCATGGCTGTGGTGCGGTCAGCGGGTGCCGGTATGGGCTCGGTGCTCAGCGCGTTGAAGGTGCTGAAGTCCCAAAACGCAAATGCGGGCTGGCCCACGGCCTGGTTCTCCCGGGCCTCCTGCGCCAGCAGATGCACCACGGTGCGCTTCCAGGCCTCAAAGGCATCCCAGTGCCCGGTCAGGCGTATGGCTTCGAGCAGGTGGGCATGGTAGGGATAGCTGAACAGCTGTAGCTGAATGCCATGTTGGCGACACAGCCGCAGCACTTCCTTCAGGTCCTCCCAGGCGGGCGAGGTGCTGCCGCTGGCATCAAAAATGCCCGTCGGGCGGCGCAGGTAGGAGCTGATGTTGCCCAGGTCTTTTTGCCGGAAGAGGTTCCAGTAACCCTCTTCCCGGCTGATCTTGAGGTAGTCGCGCATGGGGTTAAAACCCAGGGGTGTCAGGTCCACCGCATACGGGTCGTGTTGGCTGGCCAGCGTTTGCACCGAGTCGAACAAGGCGTCCAGGGTCAGGGTTGAAAGCAGCAAGTCCTGTGCTTGCGCCTGCAAGTCTTCCACGCCGGGCAGGCCTGACGCTATTGGCCAGCGCGACATGACGGCACTTGGCTTTTCAAGGGGCGGCTGTGCCGGATCGGTCAAGAAGTCCATGACATCAATGCCCCACACGACGGTGCGGGGCTGCCGTGCTGGCTCGCCTGCACCTGCACCTGTACTTGCAGCCAAGGCCAGTTGCAAATAGCGCAGGCTGGTGTCAGTGCCGGTGCCGGGCAAGGCCGCGTTGTAAACCGGGGGTGAGGGCCAGGCCGGGAGGGACGGGTCCAGCCCCACCTCGGCGCGCGAGTTGCCCAGCACCAGGGTGCGGGCTTGTATGCGCGGCAGCTGGTAGGCTTTGGCCACAGCGCCATAGCGGGCAGCGGCAGGCTTGACGGTGTTGAAGCCGGGCATATCCACCAGCTGCAGCAGGCGGTAGGGGTCCACGACCAGGTTGAACGCCGCCACGCCCAGCAGCAACAGGGCGGTGCCGGTGAGCCAAAGGCGAAGGTAGTGCGCCATGCCGCCGTGCACCCTAGAACTGGAAGTACAAGAACTCGGCCGGTCGCGACAGCGACAGCAAGCCAAGAGCCAGCACCACAGAAAGCGCCAGGGCCGAGCGCGTAGTGGGCTGCCAGGCCAGCGGCGCAGGGTGCATATTGCCGCCATAGTGCAGTGCGGGCTGGAAGCGCCGCATGATTTGCTGGGTGTTGGGTGCAAAAAACACCAATGGCAGAAGTGCTGCCGCCCAGACAAAATTCATCACCAAGGCATGGCCACTGGCAGGCGTGAACACCATGCCCTGCCCTTCCAGCCAGACGCCCAGCGACCCCAGCCGCAGCCCAATGCCACTGGGCAGCTGCACACCCTGCAAACCCGCCATGGCCTTCACCAGAGACAGGGCCGAGGCCACGCTGCTGGCCCTGAAAAACACCCAGCCTACCACCCCCAGCAAGAAGGTCAGCGCCATGCCACAGCCACGCCCCAGCGCCGTGGTGCGCGCCATATCGTGGCCCAGCCTGGCGCGCAGTCCACGCCAGGCCTGGTGCAGTGCCAGCGCCAGGCCGTGCAAGCCACCCCACAGCACAAAGGTCCACCCAGCACCGTGCCACAGGCCACCCAGCAGCATGGTGGCCAGCAGGTTGGCGTAACGCCGGGGCGCCCCTCTTTTATTGCCGCCCAGTGGGATGTACACATAGTCCCGCAGGAAGCGCGACAAGGTCATGTGCCAGCGCCGCCAGAAATCGCTGATGCTGGTGGCCTGGTAGGGCGAGTTGAAGTTGAGCGGCAGGCGCACGCCAATCAGGGACGACAAACCGATGGCCATGTCCGAGTAGCCTGAAAAATCGAAATAGAGTTGCAGGCTGTACGCCAGGGCGCCGCCCCAGGCCTCGAACAGGCCCACAGGTACGCCCTGCTCCGCCGCCGCAAACACCGGCCCCACAAACGGTGCAATGCCGTCTGCCAACACCGCCTTTTTGAACAAGCCCAGGGCAAACAGGGTCAGGCCCACCGCCATGAACGCGGGGTTGAAACGCCAGGTTGTGGCGTGGGCAAACTGCGGCATCATCTCGGCGTGGTGCAAGACCGGCCCCGCAATCAGGTGCGGAAAGTAGCTGACAAACAGGGTGTAGTGCAGCAGGTCAGGCTCCCGCGCACGCCCACTGGCCGCGTCCACCAGATAGGCGATCTGGGTGAAAGTGAAGAATGAAATGCCCAAGGGCAGCACGGTGTTGGACAGGGTGTAGGTGTGCCCTGCCACCGACTGGACCGTTGCCAGAAAGAAGTTGGCATATTTGAAATAGCCCAGCAGTGCCAGATTGCCCGCCAGACCCAGCAGCAGCCAGTACCTGCGCCGCGCCGGGGCCCGCTCACCCAGCCGCACCAGCCTGCGGCCCACGCCATAGTTGAAAAGAATGGACGCCAGCAAGACCAACACGTACACCGGGTTCCACCAGGCATAGAAGAACAGCGAGCCCAGCGTCAGCCAGGCGGCAGCCCAGCGCGGGTTGCGGCGGCCCAACGGGTAAAACACCAGCAGCAAGACCGGCAAAAAGAGAAACAGGAAACCGGGGGAGTTGAACAGCACGCGGCATTCTTGGGGAACGCAGCCGCCTGGCCGTTTAGATATCGCAACAAATGCAGGCAAACCAAGCGCCGGGCCCTGGCAAACCAGAAAAATCAACAACCCTGACGTGAATCAGGGTTGTTGAACTTCCACACTTTGCAGTGGTGCGCGGGGCGGGACTCGAACCCGCACACTGTTGCCAGCGTCAGGACCTAAACCTGGTGCGTCTACCAATTTCGCCACCCGCGCAAAAAGGGTCCGTGAATCGGTTAGCCCGCTAGTTTAACCCGTCTGCGGGTGTATCCCTGCGAACGCGGAACCAGGCCGCATACATGGCGGGCAAGGCCAGCAAGGTCAGCACCGTGGCCACGGTCAGGCCGCCCATGATGGCCACTGCCATCGGCCCCCAGAAAACCGAGCGCGAGAGCGGAATCATGGCCAGCACGGCAGCCGCTGCCGTCAGCACAATCGGGCGCAGGCGGCGCACGGTGGACTCCACAATCGCGTCCCAGGGCGGCACACCGGCGGCGCGGTCCTGCTCGATCTGGTCAATCAGGATCACCGAGTTGCGCTGGATCATGCCCATCAGGGCAATCACCCCCAGCAGCGCGACAAAACCGAAGGGCCGGTTGAACAGCAGCAAGGAGGCCGCCACACCGGCAATGCCCAGTGGGCCGGTCAGGAACACCAGCATGGCGCGGCTGAAGCTGTGCAGCTGCAACATCAAAAGGGTGAAGGTGATGAACAGCATGATGGGCACGCCCACCACAATGGAATCAGACCCCTTGGAGCTTTGTTCCACCGCGCCCGCCACCTCAATGCGGTAACCGGCGGGCCACTTCGCGCTGATTTTGTTCAGCGCGGGTTGCAACTCTGCCGTGACCGTGGCGCCCTGCAGGTTGGCAACGATGTCGCTCTGCACGGTGATGGCGTAGTCGCGGTTCTCGCGCCACAGCACACCCGGCTCCCAGGCGAACACAGGCTTGGCAATCTGCGTGAGCGGTATCGACTTGCCCGAGGCGGTGGGCAAATAGGCGTTGCCGATGTCGGTCAAGGCATTGCGCTCGGCCAGCGGCTGGCGCAGCACGATGTCAATCAGCTTGTCGCCGTCCTGGTACTGACCAACCGTGCTGCCCGCCAGCATGGTGCGCGAGGCCTGCGCAATGGACTGGCTGGTCACGCCCAGCGCGCGCGCCTTGGTTTGGTCCACCTCCAGACGAATCACCTTGATGGACTCATGCCAGTTGTCATTCACGCCGCGGGTGTTGGGGCTCTCGCGCATGGCGGCCTTCACGGCATCGGCAAAACCTCGCAGCAGCACCGGGTCGGGGCCTGCCACGCGGAACTGCACCGGGTACTCCACCGGCGGGCCGTTGGGTAGCAGTTGCACACGGGAGCGCACCTCGGGGAACTCCTGGGCCAGCAGGGCGGGCAGTTTGGCCTTCAGCCGCTCACGTGCCTTCAGGTCCTTGGAGACCAGCATGAACTGCGAGACATTGCTCTGCGGGAAGATCTGGTTGAGCGGCAGGTAAAAACGCGGCACGCCCGAGCCAATCCAGGTGGTCACCGTGGCCACATCGTCTTCCTGCAGCAGCCGCGCCTCGACCCGCTTGGCCACTTCTTCATTGGCGGCAAACGAGGTGCCTTCCGGGAACCAGGCGTCCATCAGGATCTCGGGCCTGCTGGAGTCCGGAAAGAACTGCTGCTGCACTTTGCCCATGCCCACAATGCCCAGCGCAAACACCAAGACGGTCGCGCCTATCGTGATCCAGCGGTGCGCCAGGCACCAGGTGAGCAGGCGGCGAAAGCCGACATAAAACGGGGTGTCGAAATGCTCGTGCTGCACGGTCGGGCCTGCGGTGGTGCCTTCAGGGTCGAATGGGTGTGGTTTGATTTTGAGCAGCACCGTGCCCAGGTAGGGCACGAAATACACCGAGACAATCCAGCTCAGGCACAGCGCAATCACCGTCACCGCAAAAATCGCAAAGGTGTATTCGCCGGTGACTGACTTGGCAAGGCCAATGGGCAGAAAGCCCGCAGCGGTGATCAGCGTGCCGGTGAGCATGGGCATGGCGGTGACTTCATAGGCGAAGGTGGCGGCGCGCACCTTGTCGTAGCCCTCCTCCATTTTGCGCACCATCATCTCCACCGCAATGATGGCGTCGTCCACCAGCAGGCCCAGCGCGATGATGAGCGAGCCCAGGGACATCTTGTGCAGGCCGATGCCGAAGTAGTTCATGGCCAGAAAGGTCACGGACAGCACCAGTGGAATGGTGATGCCCACCACCAGGCCGGGGCGCATGTCCACGTAGTAGCGCTTCCACAGCGGCTGTTTGCCCACGCGCCTGTGCAGTCCGAGGGACACAAAGCTCACCACCAGCACAATCACCACCGCCTCCATCAGCGTGGCCACAAACTCGCCCACCGAGCTGGACACGGCCTTGGGTTGGTCCTGCACCTTGGACAGGGTGACGCCCGCGGGCAGGTCCTTCCCAATTTTGGCAAAGGCCTTTTGCAGCGATTTACCCAAGGCAATGATGTCGCCGCCCTTGGCCATGGAGACACCCAGGGCGATCACCTCTTTGCCCTGGTGGTGCACCTTGACGGCGGGCGGATCGATGTAGGTTTGGCGGATGTCGGCCAGGTCACCCAGGCGGAACTGCTGGCCCGAGCTGCCGCGTATGGGCATGGCGCGCAGCTGGTCGATGGCTTTGAACTGCCCGGCCACACGCACCTGCACCACGTCCAACGGGGTCTGCACGGCGCCCGCGCTTTCCACCGCGTTTTGCTGGCTGAGCTGGGAGAGCACCTGGTTCAGGTCCAGCCCGAGCTGCGCCAAGCGCTTCTGGGAAATTTCGACAATGACCTTTTCGTCCTGGTCGCCAAACAGGGCCACCTTGGCCACGTCCGGCACGCGCAGCAGCTCCAGGCGGGCGGCGTCGGCAAAGGTCTTGAGCTCGGCATAGTTGAACCCGTCGCTTTCAAGCGCATAGATCACGCCATACACGTCACCAAAGTCATCGTTGAAGAACGGGCCCTGCACGCCTGCGGGCAGGGTGCCGCGCATGTCGCCAATTTTCTTGCGCACGGTGTACCAGACGTTGGACACCTCGCTGGGTTTGGAAGAGTCTTTGAGCTCCAGCGTGATTTGCGACACGCCGGGCTTGGAGTAGCTGCGGATCTTGTCGGCGTAGGGCACCTCCTGCAGCGTTTTCTCCAGCTTGTCGGTGACCTGCTCGGCCACTTGCTGGGCGGTGGCCCCCGGCCAGTAGGTTTGCACCACCATGGCCCGGAAGGTAAAGGGCGGGTCTTCGTCCTGGCCCAACTGAAAGTAGGCGGCGATGCCCAGCACCATCAGCACCACCATCAGGTAGCGCGTGAGCGGGCCGTGGTCCAGCGCCCACTTGGACAGGTTGAAGCCTTTGGAGGGTTGATCCATGCTCATGTGCGGCTCACTTGGCTGCAGCAGAGGCGGGGGCCGCAGGGGTCATGGGTGTCTGCACCCGGCCCGCCTGGTACAGCGTCACCTTCTGGCCCGGTGAGAGCACATGCACACCGGCACTCACCACCTGCATGCCTGGCCGCAAGCCGCTCAGCACCACCACCTCGTTGCCGTCGGCGGTCACGATCTCCACCGGGGTTGGCTTCACCGTCATGCTGGCGGTATCGAGCACCCACACCGCGCTGGCATTGCCATCCTTGAAGAAGGCACTGGTGGGCAGCTTGATGAGCGCCTGGTCGCCCGCAGCAGCTTTGGCCACAGTGACCGACACCGTCGAGCCCAAGGGCAGTGCGTCCTTGGCGTCCAGCGCCACGCGGATGGCATAGGTGCGGGTAACAGGGTCGGCGCTGGCAGCCACCTCGCGCACCTGGCCCGCCACCGTGGTCTGGCTGGCCCAGAGTTTGACCTGGGCGGCGGCACCCACGCGCAAGCCCTGCACCTTGTCTTCCGGCACGGCAAACAGCACATCGCGCGCTCCGTCCTGGGCAATGCGCACCACGGGTGTACCTGCACCCACCACCTGGCCCACTTCGGCATCCACGGCGGTCACCACCCCCGACACATCCGCCACCAGGGTGGTGTAGGCCGCCTGGTTGCCCTGGCCGCTGAGCTGGGCCTGTGCCGCATCCCACTGGGCCTGCGCCGCCTTCAGCGTGCTGTCACGGCGTTCCAGTTCGGCGCCGCTGATGAAGTTTTGCTCCTTCAGGTCTTTGTAGCGTTTGAAGTCGGCGGCGGCCAGGTCGCGGTTGGTGGCGGCGGCTGCCAGTTGCGCCCGCGCGGCCGCTTCAGACAGCTTGTAATCCTGCGGGTCCAGCTGCGCCAGCACCTGACCCGCCTTGACGCGTTGGCCCAGTTCCACCGGGCGGCGAATGATTTTGCCGCCCACCCTGAACCCTAGCCGCGATTCCACCCGGGCCAGCACCTCGCCCGCATACTCCACCTGGGCCAGCTGCGTGCCTGCAGCGACTGTGAGCACCTTGACGGCACGCACCGGCTCTTCGGGTGGCGCGGCGGGAGAGCAGGCCGACAGAATGCCGACAGCTGCCAGGAGCAACAGGCAATGGGATACAGGCTTGAAATGCATGGAACAACCCGGGAGAAAAAAAGGAAAGAAAGGGACTGCAAAGGGCAGCGGTTAATTTAATGACCGGCAGGTTAGTAATTTATTGCAAGCCAGCAAGGGTGTCAAGCCACAGGGCAAAATCAGGGCATGAGCCGCCCTTCAGCCGACGCCCGCATCGGCCACTACGAAAACTTCCCCGTCGCCTCCGTGCTGTGCCCCGCGCACCTGCGCGCGCCGATTGCCGCCCTCTACCACTTTGCCCGCACGGCCGACGACATCGCCGATGAAGGCGACGCCAGCGCCCACGAGCGCCTGGCCGCACTGGCCGCCTACCGGCAGCAACTGGTGCTGGTGGCAGAAGGCGGTGATCCCGGCACGCTCGACCCACGCTGGACGGGCCTGTTCACCGCGCTGCGCCAGGCCCTTTTGCAATACGCCCTGCCCGTGCCGCTGCTGCATGATTTGCTGGATGCCTTTGCCCAGGACATTGTGAAAACCCGTGACGGCGCGGGTTACGCCGATGAAGCCGAACTGCGCGACTACTGCCGCCGCTCCGCCAACCCGGTGGGGCGCTTGCTGCTGCACCTGTATGGCGTGCAGGGTGCCCACAGCCTGCAGCAAAGCGATGCCATTTGCACCGCCCTGCAGCTCATCAACTTCTGGCAGGACCCGAGCGTGGATATTCCCCGCGGGCGCTTCTATTTCACCGATGCCCTGCGCACAGCGCACGGCGTGGCGCAGGCCGATTTGTTGGTGCTCAAACAAACGCCAGCCGCCACCCGCATGCTGGCGCAGTGCGTGCGTGAGGCCCGCGCCACCATGGCCCAGGGCGAGCCGCTGGTGCATGCCGTGCCCGGGCGCGCGGGCTGGGAGCTGCGCCTGGTGGTCCAAGGCGGCCTTCGCATACTCGACAAGATCGAGGCACTGCACTTTGCCACCCTGCGCCAGCGCCCCACCCTGCGCACCTGGGACTATTGTGTGATGCTGTGGCGCGCATTCTGGATGTAACCGGATGGGACAATAGCCGCATGACCCCCGAACAATACGTACAGCAAAAAGCCGTGGCCTCCGGCAGCAGCTTTTATTACGCCTTCTTGTTTTTGCCCGCACCCCGGCGTGCCGCCATCACTGCCTTCTATGCCTTCTGCCGCGAAGTCGATGACGTGGTGGACGACATGGTGGACGCCGGTGTGGCAGCCACCAAGCTGGCCTGGTGGAAGGGCGAAGTGGCCAGCGCCTTTGCCGGTCAGCCCAATCACCCGGTCACGCGCGCGCTGATGCCGCACACCGCCCACTACGGCATCGAGGCACACCACCTGCAGGCCGTGATCGACGGCTGCCAGATGGACCTGGAGCAGACCCGCTACCTCGACTACCCCAACCTGCAGCGCTACTGCCACCTGGTGGCGGGCGTGGTGGGCGAGGTGGCGGCGCGCATTTTTGGCCAGACGGAGCCTGCCACGACCGAATACGCCCACACCCTGGGCCAGGCCCTGCAGCTCACCAACATCATCCGCGACGTGGGCGAAGACGCGCTGCGCGGGCGCATCTACCTGCCGGTGAGCGAGCTGCAGCAGTTCGACGTCAAGGCGCACGAGATTCTCAAACGCGGCTACTCGGATCGCTTCACCGCCCTGATGCAGTTCCAGGCGCAGCGCGCCCACGGTCTGTACGACCAGGCCCTGGCCCTGCTGCCTGCTGCCGACCGTCGCGCCCAGAAGCCGGGCCTGATGATGGCCAGCATCTACCGCACCCTGCTGCGCGAAATCGAGGCCGACAACTTCCAGGTGCTGCACCAGCGCATCAAGCTCACGCCCCTGCGCAAGCTCTGGCTGGCCTGGAAGGTGCAAGCCCTGGGCACCATGTGAAGGCTATGCGGATTGCCGTGGTGGGCGGCGGCTGGGCCGGCATGGCCGCCGCCGTCACAGCCACCCAGACCGGACACCACGTCACCCTGTTTGAAGCCGCCCGCGCCTGGGGCGGCCGCGCACGCGCCCTGCCGGTCAATCTGCCCGACGGCAGCAGCCTGCTGCTGGACAACGGCCAGCACATCCTCATTGGTGCCTACCGCGACACGCTGGCACTCATGCGCACCGTGGGCGTGGAGCCGGAACGCGCACTCTTGCGCCTGCCGCTCACCCTGCTGTTTCCCGATGGCCAAGGTCTGCGCCTCCCCGACTGGCCTGTGCCGCTGGATGTGCTGGGCGGCATCGCGCGCGCGCGGGGCTGGAGCCTGGGCGATAAATGGTCGCTGCTGCGCACCACGGGCCGCTGGCAACTCTCCGGTTTTACCTGCGCGCCCCATACCAGCGTGGCCGACCTGTG
>CANCCF010000122.1 GCA_947374485.1 Comamonadaceae bacterium | reverse complement strand
GCTCGAAGGCACCAGAAAGTTGTACGAACCAAACTGGTCGGAGTAGGCGCGGGTGATTTCCCGGCCGGTCCAGTCCTGCACGGAAATCGGCAGGAAGGGGGGTGCGTACTTCTCGCCAAAGGTGGGCGCAAAGCGGTTGAACTCGGTGGCCGTGTCATCCAGGATGAAGCCCACGCCGTGTCCTGCCACGGGTGCTTCCGTGAACAGGAAGAAGTCGGGCGCCGGGTTGGTGCCGGGCAAGAGCTGTACCGCCTTCATGTCACACTTGTTCCAGGTCTGGCCGGCACCGGTGTAGTTGGGGTTGGGTTCACCCGGGAACAGGGTCAGGAACTCGGGCACCGGCAGTTCCATGCCCACGCAGGGGAATGGCAGTGCGGCGGGGGAAGCGGCCAGCGCGTCACCAAAGACCACATTCTTGTCACCATTGCCTTGGTGCAGGTAACCGGGAGGGGCCACGGCTTCGACGATGTACGTGCCCTTGCCCTCGGCGCCTATGAGCACCGGCAGTTCCGCCTGACCGGCCACGCGGCCAAAGGCGTAGCCACCGTCAAACACGGCCGGGCGCAGCTGGTTGAAGTTGTACAGGCCGTCAAAGCAGTCCAGCGTGTCCTTGAAAGGAATGCCGCCGTTGCTGACCGGGCCGGGTGCGGGTTTCACACAGTCTCCGGGCAGGTTGTCGTCCCAGCTGTCGGTGGTCCCCAGTGCCATGTGCAGTTGGCCGCTCTTGTTCTGGTTCAGACCACCCCAGCTGAAGACGTCACCGAAGCTGAAGGCAGTGTCGCCGCTGCGGCTGCGTTTTTGGTCTTCAGGACCTTTTTGCGGTTCTTTCAGGCCGCAGCTTTCGGGATCGCGCCAGCAGAAGGGGTAGTTGTCCACGTCCGACGGGTCATAGGCGTAGGGTTCGACCGCGGAGCTGAGGGCGGAGCACTGGCCCGAGCCGTCGTTCTTGGGTTGGTCGGGTTTGCCGTCGCCATCGCAGTCCAGGTACATATTGACCTGCACGCGCGGCACACCGGGCTCCCAGTTCTCGGCGGCAGCCAGGCGCGGATCGTCCTCGGCGCGGGTGATGGCGTAGTGCACGATGCCGGCGATGCCGCCGTTTTCATTCTTCGGGCCGTTGAGCTGGCCGGCGTAGGGCTGCTTGCCCCATTCAATGTGGTTGGTCTGGCCCAGGAAGGTCTGCATGCCTTCAAGCAGGGTGGCGCACTGGCCGCCGTTTTCCGCGCAGTTCTCGGTGCGGTAGTACTTGCCGTCGGTCTGCAGTTGCGGGTTCAGGCGGATCCAGGGGTCGTAAGCCAGGGCCGGGTCATTGCTGCCGAAGCTGCCTTTCTCGGCCTTCCACAAGTGGGTGGCATTGTCAGCTGGGTTGATCACGCCACCGGCATCGGTCACCATGGTGGCGCCGGTGGCCTTGAAGCGGGCGTAGTCAATCTCGGCAATCATCCAGTTGAAGAACGGGAACAGTTCGGTAAAGGCAAAGGTGCCGTCCTGCTTGGTCACCACCGACTGGTAAATGCTGCCGTCACGGAAGCGGATGTTGTTGCCAATGCCTTCACCAAAGGCGGGCTTGAGGTCGCCAATCACATAATTTTTGGTCTTCAGCGTTTCTTTGCCGGTAACCGGGTTCACCTCGATATAGGGCTTGTCGAATTTCTGGGTAAAGAAGGGCAAGCCGGTGCCGTCGATGTCCTGGAACACACGTCCCTGGTAGCGGCCAAACCAGCTGAAGACCGGCACATCGCCCATTTCCACATTGGTGGCACCCACCGTCACGGTCTGGGTGCCGATGATCATGTCCAGCGGCTCATCCCACACCACCAGCTCATAGGTACCCGGGGGCACGCCGGCGATGCTGAACTTGCTGTCCTTCTTGCAGGCCGTGGCATACAGGGCGCGCGTGCCGCCGCCGGTTTCGTTCAGGCCCACCCAGCACTCGGGCACCGGTGCGCCTTTTTCAAAGGCGTAGTTGGGTGTGCGCGAGTTGTGCACGTTGACGATGCGACCGGTGATGGTGTGGGGCGTACTGCCCGTCAAACCTTCACAGCGGCCGCCGCTGTTGCGGGCCACGCCCTGTACGCAACCGGACTTGGTAAAGCCAATGAACACATGGTGCCCGGGCGGACCAAATTCCTGGAAGAAAGTGGGCTCGTTATTTTTCACCCAGGCGTCGGAGCCGCGTGTGCCCTCGATGGTGGAGGTCTGGTGCCAGTCGGTGTTGGGCGGTGGCACGATGACCACGGTGTACTTGGCGGGGAACAGGTTCTTGATGACGGCCGTGCCGTCCGGACCAGTCAGGATGATGCCGTTGCCCTTTTTGGCCACCACCGGCTTGCCGTCTTTGTTGAGCAGGGCATTGGCGGTGTCGCCGTCGCGCACATAGGTGGTGCCCAGCGGGTTGCCAAAGCCATCCTGCGTGACCGCGCCACCCGACTGGCCATAGGTGCCACCGGCCTCGAACAGCTGCACGGTAAAGCCGGCCAGGCCGGTTTCCTGCGGCAGGTCGGGTGCGCCGTTGATGGGGCTGTTGTCATTGAAGGCAAACACCGACAACTGGGCCGTGGGCACTGCGTACTGGTTCACGAACACGGTGGCCGTGGCATTGCCGCCACTGAAGACCACCGGGGCGCCGCCCATCTGGTAGCCGTCGGCCGCAATCGATACGTAGTAGCGCTTGGCCGGGTCCAGGCAGGCACCGGTGCTGCCCGTCGCGCACACCGCGGGCATGGCCGCGTTGTATAGACGACGCACGTCCGGATCCACGACGTCGGCATTGGCATCTATGGCTCTTTCCGTGCCCACGCGACCGGCTGCCACTACCGGCATGTAGCTGGTATGGAAGCTGAAGGAATAGTTGGCCTGGGTGGCGGGCTTGCCGGGCACCGACAGTTTGGTGGCGTCTTCTTCCACCGTCCAGCGGTAGTCGCTCACCTCCACACCAGGATCGATGCCGTTCGGGCCAACGCCTTTGACGGCTATCGACAGCTGCCCTGCCGATGCGGCAAAGGCCATGCACAGGCCCAAGGCCAGGGCCATGGTTTTGGCTGCGATGTGCCTGCGAAGGCCGAACAACGTGGCGATGCTCTGGGTTTCCATTGTGACGCTCCCGAGATACTGAACAAACCAACCCAGAAGCCTGTGTGAATCCGCCATGCGCAACCCCAACCCGCTTCTGAATACCGTGAATTTCCTATTCGTGGGGGTGAGAATAGGTTTGGCCTCAGGGAGCGTTAATGGGTAGACACCCCACCTGCAAGTGGGATGACTACTACTTTGGGAATCGATTGGAATAGGGATTGCGGTAGTTTCTTAAGGCACGCTTAAGTGGCTGCTTTCTCGTGTGAATGAGGGTGCATTTGCACTTTTCAGCGCCATGAAAAAAGGGGCCCGCAAGGCCCCTTTTTTTGGCTGGCAGCAGAGGCTGCCGTGCGTGCCCTGTCAGAGCGTGGTTTCTTTGGCCGCAATGGTGTAGCGGAAGCTGTCGGGTGCCAGCTCGTCAAAGCGGCCCGCCGCGTTCTCGCCCTGCGGGTACATCAAAAAGGGCAGCACGCCCGGGCGTGAGTAGTGGGGCAGCTTGAGGTCGTGGCTGTTGTTCCAGCCCACCCAGTTGCCCTCCCAGCCGCCAAACAGGGCAGCGGCCACGGGCGCAGCCACCGGGTTGGTTTTGTCTTTGATCCACTCCGGGGTTTCCTGGCGCATCACCTTGAGCACATCGGCCGGGTCCATGGCCACCCAGCCGTATTGCTGCAGGAAGACTTCGGCACGGCAGTGCTGCGCACCCTTCAGGCTGGCGGAGTTGCCACCGAGCTCCTTGTAGCCAAAGGCGGAAGGCGCCAGGCGCAGGCCGTACACATCCCGCGCGGGCACGCCCACGGCGCGGCACATGCCGACAAACACGGCGTTCAGGTCGGCGCACTTGCCGCCCAGGCTCTTGCTCTCGAGCATGGTCTTGATGTCGCCCACGCCACAGCCGCGTGTGCTGGGTTCACGAAAGGCGTTGTCCACCACCCATTGGTAGATGGCGCGCACCATGTCCACATCGGTCTTGGCGCCGCCAATGGCTTCCTTGGCCGTCTGCAGCACCACACCGTCCACCGGCAGCAGGGAGGTGGGCGCCAGGTTGGCTTTTAAAACGGCGGCGTCTTCGGTGGCCACGCGGGTTTGCGTCCAGTCGGTGGCGCGGTTGCGGGTCTGCACCAGGCTGCTCAGCGTCAGCGTGGGGGCGGCCACATCGGCGGCGAATTCGGCGTACAGCAGGCGGGTGCCATGCGCGCCGTCGGTCTCCAGGCGCGCCACCGTGGCGTTGCCGCTCCAGCGGCTCTCGCCACTTTGCTGGTAGTCGCTGTTCACATCGGGCACGGGCAGCCAGAGGCGGGTCACGCCATGGGCTTCGGGCACGTTGATGCTGGTGCTGACCTCAAAGCTTCTCCAGCCCTCCACCTGCGGTGAAAAGCGGCGCTCGGCGGCAAGCGCGCTGCCTTGGAAAACGGGGGTGGCCAGGGTGGCACAGGCAGCCTGGATCAGGGTGCGACGGGAGAGGGACATGGCAGAACTCACGGGTAGAAAAAAAAAGAAAGGCTGGCTTGAAGGGCTGGCTTACAGGACCGCTTGCAGAAGGGCTTGCAGCTTCTGCTGCACCGCGCTGCTGCCCCAGTCCACCTCGCCCACGGCTTGCAGCAGCGGGCGGCCAGCGGGGTTTATAACAAATGTGCTGGGGAAGGTTTGCACACCCCAGGCCTGGGCTGCTTCGCCGTACGAATCACGCACACAGGCCAGCGCCAAATGCTGGCTCTCCACAAAGCGGCGCACCGGCTCGCGTCCCTCCCTGAAGTTGACAGCCACCACCTTGAGGCGGCTGGCCGCAAAACGCTTTTGCAGCACTTCAAACGACGCCATCTCGGCCCGGCAGGGCTCGCACCAGGTGGCCCAGAAGTTCAGCACCAGCGGCCTGCCCTGCTCGTCTGCCAGATCCCACAGGCGGCCTTCCAGGTCGGGCAGGCGCAGCGCCGGGGTGGCACGGCTGGCAGACCACGGCAGCCAGCGGGCACCGCCCAGCCCGCTGTTGCTGGCGCCGTCCTTGTCAACAGCGCTGGCAGTCAGGGCTGGGCGATAGCTTGCGCACAGTGCGGCAGTGGCCAGCACGGACAGCACCTTGCGGCGCTGTGCCAGCACACCCTCAGTCAGCCCCATGGTCAAGGCGCAGCCGTGGCTGGGGCTTGCACCCGGCCCTGCACGCGCGCCAGCCACAGCAGGCCGGCGCCCATCAGCAGCACGGCTGGCAAGGAGCCGATGTTGAGCCAGTTCCAGCCCTGCGTGGTGACCAGTGCACCCGAGGCGAACGAGGTAAAGGCCATGGTGGCAAACATGCAGAAATTGATCATTGCCTGCGCCCGGTCTTTCTCTTCCGGGCGGTAGCCCTGCAGCGAGAGCGTGGTGGCACCGGTGAACAAAAAGTTCCAGCCCACCCCCAGCAGAAACAGCGCCAGCAAAAACTGGTCGGGTGACTGCCCGGTGAGCGCCACGCCAATGCAGGCCAGGTTGAGCAGCACGCCCGCGCCCATCACCTTCAGGGCACCCAAGCGTTGGATCAGGCTGCCGGTAAAAAAGCCCGGCGCAAACATGCCGATCACATGCCACTCCAGCACCCAGGCGGTGTTGGCAAAGGACAGGCCGCAGGTCTGCATGGCCAGCGGTGTGGCCGCCATCAAGAGGTTCATCACACCGTAGCTCAGCGAGGCCGCCACCAGCGCCACCACAAGCACCGGCTGGCGCAGCAGTTCGGCCAGTGGGCGCCCATGGGGTGCTGCGGCATTGCGTGCGGGCAGTGGCGCAAAGCGGATGAAGGACATGGTGACCAACGACACCACGGCCACCAGCGCCAGCGCCACATAGGCCCCGGCAAAGTCGATGGGCAGCAAATTCTTGGTGCGCAGGGCCAGGTTGGGGCCAATCACCGCGCCCATCAGGCCCCCGGCCATCACCAGTGAGACCGCCTTCTCGCGAAAGTTCACGGCACACAGCTCCACTGCGGCAAAGCGGTAGAGCTGGGCGTTGGCGCTGTAATAGCCCGCCACCACGGTGGCCGCCACCAGCAGCCAAAAGGATTTGTCCAGCACCGCCCAGGCGCCCAGCGCAGTGGACAGCAGTGCCACCACCAGCCCGAGCTGGAACGAGACCTTGCGCCCATAGCGCGCCTGCACGCGCGCCACCAGGCCGGTGCACAGGGCCGCACCTACCACATAGCCCATCACCGGCAAGGTGGCCATCCAGGGCAGCGGCGCCAGGGCCAGGCCGACCAGGCCGTTGATGGCAATGAAGGTGACGTTGTTGGTCAGAAAAAGCCCTTGCGCCAAGGCCAACAGCCAGAGGTTGCGGTTCATGCGCGTGCCTCCGGGTAGGGGATGAATTCGGTCTCACCGGCAATGGTGGGGAAGCGCTGCGCGATCCAGTCTTCCTTGGCCTGCAGCAGGCGCGCTTTGCGGCTGGAGACAAAGTTCCAGGCGATGAAGCGCGGGCCCAGCGGCTCGCCGCCCACCAGCACCACGCGCGCCGGCCCACCGGCCTGCAAGACGGGCGTGCTGCCCGCGGCGAGCAACTGCATCTGGTGCTGCGGCAATGCCACACCGTCCAGGCTGCAGCCGGCATCCAGCGCATACAGGGCGCGTTCGGTGTAGTCCGCCGGCAGGGGCAGCCTGCCACCCGCCTGGAGTTGCATGTCCAGGTAAAGGGTGGGCGACTTGGCAGGCACGGATGAAGTCAATCCGAAGGCCGAGCCCGCCATCACCGTCACATGGGCACTGTCCAACGCCACCTTTGGAATGGCGTCAGCCGCAAAGTGGTGAAAGGAGGGCTCGCACTCTTCCTCGCTCTCAGGCAAGGCCATCCACAGCTGCAGGCCGTGCGCCACGCGCGGCTTGTCCAGCAGGTCGGCCGGGGTGCGCTCGGAATGCACGATGCCACGGCCCGCCGTCATCCAGTTGATCTGCCCGGGCTCCATGCGCTGCACCGCACCGGTGGAGTCGCGGTGCATCATGGCGCCTTCAAACAGATAGGTGACGGTGGACAGGCCGATGTGCGGGTGCGGGCGCACATCGTGCTGGTCGCCGGGCTGGGCCTGCACCGGGCCGAAGTGGTCAAAGAAGACAAAGGGCCCGACCGAGGGGCAAGTGGCAGCGGGCAGCAGGCGCCGCACCACAAAACCCCCACCCAGGTCATGCAGGCGCGGTAACAGGGTCTGGGGGGTCTGCATGGTGTTTCTTTTTCGGTGGGTGGCCCCCATTATTGCCGCGCCCCGCACCTGCGCTGGGCACTTGCCGCGCTTATCGCTTGCGCAGTGATTTCGACCAGCTCTCCAGCGCGATCACCGCAGACGACATGCTCAGCGCCTTGTCGGTCACCGCAGCCCACACCGCCGACTGCACCTGCACGCCAACCTGCCACAGCGGCCGCTCGCTGCGCCGCCTGGCCACCAGCTGCGCCATTTTGGCGTCTCCAATGTCCAGCCCCAGCGAGGCCAGAATCTGCCGCTTCTCGTCCACCATACCGCCCACCCGCATCAGCCTGAGCAGGCGCGCGTGCAGGCTGGCGTCAGCACTGACATCATGCGCGCGCTTGTAGATCAGCTCGTTGACTATTGCCGCCTGCACCACCGCGTCGTCGCTGTTGGGCGCGCTCCACACCACCGTGCCCTCAAAGTGCAGCAACCCGCGTTTGAAGGGCAGCACCGCCTCCGGCAAGGCGTGCGCAAAGTGGAAATTGAAGCCCGCCGCATTCCAGCCCACCGCCTCCAGAAACTCCCACTGGCCCGCATACTGCAACTGCAGGCGGATGCTGATGTGGCTGTGCCGGTCCTGGGTTCTGGCGATGGCTTCGGGTGGTGCTTGCACGCGGGGCTCCTTGGCTGCATTTTGAACCAAGGCGCGGTAGCAGGCCAGCAAGCCCAGCCCCTGTCATGCCCAGCTTGGACAACAACACAAACACCAGCGCGTTCATCCAGAAGTGGCAGGGAGTCACGGCCAGCGAGCTGTCCACCGCGCAAACCTGCGTCATCGAACTGTGCGAGCTGCTGGGTGTGGCAAGGCCCCATGCCAGCGCCGAGCAGGACGATATGTTCGAGCGCCCCATCACCTTTGCCCATGGCGACGGGTCCGCAAGCGCCGGGCGCATTGACTGTTACCGGCGCGGCCACTTTGTGCTGGAGTCCAAAAAACTGCGGGCGGGCGCCCACACCAAGGGCTTTGACGACGGCCTCTTGCGCGCCCGTGCCCAGGTCGAGTGCTACGCCGCGCCCTGCCGGTGGACGAAGGCCGCCCGCCTTTCGTTGTGGTGGTGGATGTGGGCACGGTCATCGAGGTGTACGCCGAGTTCAGCCGCAGCGGCGGCACCTACACGCCCTTCCCCGACCCGCGCAGCCACCGCATCGCGCTGGCCCGCTCGCTGGAGCAAAGCCAGCCACTGCAGCAGATGCTGCGCATTCTGTGGACCGATATGGACCGGGCGGCTTCACCGCAGCCCTGCTGCAAAACGTGCTGAAGTTCAACGGCAAGCTGGTCAAGGGCAGCGCCACCGATGGCTACAGCCTGCTGCGACGGCCACCGCAAAGCCCGCCAAGCCGCGCACAGTGAGGTCACCATCACCGGCCTCTACAACGTGCTGGAAAAACTACGCAGCGGCGAACCCCTGAGCGCCAAGGAAAAGACCCTCAACGAACTCGGCTTGGTAGGCGTGCTGCGCAGCCTGCACGACGAGCTGGATGCCACCGTGCTGCAAGCCTACGGCTGGAGCGACCTGTCGCTGCCCGCCGACACCGACGCCCTGCTGCTGCGCTTGGTGGCGCTCAACAGCCAACGCGCCAGCGAAGAGGCCGCTGGCACCGTGCGCTGCTTGCGCCCTGCGTTCCAGTGCGCAGCGGGGCAGGCGCAGCAAGCCAGCATGGAGGGTATGGACGCCGAGGCGGGTGATGCCGTAGAAGACAGCACCGCAGACACACCCGCAGTAGCACCTGCTGCCATCGCCGCCAAACCCTGGCCCACCGGCCTGCCCGAGCAGATCAAGGCCGTGGCCGATGCGCTGGCCGATGCAGGCACCGGCCTGACCCTCGAAGCCCTGGCCACACGCTTCAGCAGCCGTGGCCGCTGGCGCGAACGCCTGCCCACCATCCTGGATGCATTGGTGGCGCTGGGGCGCGTGCGCACGCAAGGTGATGGCTACTGGGTGAATGCGGGGTAGCTTGTGGCACGCCAGTCCCGCATTTTTCCAACGAGCTCCTATTGATTGTCCAAGTCGCTACTTTTACAGCAAATCAATGGTGCGTTGCTTGGAAGATGGGCAGCTTTATGGAGACATCTGATGGCAAGTCAAGCTTTGTATTTAGCCGTGGAAGGCGCATGTAACGTCAAGAGTGGTGATAGCCGTGGCTGAGTCTGTCGGACCCACACGGGACATGATCGTCGCTGGTGACCAGACTACGTCGGGCGGAGTGGTGATTGAGGGCACAACCAGATGTTCGATTCATGGCCGGGCGGTTGCCTTGCAAGGGCACCGGATCAGTTGCCCCGCCTGCGGCTCCATCGGCCATATTCAGCTGGTGCCCCCGTTCGCCGGTGCGCCAGTGGACGGTGTGGAAATCGCCCTCAGTGATGACCTGTGCATCTGCGGCTGCAACCCACCACCCAGGCTGGTTTCCAGCAACAGGGGGCTTGCTACGCACGGTTTCTCTGCAGAGGAACTGGGCGACCCGGCTGCAGCGCCATGGTTGGCACATGCGGGGCATGATCCTGCGGACTATGCGCTGCCGTTCGATGAGCAATTTTTGTTGCAAGATGGCAATGGAAAACCGCTGGCCGGGGTGTTCTTTTCGGTCAAACTGCCTACGGGCAAGATTGTGCACGGCACTACCAGTAACAGCGGGCTCACTGATCGCTACACAACCGAGGGCGCTGCAGACTTAGAGCTTTACCTCGGCCATATCGGTGTCAAATTTCCAGAGCCTTTATGCAAGACGACAACCAATATAAAGCCTAACTCTGTCGTGGTGGCAAGGTCGAAGCGATTGGCAAAGCCATGGCAGCTATCTGACAAGTGCATAGCGTTTGTGGGCGAGTGGGAATCCGGCCTGATGGATGGAAAGAACTGGAAAGGACACACTGTTGTTGGCGGCCTAATTCTGACCGTCTATGACGATGGCTGGGGAATCCCAACGGTCGGCCTCGGTCACGCGGTGGTGCCGGGTGATCATTTGAAAATGGGTGACTCAATCACGTTGGAACGGGCAAATTTATTAGCCAAACAGGACTTGATGGCGGTGACTGATGCAATTTCATCGAGTACAAAAGTTCCATTGTTTCAGCATGAGTTTGACGCAATGGCTTCCATCCTGTTCAACACGGGAATCCATCAAGGGCGACTTGAAGAGTTCACGTCCAAGTTGAACCAAGGTTCGTACAAGGAAATTCCGGAATTCATTACGAACTTCATTTCAAACAGGACAACTTCGAGGCGTGCGAGTGAAGCAAATCTTTTTAAAACGGGTACTTACGATGCAAAGCACTAGGCTTGTTGTCTTGTTTACTGCAGTGATGGCATGGTGTACCCACGCAGTGGCCCAAACCAATCCTTACTCCGATTTGAAAGTCGATAGCCATACATACTTCAAAGGCTTGAATGATGAAAAAATCACCGCACTTTGCGAGAGTGGCTCTGGGCTGGGAACAAAAGACATATTTTTCTGTCAAAAGCATATCTTTGAAGTTGCGGATAAAGAGCTTGAAATTCAGTACAAAAAGGCAGTTGAACTTCAGTCAATGCGTGACAACGATTTGTTCGTGAAGGCAACCCCTCTCTTGAGAGAATCACAGAAGCACTGGACGCTTTATAGAAACAAGACATGCGACTATTTTTATTTCGGTGCTGGCGGTGGTGATCTTGCTCACGGTGGCGGAACCGGTGTTCCAGCAGAGTACATTGATTGCATGACTGACCTGACCAATCAACGCATCAAAGAACTGACTGGAAAAATGGGCGGGTAACCTCCTCCCATCAGTACGACATGAAATGCCACCATCAAGCTTTCACAGTGGTGATTCTTGCGCTCTTGATCTACGTGGCGTCACACGCCGAGCCAACGCGGCCAGCAGCACGTTTCGTGCTTCATGGAAGTACGGCTTACGATAAGGAAACGGGGCTTACCTGGATGCGCTGCAGCGTAGGACAGCGCTGGGCACCCAGCGGGCATTGCGCGGGCAATGCCAAGGGGATGACATTCGCTGCGGCTGCCCATCTCTCAGGCGCAAGCTGGCGCGTTCCAACAAGGAGCGAGATGGCTTCTCTCATTTCACAAAACTCCCATGCACCGAAAATCGACACTACGGCTTTCCCGAACATGGACAAAACACGGCTGCTGTATTGGACCAGCGAGCAGGTGGACGCCTCAAGTGCTTGGTATGCCGACTTCGGAACCGGCACCATTGATCACTACTTTGGTGACTACGACTTCTTGAACGAGCGGTTTTACGTGCGGCTGGTTCGGGCCCCATCGGCACCCTGAGTCGATCGCCAGACGGGCCAGACAATGATTAAGCGAATGCCTCTAGCAATTGCGCTCCAATGCTGCGGCATTGCAAGCGTGCTGGCCGAAGCCCCGTCCTTCGGCTTTGTCGACATGAAAGATGCCCACCTGTTTCTGCACACCACGGCCAAGCTGGCCGATATTCGTGTTGTCTATCTTCAGTACCCAGGCAAATCCACCCGGTGCTGTATGCGGGTCCAAAGCAAGGCTTTAACCCCCACTGAAATCGAACCCAATGTGGAGGCAGTTGAGCCAGAG
>CANCCF010000121.1 GCA_947374485.1 Comamonadaceae bacterium | reverse complement strand
GGGCACGCCGTTGATGAACATTCATGTCAGCCCCGTGTCCACCACGCGGCGCTCCAGCGCCAGGTATTCTTTGGACTGCATTTCGTTCAGGCGCGAGACGGTGCGCGGAAACTCATGCGCCATCGGGCCCTCGGTGTACAGCGCTTCGGGCTCGCACTCGGCCGACAAAAACAGTTTCACGCGCCGGTCATAGAGCACGTCCACCAACCAGGTGAAGCGCCGTGCTTCGGACGCCAGACGCACCGACATCTGCGGCACATCACTCACAAACACGGTGTGGAAACGGGACGCAATTTCCAGATAGTCGTTTTGCGAGCGCGGGCCGCCGCACAGGGTCTTGAAGTTGAACCAGACCATGCCACCGGCTTTGCGCCAGGCGCGGATCTGGCGCGCCTCAATGTTCAGAATCGGGTCCTCGTCCTGCTGCTCGGCCAGGGCGTTGAAGGCCGCCATCATGGCCGCGTCGGCCTCCGGCCCCAGCGGGCAGTGGTAGAGCTTGACGGCCTCCAAAGTGCGGCGGCGGTAGTCGGTGCCGTTGTCCACGCTGAGCACCTCCATGGTGCTGTTGAGCAGCTCAATGGCGGGCAGGATGCGATTGCGGTGCAAGCCCCCGGGGTACAAGTCGTCGGGCTTGAAGTTGGAGGTGGTGACAAAGCCGATGCCGTTATCGAACATGGCCGAGAGCAGCCGGTGCAGGATCATGGCGTCGGTGATGTCCGCCACATGGAACTCATCGAAGCACACCAGTTTGTAGCGCAGCGCCATGCGCCGGGCCAGTTCATCCAGCGGGTTGACGGTACCCTGCAGGTCGGCCAGTTCACGGTGCACCTCGCGCATGAACTCGTGGAAGTGCAGGCGCGTTTTGCGTTTGAGCGGCACGGCGTTGAAAAAGCAGTCCATCAGGAAGCTCTTGCCCCGCCCTACCCCGCCATACATGTAGACGCCGCGCGGAATGTCCGGGTGGTTGATCAACTTCTTGAAGGAGTTGGAGCGCTTGCCCTTGTAGGTGGCCCACTCACTGGCGCAGCGCTCCAGCGCGTCCACGGCGCGCAGCTGCGCCGGGTCGGCTTGGTACCCACGCGCGGTCAGTTCCGCTTCGTAGGTCTCGCGAACTGACGCCATTTAGAAGTTGAGCGTGCGCTTGTCCACGGCCAGTGCCGCTTCCTTGGTGGCTTCGCTCAAGCTGGGGTGCGCATGGCAAATGCGCGCAATGTCTTCGGCGCTGGCCTTGAACTCCATGGCTACCACAGCCTCGGCGATCAGCTCGCTGGCCTGCGGGCCCACGATGTGCACGCCCAGGATTTCGTCGGTCTTGGCATCGGCCAGGAATTTGACGAAGCCGGTGGTGTCGCCCAAAGCACGGGCGCGGCCATTGGCCAGGAAGGGGAAGGAGCCGGCCTTGTAGGCAACGCCATCGGCTTTGAGCTGCTGCTCGGTGCGGCCGACCCAGGCGATCTCGGGGCTGGTGTAAATGACCCATGGGATGGTGTTGAAGTTCACATGGCCGTGCTGACCGGCAATGCGCTCGGCCACGGCCACGCCCTCTTCTTCGGCCTTGTGCGCCAGCATGGGGCCGCGCACCACGTCACCCACCGCCCAGACGTTGGGCAGGTTGGTCTTGCAGTCGCCGTCCACCACAATCGCGCCACGCTCGTCCAGCGCCAGGCCCACGGCATCTGCCGCGAGACCAATGGTGTTGGGCACGCGGCCGACCGACACGATGAGCTTGTCCACCTCCAGCGCCACGGCTTCGCCCTTGGCGTTGGTGTAAGCCACAGACACGCCCTTCTTGCCGGACTTGATCTCGCCGACCTTGACGCCAAGCTCGATCTTCAGACCCTGCTTGGTGAAGGCCTTGTGGGCTTCCTTGGCAACTTGCTCGTCCACCGCGCCCAGGAAGGTGGGCAGACCTTCGAGGATGGTGACTTCAGAGCCCAGACGACGCCAGACGGAGCCCATTTCCAGGCCGATCACGCCGGAGCCGATCAGGCCCAGTTTCTTGGGCACCGCACCGATGTTGAGGGCGCCGTCGTTGGACAGGATGTTGACTTCATCGAAGGGCACGCCGGGCAGCGCACGCGCGTTGGAACCGGTGGCGATGATGATGTGCTTGCCGGTGATGACTTCTTCGGCAGCACCCGCCACCTTGATCTCGAAGCCGCCGTCAACGGCTTTCACGAACGAGCCACGGCCATGCAGGAAAGTGATCTTGTTCTTCTTCAGCAGGTACAGAATGCCGTCGTTGTTTTGCTTCACCACGGTGTTCTTGCGCGCCAGCATCTTGGCCACATCCATGGTCACGCCCTTGGCCTCGATGCCGTGCTCGGCAAAGTGGTGGTTGGCCTGGTCGAAATGCTCGCTGGACTGCAGCAGCGCTTTGGATGGAATGCAACCGACATTGGTGCAGGTGCCGCCGGGTGCGGGGCCACCTTTTTCATTTTTCCACTCGTCGATGCAAGCGGTGTTAAAGCCCAGCTGGGCTGCGCGGATGGCGGCGATGTAGCCGCCGGGGCCTGCGCCGATCACGACGACGTCAAATTGTTTGCTCATGGGGAATTCCTGTTCGTATATGTGAGAAAACCTGCCGCCCGGCATGACAGTGAGTCGGGCCAGACGGGCAGGTTCAAGGGAGCTTATTTAGATATCAAACAGCAGACGGGCTGGGTCTTCCAAAGCTTCCTTCATCGCAACCAAGCCCAGCACGGCTTCGCGGCCGTCGATGATGCGGTGGTCGTAGGACATGGCGAAGTAGTTCATGGGGCGAACCACCACTTGACCGTTTTCCACCATGGCGCGGTCCTTGGTGGCGTGCACCCCCAGGATGGCGCTTTGTGGAGGGTTGATGATGGGGGTGGACATCATGGAGCCGAAGGTGCCGCCATTGGAGATGGAGAAGGTACCGCCGGTCATTTCTTCCATGCCCAGCTTGCCGTCACGGGCCTTGACGCCGAACTCGGCAATCTTTTTCTCGATCTCGGCAAAGCTCATCTGGTCGGCGTTGCGCAAAATCGGCACCACCAGGCCACGGGGCGAACCCACGGCGATGCCGATGTCGAAGTAGCCGTGGTAGACGATGTCGTTGCCGTCCACTGACGCATTGAGCACCGGGAACTTCTTCAGGGCATGCACGGCCGCCTTGACGAAGAAGCTCATGAATCCGAGCTTGCAGCCGTGTTCCTTCTCGAAACGCTCTTGCATGCGCTTGCGCATGTCCATGACCGGGGCCATGTTGATTTCGTTGAAGGTGGTGAGAATCGCGTTGCTGCTTTGCGACTGCAGCAGGCGCTCGGCCACGCGGGCGCGCAGGCGGGTCATGGGCACGCGCTGCTCGGGGCGGTCGCCCAGGCTTGGGGCCTTGGGGGTTGCCACTTGCGGCAGCAGCTTGGTGGGCACGCCGGTGGGGATGACGGCAGCGGTGGATTGAACGCCACCAGCCACCGCGGCCAGCACATCACCCTTGGTAACGCGGCCGTCTTTTCCAGTGCCGCCCACGGAACCCGAGGCCAGGTTGTTGTCGGCCATCAGCTTGGCGGCGGCGGGCATGGCCACACCGGCCTTGCTGTTGCTGGACGCTGCGGCAGCAGCGGGTGCGGAAGCAGCAGCTGCAGGAGCTGCGGCGGCGGGTGCTGCGGCAGCGGCGGGAGCGGCTGCGCCCACCTTGCCGTCGGTGTCGATGCGGGCGATGAGCTGCTCGGCCGCCACCGTGGCGCCATCGCCCTGCACCACTTCCATCAGCACGCCGGAGGCGGGAGCGGGGACTTCCATCACCACTTTATCCGTCTCGATTTCGATCAGGGTTTCATCGGCGGTAACCAGGTCACCGACCTTCTTCTTCCACTGCAACAGGGTGGCCTCAGCAACGGATTCCGAGAGCTGGGGGACCTTAACTTCTACGATAGCCATATCAATTCTTTCCGTGTTTTATTTGGTGAGGACAAAGCCCTTGAGCTTGCCGAATGCACCTTCGACCAGCGCTTTTTGCTGTTCCTGGTGCAGGTGGGCATAGCCCACTGCGGGAGATGCCGAGGCGGCGCGGCCGGAGTAACCCAGGCGCTGGCCTTCCAGCATGTTCTCGTGCAGGTAGTGCTGCACAAAGAACCAGGCACCCTGGTTTTGCGGCTCGTCCTGGCACCACACCACTTCGCTCACGTTGGGGTACTTCTTCAGCTCGGTGGAGAAGGCCTTGTGCGGGAATGGGTAGAGCTGCTCGACCCGCACGATGGCGACGTCGTCCTGGCCGCGCTCTTCGCGCTTCTTCACCAGGTCGTAATAGACCTTGCCGGAGCAGGCCACCAGGCGCTTGACCTTGTCGGCCTTGAGCTCTTTTTGCTCCGGGATGATGGTCTGGAAACTGCCCTTGGTGAACTCGGCCAGCGTGGAGGTGGCGTCCTTGTTCCGCAAGAGCGACTTGGGCGTCATGATGACCAGAGGCTTGCGCAGGTTGCGCACCATCTGGCGGCGCAGCACGTGGAAGATCTGGCTGGCGGTGGTGGGCTGCACGATCTGCATATTGGTGTCGGCCGCCAATTGCATGAAGCGCTCCAGGCGCGCCGAGCTGTGCTCAGGGCCCTGGCCTTCGTAGCCGTGTGGCAGCATCAGGGTGATGCCATTGACGCGGCCCCACTTCACTTCGCCAGAGGCGATGAACTGGTCGATCACCACCTGCGCGCCGTTGGCAAAGTCGCCAAACTGGGCTTCCCAGATCACCCGGGTGTTGGGGTCGGTGGACGCATAACCGTACTCGAAAGCCAGCACGGCCTCTTCGGACAGGATGGAGTCGATGACCACAAACGGGGCCTGGTTGTCGGCCGCGTTGGACAGGGGCACATAGGTGCCGGTGTCCCACTTTTCGCGGTTCTGGTCATGGATGACAGCGTGGCGGTGCGTAAAGGTGCCGCGTCCGCTGTCTTCACCCGACAGGCGCACCGGGTAGCCACTGGCCACCAGCGAAGCAAAGGCCATGGCCTCGCCCATGCCCCAGTCCACCGGCGTGTCACCACGGCCCATGGCAGCGCGGTCGTCCAGCACTTTCTTTACCAGGTTGTGCGGAGTCACGTTCTCAGGGATGGTGGTGATGCGCTCGGCCAGGCGTTTCCACTCGGCCATGGGCACGGCGGTGTCACCGGCGTCGGTCCACTTCTTGCCCAGGAAGGGTGCCCAGTCGACGGCAAACTTGCTCTTGAAGTTGGTCAGCACCGGGTCTGCGGTATGTTTGCCAGCGTCCATGGCGGCGCGGTATGCCTTGGCCATGTCGTCGCCCAGGGACTCGCCCAGGCCTTGCGAGGCCAGGCGGTCGGCGTAGAGCTTGCGGGTGCCGGGGTGCTGGGCAATCTTCTTGTACATCAGCGGCTGGGTCAGCGCCGGGGTGTCCTGCTCGTTGTGGCCGAGCTTGCGGTAGCAGACGATGTCGAGCACCACGTCCTTGCAGAAGGTCATGCGGTATTCGAGTGCCAGCTGCGTGGCCAGCACCACGGCTTCGGGGTCGTCGCCATTCACGTGCAACACGGGCGCTTCCACCATCTTGACGATGTCGGTGCAATACACCGAAGAGCGCATGTCGCGCGGGTCCGAGGTGGTGAAGCCGATCTGGTTGTTGATGATGATGTGGACTGTGCCGCCCGTGGTGTAGCCACGGGTTTGGGCCAGCGCCAGGGTTTCCTGGTTCACGCCCTGGCCGCCAAAGGCCGAGTCACCGTGCACCAGCACTGGCAGCACCTGCGCGCCCTTGATGTCGCCACGGCGGTCCATGCGGGCCCGCACCGAGCCCTCGACCACGGGGTTGACGATTTCCAGGTGCGAAGGGTTGAAGGCCAGCGACAGGTGCACCGGGCCGCCGGGGGTGGAGAGGTCGGAGCTGAAGCCTTGGTGGTACTTCACGTCACCGGCGGGCAGGTCTTCGGGGGCGGTGTGGTCGAACTCGGCAAACAGGTCCTTGGGCATTTTGCCCATGGTGTTGACCAGCACGTTGAGGCGGCCGCGGTGGGCCATGCCAATCACCACTTCCTGCACACCCTTGGCGCCCGCGCCCTGGATCAGCTCGTCCATGGCGGCGATGAAGCTCTCGCCGCCTTCGAGCGAGAAGCGCTTCTGGCCGACAAACTTGGTGTGCAAAAAGCGCTCCAGTCCTTCGGCAGCGGTGAGGCGCTCGAGGATGGATTTCTTTTTGTCGGATGTGAAATTGGGCTTGCTGCGGATGGTTTCGAGCTTTTGCTGCCACCAGCGCTTTTCAGCCTGGTCGGTGGTGTACATGTACTCGGCACCCAGGGTGCCGCAGTATGTTTCGCGCAGCGCGTTGAGCAGCTCGCGCAGCGACATGCTGTTCTTGCCGAAGAAGGTGTTGCTGGTGTCGAACACGGTTTCCTGGTCGGCGTCGGTGAAACCGAAGTACGCCGGATCCAAGTCGGGAATGGCCGGGCGCTCGGTGCGCTTGAGCGGATCCAGATCGGCCCAGCGCTGACCGACGTTGCGGTAAGCGGCGATGAGCTGCTGTGCTGCGGTGCGCTTGCGGCCCATTTCAGCGTCGGCACTGGCCATGACGACCTTGGTGCCGCCGGCCTTGGCGCGCTCGGCAAAGGCGTTGATGACCGGCATATGGGGCACGTCCTTGGCATTGCTGCCGTCGACTGCGGGCACATGGCTCAGGGCATCAAAATACTCGCGCCAGGAATCGGGAACGCTTCCCGGGTTGGCCAGGTAGTTCTCATACATCTCTTCGACGTAGGGAGCATTGCCACCAAACAGGTAGGTATTGTTTTGGTACGCTTGGTAAACAGACGACACGGAATCACTCATAAAGCGCTGACCTCCGTTCCCCTTGAGGGAACATTAGCTGGTTAAAGCTGGATTGATTAACCTTCCGCGGCACGGCTGAACCGGTTGGCGGATGCGACTGTGGCATGGGAAGGACCTTCGTTGCGGACTGGATTGTGCCACTGATTTTCGAGGGCATTGGCGCTAATCCAGTTATTGTCAAACGTCTGACGGCTAGCTGACTACTGCGTCCTTGATCTGCTGCAAAGCACCCGGATCTTCCATGGTGGTCAGGTCGCCAGGGTCGCGCCCTTCGCACACCGCCTGGATGGCGCGGCGCAAGAGTTTGCCACTGCGTGTCTTGGGCAACACGTGCACAAAACGTACGCGTGCGGGCCGGGCCACGGCGCCGAGCTGGTCGTCCACCACCTTCATGATGGCGGCCTCCACTTTCTTGGCATCGGCCTCGCTCGCTGCCACGCTGGAGTCTTTGAGCACCACAAAGGCCACGGCCACCTGGCCTTTGAGCTGGTCAGCCACGCCGACCACAGCCACCTCGGCCACGTTGGCGTGGCTGCTGATGCTCTCTTCAATTTCACGCGTGCCCAGGCGGTGGCCTGCCACGTTGATCACGTCGTCGGTGCGGCCCAGGATGAAGAAGTAGCCGTCTTCGTCCTTCACACCCCAGTCAAAGGTGCTGTACATCACGCGCTTGTGGATGCTGGACCAATATGTTTTGACAAAGCGCTCGTCATCGCCCCAGATGGTTTGCAGGCAGCCGGGCGGCAGCGGGCCTTCCACGGCAATCACGCCTTTTTTGTTGGCCTCGTGGATTTCTTCGCCGGTGGTCTCGTCGATCAGGCGCACGTCATAGCCATACACCGCCTTGCCGGGCGAGCCGAACTTGGTGGGTGCTGGCTCGATGCCGTTGCAGATGGCCATGATGGGCCAGCCGGTTTCGGTCTGCCAGTAGTTGTCGATGATGGGCTTGTTGATGGCGCCCGAGATCCAGCTGGCAGTAGGCTCATCCAGCGGCTCACCGGCCAGGAACAGGGCCTTGAGGCTGGAGAGGTCGTACTTGGAGAGGTACGACTCATCCTGCTTGCGCAGCACGCGCGCGGCCGTGGGGGCGCTGAACATCACACTCACCTGGTACTTTTCCACCAGCTTCCACCAGATGCCAGCGTCGGGGCGGATTGGCAGGCCCTCGTACATGATGGTGGCCATGCCGGCAATCAGCGGGCCGTAGATGATGTAGCTGTGGCCCACCACCCAGCCGATGTCGGAGGTGGAAAAGTACGTTTCACCGGGCTTGGCCATGTAGATGTGCTGCATGCTCGCGGCCAGCGCCACGGCGTAGCCGGCGGTGTCGCGCTGCACACCCTTGGGCTTGCCGGTGGTGCCGCTGGTGTAGAGGATGTAGCTGGGGTGGTTGGAGTCGACCCATTCGCAGGGCACCACGGTGTCCATGTGCTGGGCGCGCAGCGTGGCGTAGTCGGTGTCGCGACCGGCGACCTTGGGGAAGTCGGAGAGGCCCCGGTCCACCATCAGCACTTTGGCGGGCTTGTGGGCAGACAGCGAAATCGCCTCGTCCAGCAAATGTTTATAAGGCACGACCTTGCCGCCGCGCATACCCGCATCCGAGCTGATGATGGCCGTGGGCTTGGCGTCCTCAATCCGGCTGGCCAGGCTGTGGCTGGCAAAGCCGCCAAACACCACCGAATGGATAGCACCAATGCGGGCGCAGGCCAGCATGGCAAAGCAGGCCTCGGCCACCATGGGCATGTAAATCAGCACGCGATCGCCCTTGACCACGCCCAAGTCCTTGAGGATGGCGGCCATGCGCTGCACCTCGGCATGCAGTTCGCGAAAGTTGTAGGTCTTCTCGATGTCCGTCTCGGTCGAGACAAAAATCAGCGCATTCTGGTCCGGCCGGGTGGCCAAGTGACGGTCCACCGCGTTGTGGCACAGATTGGTCTTGCCACCGGCAAACCAGTCGGCAAACGGGGGCTTGCTGTAATCGCAAACCTGGGTGAAGGGGGTTTGCCAGTCAATCAGCTGGGCCTGTTCGGTCCAGAAACCGTCGCGGTCTTCAATGGAACGGCGATGAAAGTCTGCGTAAGAAGTCATGGGCGGGTCTCCGGAACCTTGTTGTGGGTGGGGCTGAAACTGAATTCATAATTATGAGCAAGCAACTTGCAACAAGCTGACTTTGCTCATGGACGTCCACCTGACCGTACGCCGCAGTGCCCACAGGTGTTCGCCCGGGAGCACCCTCCGACACTTGCCGCCCTACTTGATAAAGCCCTGCACCTGCTTGAAGGCTGGATGCTCGGCACTGCGCAGCCACTCAAAGGCCACCATCTCGGTGGTTACCAGTTCCACACCGGCGCCGGCCAGGCGGTCAAAGGCAGCATCGCGGTTGCGCTCGCTGCGGGAACTACAGGCATCGGTCACCACCCACACATCAAACTCGTCTTCGAGCAAATCCAGGGCGGTTTGCAACAGGCAGACATGGGCCTCGCAACCGGCCAGCACGATGGTGTCGCGCTCTTCTCCGGCAGAAGACTTCTGCAGGTGCTTGGGCAGGCTGCGGGCATTGCCCTGCACCGGCTTGGGGGGCGGACGCAGCATGTCGCCCAGACCCTCCTCCACCGCGCTGAACTGCATCTTGGACAGAGGCCGGGCCCTTGCGGCCTTCAGGGCTTCCAGCAAGGCAGGCACGGTTTCGCCCAGTTTGGACGGGTTTTGCTCGGTGTAGAAACTCGGTACGGCCAGGGAAGCCGCCATGTTGGCCAGTCGCACGGCGTTCTGCAGCACGGCGTCGGACTCCAACAGGGCGGGCATCAGGCGGATTTGGTAATCAATGAGTACCAGTTGGGAGGCTTCAAGTTCTAGCAGCATGGTGTGGACTTTCCTTCTTTTATGCTTGCGAGCATAACCAGCCTTGGCCAATGGGCCTTGGAACGACCGGTTACATCTTTACATCCCGCACCATGGTTTTGTAAAAATATCCATATATGTCAAAGAGTTACGATATTTTATTCATGTGTTATCCGGTTTGACTTGCGATACCCCGCCACGGTATGCTCCAGCCATGCGTTTTTCGACACTGGTGGTTTTTCTTTGTTCCCTGTTTTTTGCGACGGCACTTCTGGCCGCGCCTTCGGATTCAAGCGACGAAGCAAGTCGTACCCAGTCTGACGGTGAAGGCAGTCTGCTGGGCCGCATTGGCGACGTCAGCACCCGGGTGGAAGCCAAAGCCTCGGCACTGGTGGTCGGTGCGTTGGGCTTTTTGGGTGTGCCCTACCGCCGTGGCGGCAGCACTGCCGAAACCGGGTTTGATTGCAGCGGTTTTGTGCGCGCTATTTATGAGCAAACGGCGGGCCTGCTGTTGCCGCGCCGGGCCGCCGAGCAGGCCGCCGCCACTGAAAAAATCGACAAAACCGAGCTCAAGCCGGGTGATTTGGTCTTCTTCAACACCATGCGCCGCGCCTTTAGCCATGTAGGCATTTATGTGGGCAATGGCAAGTTCATTCATGCACCCAAGCCCGGTGGAGAAGTGCGCGTCGAAGACCTGGGCACCTCGTATTGGGCCAAACGCTTTGACGGAGCGCGCAGGGTGCCGGTAGAGGCCAGCGCCGCCTTGCCCCAGCAGCAGTAAACTGCTGCATGCAATTTTCTTCGCTGGGCCTGTCGCCCGCACTGCTGCGCGCCCTTGAGCGCCAGGCCCTCCACACCCCCACCAACGTTCAGCTCCAGTCCATTCCAGCCGTATTGGCGGGCCATGACGCCATCGTGCGGGCCCAGACCGGCTCCGGCAAAACCTTGGCCTTTGGCCTGCCCCTGCTGCACAAGCTGGCGAGCGCGGCGGCACACAACCCGCGGCAGGTGCGTGCCCTGGTGCTGGTGCCCACGCGGGAACTGGCCATCCAGGTGGGCGAGACACTGCGCGGCTTGGCCAACCAGCTGCCTCAAGCAATCCGCATCAGCGTGGTATTTGGTGGCGTTTCCATCAACCCGCAAATGCTGGCCATGCGTGGCGGTACCGACGTGGTGGTGGCCACGCCGGGCCGCCTGCTGGACCTGGTACAGCACAATGCCCTGAGCCTCTCGGCCACACAGATACTGGTGCTGGACGAGGCCGACCGCTTGCTCGACCTGGGCTTCGAGGCCGAACTCAAGCGCCTGCTGGTTCTGCTGCCCGTTGCACGCCAAAGCCTGTTCTTCTCCGCCACGTTTGCGCCGTCCGTATCTGCCCTGGCGCAGTCCATGCTGCGTGAACCGGTGCAATTCGACATTGGCGCCACCGAGCAGGAGGCGCCCGACATCACCCAGCGAGCGATTCTGGTGGATGCGCCCCGGCGCACGCAGCTGTTGCGCCATCTGATCACCGCGCACAAATGGAAGCGCGTGCTGGTGTTCGTTGCCACCAAACACGCCACCGAAATCGTGGCCGACAAGTTGCGCAAGGCGCGCATCTATGCCGAACCCTTCCACGGCGAACTCAGCCAGGGCAAGCGCAGCCAGGTGCTGTCGGACTTCAAGGCCTCGCGCCTCAAGGTGGTGATTGCCACCGACATGGCCTCGCGCGGGCTGGACATCACCCAGTTGCCGGTGGTGGTCAACTACGACCTACCGCGCTCGGCCACCGAATACACCCACCGCATTGGCCGCACCGGCCGCGCCGGCGAAACCGGCCTGGCGGTGAGCTTTGTCAGCCACGACACCGAGGCCCACTTTCGGCTGATTGAAAAGCGCCACGGGCTGGAGCTGCCCATGGAGGTGGTGACCGGGTTCGAACCAAGCGAACTGCCCGTTGGTACAGAAGTTGTTGCCTCTTCCCCACCAGCCAACCTGGACCCGCTGAACAACGGCGGCGTCAAGGGCAAGCGGCCCAGCAAGAAAGACAAGCTCAGGGCCGCCGCAGGTCAAACCTTATAATCAAAACCATCTTTTTTAGGAGTTCTTACGATGTTTTCCAGTGACGATGACAACCAGGGTCTGGTGTTGGGTGTGGTGTTTGGTCTGATTGCCCTGGTGATCGCACTGGTCATTGGCGTGAGTATTTACCAGACCAATCTGACCGCCATGCCCGCTGCTTCTGCTGCGGCCCCCA
>CANCCF010000120.1 GCA_947374485.1 Comamonadaceae bacterium | reverse complement strand
CGGCCTGACCAAGCTTAAGGTGGCCACGCGCGGCGGGGTGGTGTTTGCCTCGTTCGACCACGGCATCGAGTCGTTTGAAGACTTCCTAGGCCCGACCATCCTGGGTTACTTTGACCGCGTGTTTGACGGCCGCAAGCTTGAGATCCTGGGTTACCGCCGCCAGCGCATTCCGGGCAACTGGAAGCTGATGCAAGAAAACATCAAAGACCCGTACCACCCCGGCCTGCTGCACACCTGGTTTTCCACCTTCGGTCTGTGGCGCGCGGATAACAAGTCCGAATTGAAGATGGACGACAAGTTCCGCCACGCCGCCATGATTTCCACCCGTGGCCAAGGTGGCAAGAACGCCGATGTGGTGTCCGGCGTGAACAGCTTCAAAGACCAGATGAAGGTCAATGATCCGCGTTTGCTGGATATCGTGCCCGAACCCTGGTGGGGCGGCCCCACGGCGGTGATGACCACCATCTTCCCGAGCGTGATCATCCAGCAGCAGGTCAACAGCGTGTCGACCCGCCACATCCAGCCCAACGGCCACGGCTCGTTTGATTTTGTCTGGACCCATTTCGGCTTCGCCGATGACACGCCCGAGATGCGCGAGCGCCGCCTGATCCAGGCCAACCTGTTCGGCCCGGCCGGCTTTGTGTCGGCCGACGACGGCGAGGTGATTGAGTGGTCGCAAGAGGGCTTTGAGCAAAAACCGTCGCACCGCACCGTCGTCGAGATGGGCGGCTATGACATCGCGGACGCGGACCACATGGTCACCGAGACCCTGATCCGTGGCATGTACAACTACTGGCGCAAGGTGATGGGGGAATAAGCATGATGGACTTCAAGACTTACTTCGAACTGCTCACGCTCTACAGCGACTACGCCATGGTCTGCGACTCGGCCGCATGGGAAAAATGGCCCGAGTTTTTTGTGGACGAGGGCACCTACCGCCTGCAGCCGCGCGAGAATTTTGACCAGGGCCTGCCCCTGTGCCTGCTGGCCCTGGAGAGCAAAAACATGATCCGCGACCGCGTCTATGGCGTGAAGGAAACCCTGTACCACGACCCCTACTACCAGCGCCACATCGTGGGCACGCCCCGCGTGCTGGCCGTGCAAGGCGAGGGCGATGCGCTGCGCATCAGCTCGGAGGCCAACTATGCGGTCATCCGCACCAAGATTGATGGGGACTCCACGGTCTTCAACGTGGGCTATTACCACGACGCCATCGTGCGCACCCCCGAGGGCCTGAAGTTCCTGTCACGCCTGTGCGTGTACGACAGCGAAATGATCGCCAACTCGCTCATCTACCCCATCTGAGGACACACCATGGCTGACAACTGGATTGACGCAATCGCCCTGGCCGACGTGCCCGAGGGTGATGTGATGGGTCTGCAGGTGGCGGGCAAGGACATTGCCCTGTACGAAGTGGAGGGCGAGGTCTTCGCCACCGACAACGTCTGCACCCATGGCCACGCACGTATGAGCGACGGCTTTCTGGAGGGGCGCGAAATCGAATGCCCGCTGCACCAGGGCCGCTTTGATGTGTGCACTGGCGCCGCCCTGTGCGCGCCGCTTACCGAGAACATCAAGACCTATGCCGTGCGCATTGAGAACATGCGTGTGATGTTGAAGCTGGCCTGATTCACAGTAGGACCTATGCAAGACCACGACCGTTTCAACTCCTTAGGAACTCTGGATGACCTGCCCCAGAGCTACCGCGACCAACTCACCCAGCGCAACCTGGTGCCCCTGTGGCCCAGCCTGCGCGGCGTGCTGCCGCCCAACGTGCCCACGCGCAAGACCCAGACCACGCACTGGCCCTACCGCCAGATCCGCGAGCTGCTGATCCAGGCCGGTGAACTCACCCCCATTGAAAAAGCCGAGCGTCGCGTGCTGGTGCTGGCCAACCCCGGCCACGGCCTGACCAATATGCAGGCCAGTGCCGCCATGTACCTGGGCATGCAACTGCTCTTGCCCGGCGAGCTCGCACCCGTGCACCGCCACACGCCCAACGCGGTGCGCATGGTGGTGGAGGGCGAGGGCGCCTGGACCCTGGTGGGGGGCGAGAAGTGCCCCATGCAACGCGGCGACCTGATCCTCACCCCTACCGGCCTGTGGCACGAACATGGCCATGACGGCAAGGACCCGGTGATCTGGCTCGATGTGCTGGACCTGCCCCTGGTCTATTACACCGAGACCAGTTACCACCTAGAAGGCCCGAGCCAAAGCGTTTCTGAGCCCCAGGGCCACAAGGCCTATGCCCGGGGCGGTGTGGTGCCCACCCGGGTGTTCCAGCGCTCAGACAAGGCCTATCCCATGCTGCGCTACCCCTGGGTCGATGCCCGGGCTGCTCTCTTGTCGCTGGCTGAAGAGCAGAGCCCGGGAGACGCCGTGCAAGTCACCTATGTGAACCCCGAGACCGGTGCGGATGTGGAAAACATCCTGGGCTTTTACGCGCTGATGCTGCGCCCGGGCGAAGCCCTGCGCCTGCCCGCACGCTCGCCCGCGCAGGTGTTCCACCAGATCGAAGGCCAAAGCGATGTGAGCGTGGAAGACAAGCACTTCACCCTGGTCGAGGCCGACACCTGCTGCGCGCCCGGCTACACCGCCGTGTTCCTGAAGAACCGCTCGGCCACCGAGCCCGCCTTCCTGTTCGTGGCCGATGAAGCACCGCTGCACCGCAAGCTGGGTGTGTACGAGAACCGGGGCTGAGTTCACGCTGCACTATCGCTATGCCACTGCTCCCCATTTCAACTAGCCATCTGAGAACCGCACCATGACCCCATATCTGTTTACCCCCCCACCCGTGATGTCCGTGCCCGTGCGTGGCACGGACGCCCGCTTCCCGATCAACCGCCTGTTTTTTGTCGGCCGCAACTACCACGCGCATGCGGTTGAAATGGGCCGTCCGGTGGACAAGTCGGTGGAGCGCCCCTTCTATTTCACCAAGGCGCCCCAGACCCTGACCCTCTCGGGCGCCACCGTGGCCTACCCACCCGAGACCGGTAACTACCACTTCGAGATGGAGATGGTCGTGGCCATTGGCAAGGCTGGCTTTCGCGTCAAGGTCGAAGACGCCCACACGCTGATTTATGGCTACGCCGCAGGCCTGGACATGACCCGGCGCGACCTGCAACTGGTGGCACGTGACAAGGGCCGCCCCTGGGACCTGGGAAAGGACGTGGAGCAATCGTCCGTGTGCTCGGAAATCGTGCCCATGGAAGGCGTGGTCATTGATAGCGGCGCCATCGCCCTGGAAGTCAACGGCCAGACCAAGCAGTCGTCGGACGTGGACAAGCTGATCTGGAATGTGCGTGAAATCATTGCCGACCTTTCGCTGTTCTACCACCTGCAAGCCGGCGACCTGATTTACACCGGCACGCCCGAAGGCGTGGGCCCGGTGGTGGCGGGCGACAAGATCACCGGCCGCGTGACCGGTGTGACCGAAGTGGCCTTGACGGTTGGCGCACCCGAGTAAGGCAGCGCCATGCAGCTCTACAACTTCTTTCGCAGCGGCACCTCCCACCGCCTGCGCATTGCGCTCAACCTCAAGGGCCTGGCCTACGACTATGTGGCAGTGGACCTGCGCAAGAACGAACACCTGGGCGCGGCCTTCAAGGCCTTGAATCCGCAAGGCCTGGTGCCCGCCCTGGTGGAGGGCGACCAGGTGCTGACCCAGTCCGCGGCCATCATTGAATGGCTGGAAGAGCGCTACCCCACGCCCGCTCTGCTGCCCACCGATGCGCTGGACCGGGCCCATGTGCGCGCGCTGGCGGCCATCGTCGGTTGCGACATCCATCCGGTGAACAACAAGCGCATTCTGGACACGCTGCGTGCCAGCTTTGGCGCGGATGATGCGGCCATCAACCGCTGGTGCGGCAGCTGGATCAGCGATGGCTTTGATGCCTATGAAGCGCTGCTGGCAGGCGACAGCCAGCGGGCCGGTTTCAGCTTTGGCAGCACACCGACGCTGGCCGATGCCTACCTGGTTCCGCAGATGGAGAGCGCGCGCCGCTTTAAGGTGGACCTCGGGCGCTGGCCACTCATCATGGAGGTAGAGGCGACATGCAACACGCTGGAAGCTTTTCAGAAAGCCGCTCCCATGGCGCAACCCGACGCCGCGTAAACCCCCATGCAATCCCTCTTCTTCTCCACCCAGGCGGACCGGATTGCACTGGCGCGGCAGCGCTACTTTGAAGAAGGGGAGTTGCCCTCAGGGGCCGTCAGCGAAGCCGTGTTCCAGTCCTGGGCGCGGTGCCTGCGGCAAAAGCAGAACCCGCGCGGAACGCTGGAGTTCCAGCCGGTGTCCACCAGCCGGGCCCAACTGGCCCTGCAAAAAAACCGCATGCTGCGCGATGCCTGGCTGGCAGAAGCCGGTGCGCTCGATGCGGTGCTGGGCGCCACCCACTGTGGCGCCATGCTCACCGACCCCAGCGGCGTGTTGATCGGCTCCACCAGTTCCCGCCGCGCGCATGAAAAGATCACCCCGGTGGCGCACCGCATCGGCGTCAACTTTTCAGAAGAAGCCGTGGGCACCACAGCGCCCGGCATTGTGGCGCGCACCGGCAAGCAGGCCTGCGTGCAGGGCGCCGAGCACTACTTCGAGAGTGTCCACTTCATGCACTGCGCGGCCGCCCCCATCCGCGACATCCATGGCCATCTGGCCGGTGTGCTGGACATGTCCAGCGAGGGTATCGCCTTCAATTTTGATGCCGCCTCGGTGGTAGGCCTGTACGCCTCGTCCATCGAAAACCGCCTGTTGGTGTCACAGTCCCACGAGCACCTGATCGTGCGCTTCCAGATTTCCCCGGCCATGCTGGATACGCCCATGGCCGGACTGATGGGCGTGGACATGCAGGGCAGGATCGTCTGGCGCAACGCGGCCGCCTCCCGGCTGCTGGGGCTGCTTTCCCATGACGAGCAAGCGGCCAACAGCCAGGTGGACGCGATGTTGCAAAGCAGCTTTTCGGAGCTGGCCTCTGTAGGCCGCGGCACGCACTCCCTGTTGCGCCTGCCCAATGGCTTGCAGGTGCATGTGCGCTGCGAGCTGCAGGCGCAGGACGGGTGCCGGCAGGTGTTTGCTGTGGGGAAACCGGTGCAAGAGGCAGCTTCGGTGGAAACCAGCGTGGCCGTGGCATTGCCTGCTGGGGGTGTGCTGCCTGACGACACGGCGCTGCCTGCAGTCGAGGCCAACAAGCCACCCGAGCCACCCGAGCCCGCCAGTCTGCGCGATGCCGATGTGGATTTGATTGCCAGAACACTCAAGGAGTGCGGTGGCAATGTGTCCGCAGCGGCGCGCAAGTTGCGGGTGTCGCGGGGGTTGATTTATCGCAGGACGCAGGGCGGGTAGATTGCACTGGTTCGCGGCCTGCCAGAGGCCAGGACAGTTCGCCCTCTTGTGCTCCCGTTAACGGTGACCATGGAAAGCCGAGGCCTGAAAAGCTGAAGCAAAATTGCTTGCATGAAAGTTCGGCAGATCAAACGTCGGAAACTTGCCCTGACCCACGCCCGCATTCCTTTGCAGCGTTTGAAGGCTTTGGCACGTGCGCGATCCACCGCGTCGCTGCCTCTTGTGCCGGGCACCGCACATAAGCAGTACGGTTTTGTTCCGGTTCAAGCCAAAGTACAAGTGCTCAACTGGCCCTCTCTGGCGCTGATCAAGTGACCCAACATGTGTAGCTCCCCTTGCTGTGGCCGCCTCTACCGCCCTGAATTTCTCGGCGACTTTCACGGATAGGCGTATATCAAAAATTCTAAAACTCAGTGCATTCGCATCCTTTGGGAGCTCACAAGTTTGAGCGCAAAGGCCAACGAAGTTGAGCAGGACTTGAAGTGATTGGCAAGCGGAAACAGGGGGCATGTTCGGGCCGGCCTACACACATTTGGCCATGAGTAGGCTGGCAAGACGAAGTGTTGTGTTCAATATCACAGCGAGGATGACCCAGTACGTGCTCGCCCCCAATGCCTGCTTTGACAACACAGCGCTTGGTTTCGAGCTGAAAACCCCGCCCGTGGCGCAAGCGCCCGCTGGCGCCTATAGCCTGATCCGCAAGGGTGAGATGGCACCGGAACACGCCCGCATCTATCGCCTAACCCACCCGCTGGGTCAGTACGTGCTGGACTGTGGCCGCAATGTGGCCGCGCCCATGCAAGCGCTGACCTTTCAGTACGGATCACACAAGCCCCGTATCAGCATGATTGAACGGCTTGTAGGGCAGGCCGGGTGGCTGCAACTGAGCTTGCTGGAGCTCGACAGCTTTCAGAACGAAGAGCACTTGGTCCTTACCGCCATGAGCGACGCGGGTGAAGTCCTGGACCAAGAGTCGTGCGAAAAACTGTTTTACCTGACCGCCACCACGGCAGAAGTACGGGCCTCCAAGCCTGAGGCCTTGCAGGCCAATACCCAGCGGCAGTTGGAAGCCACGCTCAGTCGCGCGCTGGAACAGAACGACAAGTTCTTTCAGCAAGAGCGCGAAAAGCTCGACGCCTGGGCCGATGACCGCATTGCCTCGGCTGAAAAGGCGCTCAAGGACACCAAACTCAAGCTCATGGGACTCAAGCGCCAGGCGCGCCTGGCCCTTAGCATGGAAGACGCGCAACGCCTGCAGCAAGACATCCGCAAGACCGAAGCCGAGCAACGTCGCCAGCGGCAAGAAATCTTTGCGGTGGAGGACGTAATCGACGCCCGTCGCGATGCCCTGATCGCCTCACTTGAAAAGCGCTTGCACCGTGCCAGCCGCAGCCAATCCTTGTTTAGCATTCGCTGGTTCGTGGTCTAATGTGTCGACGAAATAAGGAAATTTAGACACGTTCTTTGCACATGTCGACGGCATCGACATGTGCTGGTCTCATGTTCCAAAAAGCAGAAAACATCGACATGACTGATTCCTCCCCCTATTGGCGCGCTGACAAGCCCTGGAACCAACTACCTCCGCTGCCGCCTGCGGCAGACCTGGAAACCAAGGCGGTACTCAAGCAATGCATCACGGCCCGTGCGGCCTTGGCCGAGCTCAAGCAGGCAGCAGAGCTGATTCCGAACCAGACGATGCTCATCAACACCATACCGCTGCTGGAAGCCAAAGACAGCTCGGAAATCGAGAACATCGTCACCACAGCCGATCAGTTATTTCAGTACGCCCAGGGCGGCGACAACTTGGCTAATGCCGCCACCAAAGAGGCATTGCGCTACCGCACCGCGCTGTATGCGGGCTACCAGTCGTTGGCAGCGCGCCCCTTGTGTACGGCCACGGCCGTTGAAGTCTGCCGGACCATCAAGGCGGCGGACCTGGACATTCGCCGCACGCCCGGCACCCAGCTCATCAACGACCGCACGGGTGAGGTAATCTACACCCCACCCGAGGGCGAGGCCTGCTTGCGCGAGCTGCTGGCCAACTGGGAGCGCTTCTTGCACAACCAGACGGAGCTGGACCCCTTGGTCCGCATGGCCGTGGGCCATTACCAGTTTGAGGCGATTCACCCCTTTGCCGACGGCAACGGACGCACCGGCCGGGTGCTCAACATCCTGTACCTGATCCAGGCTGAGCTGTTGACATTGCCCATCCTGTATCTGAGCCGCCACATCATTGCCCACAAGGCCGACTACTACCGCCTGCTGTTGGACACAACCCGCAGCGGCAACCTGGAGCCTTGGGTCATCTTCATGCTGCAGGCCGTGGAAGAAACGGCCAAGTGGACTACCGGCAAAATTGCCGCCATCCGCACACTAGCCGAGCACACCACTACCCATGTGCGCTCGCGCCTGCCCAAGATCTACACCCGCGAGCTGGTGGACGTGGTCTTTGAGCAGCCCTATTGCCGCATTGGCAATCTGGTAGAGAAAAATATTGCCCAGCGCCAGTCAGCCTCGCGCTACCTGAAAGAGCTGGCCGCCATCGGCGTGCTACGCGAAGTGCAGGCCGGCAAAGAAAAGCTATTCATTCACCCCAAACTCATGCAGTTGCTAGCCGACGACAGCAACGCATTTACCCCCTACGCCTGAAGAGAACATTGGCCATGAGCACCCCCAACACCAAACGCGAACAGCTGATTGCCAAGCTGAGCTTGCTTCGTGGCAAGACTTCGCGGATCGGCATGTGCTATTTCAGAAGGAGTCGGCGGGGAATTACATATCCGAAATTTTCGAGAGGTCGCTGGATGATCTGCTGCGCGATTGATTCGGGAACCACTGACTGTCACGGCGGGGGTGTCTAGAAGTAACTCCAAGGGCACCGTTGTTGCGCTCAAATGGAACACCCCGCCTTTCTTGAAATCCCGCTTCTTTGGGAGCGGATGCGAGTTGCAAAAGTTGGTGTTCGGTGGCGCCGTGATCCCGCTTTTTGTACCTTGAAGGTTCTCAGCACGAGCTTGCCCTCACGCTCGTATTTCAGTGCGTCAAAACCCTCAACCAGTCCAGCAAAAACAGCGCGTTGATTGGTCATCACGTGCCGCTCAGTTCACCGTCATGCGGCCTTTCGCGGAACGAGTTTGACCTGCAGTTCACAGCCCACTGCGGCTGCGTATTTCTTTAGCGTTTCCAATGATGGCGCATGCCGACCCGCCGCCTCCAGGCGTGAGATTGCGCTTTTCGTTGTACCCATACGTTCAGCCACGGCGTCTTGGGTCATGCCCGCCTTGGAGCGTGCCTTGAGCATTTGCCCGGCCAGCGCGTACTCGAGCTCAAGACTGTCGTATGCCTCCGCGAAGCCTTGGCGCTTGCGTGCGGAGGCAAGAAACTCGGAGTGGGTATGAGGGACGGGGTTGTATTTCAGATCAGCCATGCTGCACCTCCTTAAGGCGTTTACGAGCGAGCTTTAAGTCGCTATCCGGGGTTTGCTGGGACTTCTTGATGAATGCGTGCAAGACAAGCACGCGCTTACCAACCAAATAACAGTAAAACGCCCGACCAATGCCGGAGCGGCCACGGGGCCTAAGCTCGAATAGCCCGTCGCCAAAGGCGCGCGAATGTGGCAGACGAAGGCTTGGCCCGTACTCGGCCAGAAGTTCGATCAGACGGGCGTAGTCAGCGAGCACATCCACGGGCCATGCCTCGATTTCAGAACGCACCCGTTCGTGAAAGTAATCGATTTGGTATGGCATGCCGTATGTTAGCAAATGCGCTAACTTGTTGCAAGGCAGATGCAGGCCTGCAGAATCCAAAAGCACACCCCAGTTGTTCCCATATGGAACAACCCACGCCTAGGGAAATCCCGATGTATTTGCATTGAAAGCGAGTTTCTAAAGTTGGTGTTCGGTGGCGCCCTGCGTGCGCAGGGCAAGTGCCACTGGAGACACCACCTTTCAACACAACCCATTCAAAACGCATCACCATGAAACCCCATTCCAACCACACGAATGCCCCCTCGGACAGCTTGCTGGAGCATCTGGAGCGTGCCCTGATTGCCGGCCGCTTGAGCCGCCGCGGCTTCATGCGCGCCGCCACTGCGGCCGGCTTTGCCAGCGTGGGCCTCAGTGCCCTGGCCGATGAGCTCGATGCCATCCGTGCCAACCAGACCGAGCACAGCGCCAAGTTGCAGGCGGCCTATGACTATGTGGTGGTGGGAACCGGTTCGGCGGCTTGCGCCCTGGTGGGCCGTTTGGCCACGCGCAAGGACGCCTCCATTCTCATGATCGAAGCGGGTGACTGGGATACCGCGCCTTCGGTGATGGACCCCAGCGTGTGGTTCACCAACCTGGGCTCCGAGCGCGACTGGAAAGACGTGGCCCTGGCCGCACCCAGCACCAACAACCGCGCCATTCCCGAGCACATGGGGCGCGTGGTGGGCGGCGGCAGCAGCATCAATGCCACCATCTGGGCCCGCCCCTTCAAGGCCGACCTGGAGTTCTGGGCCGAGGCCAGTGGCGACAAGGCCTGGGGCTATGAGGCGGGTCTGGAAATCTACCGCCGCATGGAGAACTGGCAAGGCGCGCCCGACGCCCGTTACCGTGGCAAGAACGGCCCGGTGTGGTGCCAGCCTGCCGCCAACCCGCACCCTGTGGCACCGGCCATGCTGGAGGCTTGCCGCAGCCTGGGCTACAAGGTCTTTGCCGACCAGAACGGGCTGCGCGAAGAGGGCGGCACCGGCTTTGCGCTGATGAACCAGATCATCCGGGATGGCCGCCGCCAGAGCATGGCGCGCTCCTACCTGTACCCCATCCTGTCGCGGCCCAATGTCACCGTGATCGTCAACACCCATGTGGACCGCTTGACCTTTGCAGGCACCCGGGCCACCGGCGTGCAGATCGCCACAGCCAACGGCCCCAAGACCATCGGCGCCAACACCGAGGTGATTGTCAGCGCCGGTGGCATCAACACGCCGAAGCTGCTGATGCTCAGCGGCATTGGTGACGAGGCCAAGCTCGCCCAACACGGCATCAAGACCCTGGTGAATGCCAAAGAAGTCGGCCGCAACTTCCAGGACCACATCCTGCACGGCGGCTGCATCTGGGAGCCCAAAGAGCACATTCCCCACCGCAACAGCGCGGCCAATGCGGCGGGCTTCCTCAAGAGCCAGGCAGGGCTGGCATCACCCGACCTCAACCTGGTGCAGATCGAGCTGCCCTACGCCAGTGAAGTGATTGGCAAGGAGTATTCGCCGCCCAATACCAGCTGGGCCCTGTGCGCCGGCCTGGTGGCACCCAAGAGCCGTGGCGAGATCCGCCTGAGCTCCGCCAACCCCGCCGACCGCCCGGTGGTGGATGCCCGCTTCATGAGCCATCCGGATGACGTCAAGGCGCTGGCTTACGGCATCGAGGTGTGTCGAGAAATAGGCAACTCGGCCGCCATGAAAGACTTCGTGAAGCGCGAAGTGGCTCCCGGCAAAAAGCTCACTGGCAAAGCCATGGAAGACTTTGTGCGCAACGGCGCCACCACCTACTTCCACCAGTCCGGCACCTGCCGCATGGGCCGTGACGGCGAGGCCGTGGTGGACAGCAAGTTGCGCGTGAACGGCGTGCAGGGCCTGCGCATTGCCGACAGCTCCATCATGCCGCGCATTGCCGGCGTGGCCACTATGGCCAGCTGCGCACTCATTGGCGAGCGCATGGCCGACATCCTGACCCAAGGCTGAAGCCGCACGTTTTTCATCAACCCCGAATCACAAACCGCAGGAAATAGAAAATGGAATCGCTACTCGTCATTGACAACCAGAGCGTGGCCGCCCAATCCGGCGCCACGTTCAACCGCACCCACCCGCACACCGGCGAGGTGGTGACCCGTGCCGCCGCGGGTGGCGTGGCAGACGCCTTGGCCGCAGTGAACTCCGCCCAGACCGCGTTCCTCAGCTGGCGCAACAGCGCGCCGAGCGAGCGACGTCGCCTGCTGCTCAAGGCCGCTGATGTGCTGGAATCGAAAACACCACAGTTCATAGCAGCCATGGGCGCCGAAGTCGGCTCTGCGGCCCTGTGGGCTGGGTTCAACGTGCACCTGGCTGCCAACCTGTTCCGCGAAGCCGCCGGCATGGTGACCCAGATCCAGGGGGAAACCATTCCCACCGACAAGCCCGGTGCGCTGTCCATGACGGTGCGCCAGCCCGTGGGTGTGATCCTGAGCATCGTGCCGTGGAACGGCCCGGTGGTGCTGGCGGCACGCGCGATTGCCTACCCCATTGCCTGCGGCAACACCGTGGTATTCCGGGCCTCGGAAGCCAGCCCCAAGACCCACGCGCTGGTGGCCGATGCCCTGGTGGAAGCAGGCTTCCCGCCCGGCGTGCTCAACCTCGTGACCAATGCGCCCCAGGACGCGCCCGAAGTGATTGACGCGCTGATCGCCCACAAGGCCGTGCGCCGCATCAACTTCACCGGCTCCACCCGCGTGGGCCGCATCATCGCCCTGAAGGCTGCCGCGCACCTGAAGCGCTGCCTGCTGGAGCTGGGTGGCAAGTCGCCCTTGGTGGTGCTGGACGACGCGAACATTGACGAGGCCGTCAAGGCGGCTGTGTTCGGCTCGTTCCTGTACC
>CANCCF010000119.1 GCA_947374485.1 Comamonadaceae bacterium | reverse complement strand
CCTGCGCGGGCGCTGTTTTGCCAAGTAATATCCGTCCAGACCGCAAAAATACAAAGAGACACACCCATGCACCCCGCACTGTCCGGCCTCTGGCCCGCCCTTTTGCACCCTTTTGCCGAAAACGGATCGCTTGATACCGCGCGTGCCATTGCCCACGCACAAGCCATGCTGGAGGCCGGTTGCCATGGCGTCACGCTGTTTGGCACCACGGGCGAGGGCGTGGCCTTCACGCTATCCGAGCGCATGGCCTTGCTGGACGCCATGCTCCAAGCCGGCGTGCGAGCCGACCAGATCGTGTTGACCATCAGTGCCGTGGCCTTGGGCGATGCGATTGCGCTGGGTCGCCATGGCATTGAAAACGGGGTGCAGCGCCAGATGTTGATGCCGCCTTTTTACTTTCGCCAGCCGCGTGAGGCCGGTGTGGTGCAGGCCGTGTCTGACGTGGTGCAGGGCATAGGGCACGAAGATGTGCGCCTGGTGCTCTACCACTTCCCGGCCATCAGCTCGGCCGGTTTTTCGCACGCCGCGATTGCGGAGCTGGTACGCCGCCATCCGCAGCAGGTGGTGGGCGTGAAGGACAGCAGTGGCGATTTGCAGCACAGCCTGGGGCTGGCACAGACCTTCCCCCAACTGTCCATTTTGGTGGGGGCCGAACCGCAGGTGGCCGAGGTGATGCGTGCCGGGGGCGCGGGCTCGATTTGCGGCCTGGCCAACCTGGCGCCGCGCCTGATGCAGCGCGTGGTCAGCCAGCCCGGGCAGGTATCCAAGGAAGATGAGCAGTTGATGGCGCAGATGCTGGCCATGCTGGGCCTGTTGCCTGGCATGCCCTTTGTCTCCGTCTACAAAACCATGTTGGCCGCGCAAAGCGGCGACGACGCCTGGCTGCGCGTGCGCGCGCCCCTGAGCCCGCTGGAGCCTGCCGAAGAACAGGCGGTGCGCCAGGCCTGCCGCGCTATGGGCGAATCGTTCCACAACGCCTGAGTTTTTTTAACCACAAGCAGATCAGAGACCATGACCACACTTTCTTCTACCTCCCCCCAGTCCATCAGCCGCCGCAACTTGCTGGGCGCCACCGCCGGTGCCGCGCTCGCCGCCAGCGGCGTAAGCGCTTTGGCGCAAAGCAAAATTGTGCTGCGTATCTCCACCCCGGCCGTGCCCGATGACTGGCACGCCAAGATGTGGACCGTGTTCAAGGACACGCTGGAGAAAAGCGCGCCCGGCGAGTTCGATGTGCAGATCAACCTCAACGCCTCGCTCTTCAAACAGGGCGCCGAGCCCGCCGCCATGGCGCGCGGCAACCTGGAGCTCACCACCGTGTCGGCCTTCGACATTGCCAAGCTGGTGCCCGAGTTCTCCATCTTCACCGCCGGCTACATCGTGCGCGACCCGGCCCAGCAGCAAAAGATTTTCAACGGCCCCATCGGCGCCGAGATGTTCAAGCTGGTGGCTGACAAGATGGACATCACGCCCCTGTCCACCGTCTACCTGGGCACGCGCCAGGTGAATTTGCGCGACACCCGCAGCGTCAAGACCCCGGCCGACCTCAAGGGCGTGAAGCTGCGCATGCCCGGCTCCAAGGAATGGCTGTTCCTGGGCGAGGCGCTGGGCGCCACACCCACGCCACTGGCCTTTGGCGAGGTCTACCTGGGCCTCAAGAGCGGCACCATTGACGGCCAGGACAACCCGCTGCCCACGGTGCGCGCCGCCAAGTTTTACGAGGTGACCAAACAGATCGTGCTCACCAGCCACCTGGTGGACGGCATCTTCATCTCCATTGCCAGCAAGGCCCTCAAAGCCCTGAGCCCGGCCAACCAGCAAAAGGTGCTGGCCGCAGCGCAGGCAGCCTCCGCCTACAACAACGAGAACCGCATCAAGGAAGAGGGCCAGTTGGTGGAGTTCTTCAAGAAGGAAGGTTTGCAGGTCAGCACGCCTGATGTCGACGCCTTTCGCAAAGCGGTGCAAACCGCCTACCAGAATTCGGAGTACGCCAAGGAGTGGCCCAAAGGTCTGCTGGACCGCATCAACGCCACCAAATAACGCAGCGCTGTGAAGGCTTTGCGGTTTCTGCAGGGCGGCGCGCAGGCCCTTGGCGGCGCGCTGTTCCTGACCCTGTTTGTCGTTTTTATTGTGCAGGTGGCGGCGCGCTTTGGTTTCAACAAACCTCTGCCCTGGACCGACGAGGCTGCCGTGGTGCTCTACGTCTGGGTCATCCTGTGGGCCGCAGCCACCGTGGTGCCCGAGCGCGAGCATGTGGTGTTTGACCTGCTGTGGAACATGGCGCCGCGCCCGGTGCGCCTGGCCATGCGCATCGTGGGCAACCTGATGGTGGGTGGCCTGGCCGCTGTGGCCATTCCCGCCACCTGGGACTATGTGCACTTCATGCGGCGCGAGAGCACGCCGGTGCTGGGCATCAGTTTCATGCTGGTGTTCATGCCCTTTGTGATCCTGATGCTGGCACTGGTGCTGCGCTCGGCCTGGGCTGTTGTGCAGGCGCTGCGCGGGCAGGGGCTGGACGCGGAGTTGCACCTGTCATGAGCGCCGCGCCGCAGGTTCCTGGGCAAGCTCGCACCGCAGTGCACAGCACGGAGGTGTTTCTGTGAGCCAGCACGCATTGGGTTTTCTGGCGCTGGTGCTGGTGGGCGGCATGCTGCTGCGCATGCCCATCGGCTTTTCCATGCTGGCCGCAGGCATTGCCTACCTGCTGGCCAAGGGACAGGACCTGGGGCTGGTGGCCGAGCAGGTGGGCAATGGCCTCTACAACAGCTACGTGCTGCTGGCCGTACCCATGTTTGTGTTTGCCGCCAACATCATGAACGCAGGCACGGTGAGCGAGCGCCTGTTCGACTTCTGCCGTATCCTGGTGGGCCGCATGCGTGGTGGCCTGGCGCAGGTGGACATTCTGGTCAGCGTGATTTTTTCCGGCATGAGCGGCAGCGCCATAGCGGATGCGGCCGGGCCCGGCCTGGTGACGATCCGCCAGATGCTGAAAAAGCCCGAGTACACGCGAGGCTTTGCCGGTGCCGTGGTGGTGGCCAGCGCCACGCTGGGCCCCATCATTCCGCCCTCCATCCCGATGGTGATTTACGCCCTGGTGTCAGGGGCCTCGGTGGGCGCGTTGTTTCTGGGCGGCGTGGTGCCGGGTGCGCTGATGGCGCTTTTGATGATGGCCGTGGTGCACATCATCGCCACCAAGCGCAACATGCCGCGTGAAGACAAGATACCGCTGCGCGAGTGGCCCGCCATTCTGTACCGTGGCGCCTTGCCTCTCTCCATGCCCATCGTGCTGCTGGGCGGCATTTACTCCGGCGCCTTCACGCCCACCGAAGCGGCAGCGGTGGCCGCCCTGCACGCCCTCATCCTGGCCGGTGTGGTGTACCGGGCGCTGACCTGGCGCACGTTCTGGGGCGTGGTGATGGAGTCCACCCGGGGCAGCGCCGTCATCACGCTGATTCTGGCGGGCTCCTTCATGCTCAACTACGCCTTCACCGCCGAGGGCGTGCCCCAAAGCATGGCGCTGTGGGTGGACGGCATGCATTTGTCGCAGCTGCAGTTTTTGCTCTTGGTGAATGTGCTTTTCCTGGCGCTGGGTTGCTTTCTGGATGTGTCGGTGCTTTTATTGGTGTTTGTGCCCATGCTCTTGCCTGCGGCCAAGCTCCTGGGTGTGGACCTGGTGCACTTTGGCGTGCTGGTGGTGCTCAACATGATGATTGGCCTGATCCACCCGCCATTTGGCATGCTTTTATTCGTTACCAAAGCGCTTACCGGCATCCCGATTGGCGAGATGATGAAGGAGGGTTGGCCGTTTTTGGTCATGTTGCTCTTGCTGCTGCTGGCCATCACGGTGTTCCCACAAATCGTGCTCTGGTTGCCGCAAACCATGGGCTATGTCACGCACTGAGGGCGCAGTTTGCCGCAGTGCCCTTGGGAGGTCTGCCGCCATGAAGACTGCTTTGTCCGTCGTGCTGTGTCTTGCAGCGCTGCTGTTCGGCACCGTGCCCGGCGCCCATGCCGCCGCGCCTGCCCTGCCCGGGCGTGATCTCACCGTTGAGCTGCGCCAGTTCGAAGAGGGACGTGACGCACCGGGCAGCTATTCCGCAGGCCGCGACGCGGGCCGCGAATGGGAGCCGCAGACGGTGCAGGTGCGCAATGGCGAGAAGGCTATGTTGCGCATGAACGATGCCATTCCCATGCAGTGGACGCAATCTGTCAGCACGCAAAGTTTGACCAATGGTGCTGGTAGCAGCCCCCAGGCCAGTGTGAGCAACGCCCTGGTCTGGTTCGATGCGGGTCAGAGTGTCTCGGTGCAAGCCAAGTGGGCCGGGGGCAACAAGCCTGTTGTGCTGGTCATCGAAGTACAACGCGCTGCAGTCGATTCCAGCACGGGGGCGGTGCTGCCCACGCAGGCGCGCAATACGGTGTCGACCACGGTGACTGTTCCGTTGGCCGAATGGGTGACGATTGCTTCTACTGGCAGAGCTGCAAAAGCCGGTGTGTATAGCAGTGATGCGGGGGTGTTGGGGCGGCGGCTGTTGCAGGTTCGGGTGATGGCGCCGTGAATGTTTTGTCTGGTTTTAGTTCTGTTTTTGGTGTGCGCTGCACGGGAAGGGGGCATGCCGGGCGCCTCATACGGGAGTACCCCAAATCGGCGCCCGCCCCCACCCCTTCTGCGCACCCACCAAGAAGGCGAGAAGCCAACGCGGGCGCACCAACTACATAGGCAAGAAACTAAGCGTCAGCCCTCAAAGCATCCAACACAGCAGCCAACGCCGCCACATCAGAAACCGGCTCCAACACCGAGGCCAACCCAGACAGAGCAGCAATGCCGTCTTTTGAAAGCAAGCCAATGCTCTTGCCCGCCAACTGCGGTGACTCCAGCCCCACACTTTGCAGCAGCACAGTACCCTTGCTGTCCGCCAGCTTGAAGTAGAACTTGCCGTCCTTCTCACGGTACTGCTTGAACGCCGCCGCAGAAGACTTGGCAACTTTGGCCTTGGCCTGTACCACACCGGAAGTCAGGGAACGCAAACCCACTGCATGCCGCAAGGTGGCCATGAAGGGTGTGGCAATGGCGCGCGCCTTCTTCGCGCCGGCCAACAACAAAGCCTCCACCTCTTCGGGGTGTTCCATCAGGTGCTGGTAACGCGCGCGCATGGGCGCAATTTCCTGGTCTATGCGGTCCAGCAAAATGGCTTTGGCATCACCCCAGGCAATGCCTTTTTCATAGGCAGCGCGCAGGGCTCCGGTTTCTTCAGCAGAAGCAAAGGCCTGGTAAATCTGGAACAAGGCCGAGCCCTCGGTGTCCTTGGGCTCGCCGGGTGCGCGTGAATCGGTGACGATGCCGGCGATGAGTTTTTTGAGCTGCTCGCGGCTGGCAAAGAGCGGAATCGTGTTGTCGTAGCTCTTGCTCATCTTGCGGCCGTCCAGCCCGGGCAGGGTGGCCACCGACTCTTCAATCGCTGCCTGCGGCGGCACAAAGTGCGCGCCGTAGCGGTGGTTGAAACTGTGCGCCATGTCGCGCGCCATCTCGATGTGCTGGATCTGGTCGCGCCCCACCGGCACGTGGTGGGCGTTGAACATCAAGATGTCGGCGCCCATCAGCACCGGGTACATGAAAAGGCCCGCGGTCACATCGCTGTCGGCGTCTTCACCGGCCGCGGTGTTCTTGTCGACAGACGCCTTGTAGGCATGCGCGCGGTTGAGCACACCCTTGCCCGTCACGCAGGTCAGAAACCAGGTCAGCTCGGGGATCTCGGGCACGTCCGACTGGCGGTAGAACACCACGCGCTCCGGGTCCAGCCCGGCGGCCAGCCAGCTCGCGGCGATCTCCAGGGTGGAGCGCTGGATGCGTGCCGGTTCATCGATCTTGATCAGCGCATGGTAGTCGGCCAGGAAATAAAAACTCTCCACGCCGGGAGTCTGGCTGGCGCGCACCGAGGGGCGGATGGAGCCCACATAGTTGCCCAGGTGCGGCGTGCCGCTGGTGGTGATGCCGGTGAGGAAACGTACGGGAGAGGTGCTCATGCCATCCAACAAAAAGAATAAACGGGAAGAACGGGACTTAGCGCACCATGGCTGCCAGCGGCGACAGCAGCAGGTCCACCAGGCCGAAGGTCAGGCCCATCACCGGCTGCATCCACAGGCTGCTGACCAGGCCGGAGACCACCAGCGCCATGACGATGAAGAAGCCGTAGGGCTCCACGCGCGAGAAGGCCAAGGCCTGTTTGACGGGCAACAGGCCCACCACGATGCGCCCGCCGTCCAGCGGCGGCAGGGGGAAGAGGTTGAAGGCAAACATCACGATGTTCACCAGCACACCGCCTTGGCACATCTTCATGAAGAAAATTTCGGTCACGCCCACGCCGTGCAACACATACAGCATCGCCCCCCAGAGCAGGGCCTGCGCCAGGTTGGCAGCTGGCCCGGCCAGGGCCACCCAGACCATGTCGCGCTTGGGGTTGCGCAGGTTGCCAAAGCGCACCGGCACCGGCTTGGCATAACCAAACAGGAAGGCGCCCGAGGTCGCAAAGTACAGCAGCAAGGGCATCAGGATGGTGCCCATGGGGTCGATGTGTGCCAGCGGGTTGAGGGTGACGCGGCCGAGCTTCCAGGCCGTGTTGTCACCAAAGTAGCGCGCCGCGTAGCCGTGGGCCGCCTCGTGCACCGTGATGGCAAACAGCACGGGCAGGGCGTAGATGGCAACGGTTTGTATCAGTTGAGCAATGTCCATCCCGGCATTGTCTCAGAGAGCCAGCGCAAAGTGCGCCACCAGGGCCGCGCGCACCTCGGCAAGGGCCCCGCTCCAGCTGTCGGGTGTGGTCTGGCGGAACAGGCGGGCGCTGGGGTACCAGGGGCTGTCCGCGCGCTCCAGCAGCCAGCGGTAGTCGGGCACGGCGTGCACCAGAATCCAGACCGGTTTGCCCAGGGCCCCTGCGAGGTGCGCAATGGAGGTGTCCACGGTCACCACCAGGTCCAGGCGGGTGATCAGGGCAGCGGTCTGCGCGAAGTCGGTGAGGTCGGCGCCGTGGTGCTGGATCTGGGGCAGCTGCTGCAACGCGGCCTCGTCTTGCGGGCGGGTGTCCTGCTGCAGGCTGTGAAAGTCCAGCGGCAGTTGCAGCAGCGGCGCCAACGCGACAAGAGAGATGCTGCGCCGGTGGTCGTGCAGGTGCTTGGGGTTGCCAAACCACACCAGGCCCACGCAGGGCCGCTGGCGCGGCCCCAGCTTTGCGTGCCACGCCTGCACCAGCGCGCTGTCGGCAAGGTAATACGGGCAGGGTGCGGGCACGGTCGCTACCGTGGTGGAGAAGGCATAAGGCAGGCTCATCACCGGGCAGTGGAAATCAAAGCCCGGGTGCTCGTGGTTGGCGATGATGGTTTTGATTTCGGGATGCATGCTGCGCAAGAGCGGGTGCAGGGTGGTCGGTGCGCCAAACACCACCCGGCCACCCAGCGCAATCACATCGAGTGCGTAGCGCGAAAACTGGATCACATCGCCAAAGCCCTGCTCGCAGTGGATCAGCAGGGTTTTGCCAGCGATGGCCTCACGCCCGGTCCATTGCGGCACGTCGAACACCCGCTGCGGCTCGCCGCCGTCGCGCGTCCAGCGCCGCTCATAGTGCTGCCAGCCGCTGGTGTAGTCACCGTGCAAGAGCGCTGCCAGCGCGCGCGACCAGTGGAAGTTGGCGTTGCCGGGCTCCAGGCTGAGGGCGAGGTCAAAGCTGGCAATGGCCTCGGGCATGCGCAGCGCCTGGTGCAGCGAGTTGCCGCGGTTGAAGGCAGCGGCCACAAAGTGCGGGTTGCGCGCCAGCGCCTCGGTATAGGCCTCGGCGGCCTCGTCGTAGCGGCCCAGCGCATGCAGCACGCGGCCCATGTTGTAGCGCAGGTTGGCGTTGTCGGGGGCCAGCGCCACGCAGCGCATCTGCAGGGCCAGGGCCTCTTCATATTCGCCCAGCTGGTCGAGGGTCAGTGCGAGTTCGTGCAGGGCCTCCAGCGAGTCGGGCTGCAGGGCAAGCGCCTGCTCCAGCGTGGCTTTGGCCAGGGCTGGTTGCCCTTGGGCGGCCTGCACCCGGGCCAGGTGCATGGCGGTGCCGTAATCGGCTTGCAGCGAGAGCGAGAGTTCCAGCAGGCGCGCCGCCATGGCCCACTGGCCTGCGTCTTTTTCCAGCAGGCCGAGCAGCTTGGCAATGTACGGGTTCTGCGGCTGCGCCACCAGGAGTGCCAGGTAGGCCGCGCGGGCCGGGTCCAGCTGGCCTTGGGCATGCAGATTGGCGGCGTGTTGCAGGGTTTGCTGCCAGTCTGCGCTGGCTAAGGTGGGGTGCGTCATGGCAAGGCATCTTAGTGCGGGCCCGGCGATTGGGCCACCCGCCTGCGCAAGGCTCACGCGCTTTCGCAAGCCCGCCGCGCATTCAGCGCCAGCAGGTCAGAGCCCCAGCAGTGCTGCGTCGCCGCGCCCCTGGCGGATGATTTCGGGCACCTCGCCGGTCAGGTCCACCACGGTGGTGGGCTCCTGCGGGCAGGCACCGGCGTCCAGCACCCCGGCAATCACTTTTTCGAAGCGTTCGCGGATCTCTGCGGCGTCGTTCATCGGATGGGTGTCGCCCGGCGCAATCAGCGTCGTGGCCAAGAGCGCCGAGCCGTGCAGGGCCAGCAGTTCCTGCAGCGCTTTGTGGTCGGGCACGCGCAGGCCTATGGTTTTGCGCGAGGGGTGGCTCACGCGCCGCGGCACTTCCTTGCTCGCCTCCAGAATGAAGGTGAAGGCACCGGGTGTGGCGTTCTTGAGCAGGCGGAATTGCCGGTTGTCGACGCGGGCATAGCTGGAGAGCTCGCTCAGGTCGCGGCACAAGAGGGTGAGCTGGTGCTTGTCGTCCACACCGCGGATGCGGCGCAGGATGTCGACGGCGTTCTTGTCATCCAGATGGCAGACCAGGGCGTAGCTGGAGTCGGTGGGGACGGCCAGAACACCGCCTTTTTCGAGCAAGGCGACGGCTTGTTTGAGCAGGCGGGGTTGGGGGTTTTCAGGGTGGACTTCGAAGTGCTGTGCCATGGATATTTCTTGTTATTGGATGCGGTGTTGCAGCAGCTCCCACACCGGCGTGAGTTCGCTGCTGAGCAAGGGCAGGGTGCCCAGCTCGGTGTGGCTGTCGGTGGGGCTGTGAAAATCGCTGCCGCGCGAGGCGGCCAGGCCGAATTCGCGCGCGGTGTGGGCGTAGCTCACGTATTCGGCGGCGCTGTGGCTGCCGGTGACCACCTCCACCCCCTGGCCGCCAAAGCCCTTGAATTCGGTAAACAGCGCGTACTCTTCATTGGGCGTGAACTTGTAGCGCGCCGGGTGCGCCACCACGGCCACGCCACCGGCGCCGGTGATCCAGGTCACTGCATCTTTGAGCGTGGCCCAGCGGTGCTCGACAAAGCCGGGCTTGCCTTCGGTGAGGTATTTGCGGAAGACCTCGGGCGTGTCCTTGCAGACGCCGCTTTCCACCAGAAAGCGGGCGAAGTGCGTGCGCGAGATCAGGTCCGGGTTGCCGACAAAGGGCAGGGCTCCTTCAAAGGCGCCGGCTATTCCCACACGGGCCAGGCCCTCGGCCATTTCGCGGGCGCGCTGGGTGCGCCCGCCGCGCGTCGCGCGCAGGCCCTGCACCAGCGCCGGGTTGTCCACATCAAAACCCAGGCCCACGATGTGCACGGTGTGGCCGATGAAGGTGACGGAAATTTCCACCCCGGTGAGGTACTGCATGCCGTGGGCGTGGGCTGCCGCCAGCGCGCGCGCCTGGCCGCCGATTTCGTCGTGGTCGGTCAGGGCCCAGAGTTCGACGCCGTTGGCTTTGGCGCGCGCGGCCAGGGCTTCGGGGGTCAGGGTGCCGTCCGAGACCACGGAGTGGCAGTGCAGGTCGGCATTGCGTGGGCGCTGGAGTGGGCGCTCGATGGGCAGGGCAGCAGTGTGGGAGGGTAGGTCGGTCACAGGGCCATTTTAGGCCTCTGAGTCAAACGCGTCGGGCGCCTCAAAAGTGACCCGCGCGCCGGTGCCGGGATGGGTAAAGGCCAGCACACTGGCATGCAACAGCAGGCGCGGGCTGGCGGCAGCAACCTCTGCAGGGGCGTACAACGCATCGCCCACGATGGGGTGGCCAATGGCCTGCAGGTGCACACGCAGCTGGTGGCTGCGCCCGGTCAGCGGTTCAAGCTCGAGGCGCGTGGCGTGCAGGCGTGGGTCGTAGTGCAGGGTGCGCCAGCGCGTGCTGCTGGCCTTGCCCAGCTCCAGGTCGATCTTGCGCCGGGGGCGCTGCGGCCAGTCGACCATGATGGGCAGGTCGATGGTTTGCCATGCGTCACCGTCGTGGCTTTCGCTCTCGCGGCAGTCGCCACTGGCCACCGCCACATAGCGCTTGTAGACGCGGCGCTCGGCAAAGTCGGCGTTGAGCTGGCGCTGCGCCGCGCTGCCGCGTGCCATCACCATCAGGCCCGAGGTGGCCATGTCCAGCCGGTGCACGATCAGGGCGTCGGGAAACTGCGCCTGCGCCAGGCCGCTCAGGCAATGGTCGCTGGTCTTGCCGGGCACGGCCAGCAGGCCGGAGGGTTTGTTGAGCACCACGATGCTGGCATCGGCATGCAGCACCTCGAGTTGCAGGCCTTCAATGGGCATGGCCACCCAGAATCAGGCGCTGCACGGTTTCGCACAGCTCGGCCACGTCGTTGGGCTTGTAGACCAGGGCGCTGGCACCGGCTTCAAACGCGCTCTTTTCGATCTCGGGTGTGACATAGCCGCTGGCCAGTGCCACCGGCAGATCCGGGCGAATGGCCTTGGCCGCCCGCAGCAGGTCCACGCCGCTGAAGCCCGGCATGTTGTAGTCGGTGACCAGCAAATCGAAATCGCGCGCGCGTTCGGCCAGGGTGCTTTGCGCCTCCAGCGGGTCGGTGAAGCTGGTCACCGTAAAGCCCTTGCGCCGCAGCACGCGCTCCACCAGAAACACCAGCGCCTGGTCGTCGTCCACATACATCACGTGGCGACCCTGGCCGTGCACCGCAGGGGCTGCAGGTGTGGCCTCTTCAGGCACGGGCACGGCCTCTTCGCAGGCGGGGAAGTAGAGGTGAAAAATACTGCCCTGGCCCGGCGTGCTGTGCACGTCGATGCCGCCCTGGTGCGTCTTCATGATGCCGTGCACCACCGAGAGCCCCAGGCCCGTGCCCTGGCCCACCTGGCGGGTGGTAAAAAAAGGCTCGAAGATGCGCTGCAGGGTGATTTGTGTCATGCCGCTGCCCGTGTCCTGCACCGACAGGTCCACATAGTGGCCGGGCGGCACGCCCACGCGGCTGCAATCGGGAAAGTCCAGCAGGGTGTTGCCCAGCGCAATCGTCACCTGGCCCTTGGTCTGGCCCAGCGCCAGGATGGCGTTGGTGCACAGGTTGAGCAGGGCCTGCTCGACCTGGGTGGCGTCGGCCAGCACGGTTGCGCAATCGCTGGCCTCCACGACCCGGATTTCCACGCCCGGCGGCACCGTCACCTTGACCAGGCGCACGGTTTCGTGCAGCACCTCGGCCAGGCGCATGGGCGTGCGCCGCGCGGGCTCGTTGCGGCTGAAGGTGAGAATCTGGCGCACCAGGTCGCGTGCACGGCGTCCGGCCTTTTCGATTTCGTTCAGGCTCACCAGCGCGGTGGACTGGGCGGCGCTGTCCTGCTTGGCCAGTTCCACATTGCCCAGGATGGCGCTCAGGATGTTGTTGAAGTCGTGCGCAATGCCGCCGGCCATGGTGCCCACGGCCTGCATTTTTTGTGATTCGCGCAGCTGCGTCTCCAGTGCCAGACGCTGCGCCTCGGCGCGTTTGGCCGCGGTGAGGTCGCGCGCAAACAGGGTGGTGATGGCGCCGGCACCGTGTTGCGATGTGACCGAGGCGCGCTCCAGCGACACGCTGATCTCCACATGGATGGCTTCGCCCTGCAAGGTGCTGGCC
>CANCCF010000118.1 GCA_947374485.1 Comamonadaceae bacterium | reverse complement strand
CGAAAGCGCTTGGGCGGGTCATACAGCCCGCCCGACGCGCGCACCAAGTCGCGCATGGTGCGTGCGGCCAGCAGGCTACGTTTGGCATCCCGCTTGTCGACGCCGATGTCTTCGGCGCGTTGAATCACGCCGCGGTCGCGCAGGTTTTCCACCATGGCCTTGTCGCGCGCAAGCCCTACGGGTGTGTAGCCGGCCACGCCACGAATGGCCTGCTCGCGCTCTTCGTCGCTGCGGCACAAGAGCAGATTGGCAATGCCCTCCTCGGTCAGGATGTGCGTCACGTCGTCGCCATAAATCATCACCGGCGGAATCTCCATGTGGGCCTGCTCGGCCAGCTTCCAGGCATCCAGCGTTTCCACAAAGGCGGGCTGCATGTGCTCGCGGAAGGTCTCGACGATTTGCACCACCAGTTTTTGGCCGCGCGGCATGGCGTGCACACCCCCGCGCCCCTGGCGTGCCTCGGCGCCAGCCTTCAACCACGCGGGTGAGGCGTGGCGCCGTCCGCGCGCATCGGCCCCCATATTGGGCGCGCCACCAAAGCCGGCAATGCGCCCGGCAGTTGCCGTGGAGCTGTGGCCATTCAGGTCAATTTGCAGCGTGCTGCCGATGAACATGTCGCAGGCATAGTGGCCTGCGGCCTGGCACAGCGCGCGGTTGCTGCGCAGGCTGCCATCGGCGCCGGTGAAGAACACGTCGGGGCGCGCGCGCACATAGTTCTCCATGCCCAGTTCGGAGCCAAAGGAGTGGATGGACTGCACCCAACCGGCCTCGATGGCCGGGATCAGCGCCGGGTGCGGGTTCAGGGCCCAGTGCTGGCAAATTTTTCCCTTCAGGCCCAGCGACTCGGCATATGTGGGCAGCAGCAATTCAATCGCCGCGGTGTCAAAACCAATGCCGTGGTTCAGGCGCTGCACGCCGTATTCGGCATACAGGCCCTTGATGGCCATCATGGCCATCAGCACCTGGATCTCGGAGATCTGCGCCGGATCACGCGTGAACAGCGGCTCGATCACATTCGGCTTGGGTGCCAGGATGACAAAGTTCACCCAGTCGCCAGGGATGTCGACGCGCGGCAGGGTGTCCAGCATCTCGTTCACCTGGGCGATGACGATGCCGCCCTTGAAGGCCGTGGCCTCCACGATGGCCGGGGTGTCTTCTGTGTTGGCGCCGGTGAACAGATTGCCCTCTGCGTCCGCTGCCTGCGCGCAGACCAGCGAGATGCGCGGCGTCAGGTCCACAAAGTAGCGCGCAAACAATTCCAGGTAGGTGTGGATGGCACCGATCTGGATGCTTCCGGCAGAAACCATCCTGGCCAAGCGCGCGCTTTGCGGGCCGGAGAAGGAAAAGTCCAGCTTGCTGGCGATGCCGTTCTCGAACAGGTCCAGGTGCTCGGGCAAGGCCAGCACCGACTGCACCATGTGCAGGTCGTGCACCTGGGCCGGGTCGAGTTGCGTGAGAGCCCGTGCGAGGAAGTCGGCCTGCTTCTGGTTGTTGCCTTCCAGGCAGACGCGGTCGCCGCACTCCATGACGGCTGTGAGCAGCGCGACCGTGTCGTCAGCGGCCACCTGCTTGCCGCGCAAGGCTGTTCCCAGTGCGGAGGCGGCGCGGGCCAGGCGGCGGGCACGGCCCTGCGCTTCGCGGTTCCAGACGGGGTCGGGGGCGTTCACTTGACCCCCATCACCATGTTTGGCAATCCGGTGGCGATACCGGGGAAAGCGCACAATAGAAAAACGGCGAGGAACATGAGGCCGACAAAGGGCATCACACCCCAAATGACGTCCTTCAAAGGGATATCCGGCGCCACGTTCTTGATGACAAAAATATTCAGGCCCACAGGCGGGTGGATCAGGCCCATCTCCATCACGATGGTCATCACCACACCGAACCAGATCAGGTCAAACCCGGCCGCCTTGAGGGGCGGCAGGATGATGGGCGCGGTCATCAGGATGATGGACACCGGTGGCAGGAAAAAGCCCAGCACGATCACCATGAACAGCACCACCGCCAGCAACACCCACTTGGAGAGTTGCATACCGACAATCCATTGGGCAGCGCCCTGGCTGATGTGCAAGTGGCTCATCACATAGCTGTAGAGCAGCGACATGCCAATGATCAGCATCAGCATGGTGGATTCCTTGAGCGTGGCGCCCAGGATGGGGGCCAGGTCTTTCGGGCGCCACAGGCCATACACCACCGCCACCAAACCGAGGGCCAGCAGGCCGCCGAGTCCCGCCGTTTCAGAAGGCGTGGCCAGGCCGCCATACAAGGCCACCATCACGCCCAAGAGCAGGATCAAAAACGGCAGCACGCGCGGCAGCATTTCCACTTTTTGCGCCAGCGTGAAATGCTCTTTTTCCAGATAGGCCGACTTGGGGCCACCGTTCTCGTAAATCACCAGCGCGGCCTTGTATTCCTGGCGCGCCTTCATGACGGCGTAACCGGCAAACAGGCTGACCATCAAAATCCCCGGGCCAATGCCCGCCAGAAACAAACGGCCCAGCGACTGCTCTGCCGCCACGGCATACAGAATCATCACGACGGACGGCGGCAACAAAATACCCAGCGTGCCACCGGCGGCGATGATGCCGGCAGCAAAGCCGGGCGAGTAGCCGCGGCGCCGCATTTCGGGGATACCGGCCGAGCCGATGGCCGAGCAGGTGGCGGGAGAGGAACCGGCCATGGCAGCAAACAGCGCGCAGGCAAACACATTGGCAATGCCCAGGCCACCGGGCACCTTGTGCAGCCAGGCGTGGATGGCGGAATACAAATCCTTGCCGGCACGCGAGCGGCCAATGGCTGCGCCCTTCAGGATGAACAAAGGAATGGCCAGCAGGGTAATAGACGCCATTTCTTCGTAGACGTTTTGCGCCACCGTATCCAGCGAACTGGCGGGCATGAAGAAATACATGAAGGCCGCTGCCACCGTGCCCAGCGCAAAGGCGATGGGCATGCCGGAAAACATCACCAACAAAGTGGCCGCACCGTAGGACAGGCCGATGCCGAGTTCGCTCATTTGTTTGCTTTCGAAACTTCACCGCCGGTGAGGTGCACCAGGGTTTGCAGCAGGAGCTGCAGAGTCAGAATGCTCATGCCCACGGCCATCAGCGAATAGGGAATCCACAAAGGGGGTGCAAAGCTGCTGGACGTCGTTTGTCCCTCGCTCCAGGCTTCGTGAAACAGCGCCCAGGACTTCCAGGAAAAGAAGGTGCAGAACAGCGTGGAGATGATGTCCACCAGAAACAGGCGCAAGCGGTTTACCAGGGGCGGCAACAAATTGGCGAAGGCCTCGATGCCCACGTGGCCGCGCAGGGACTGCACGTGCGCGGTGGTCATGAAGGTGGCTCCCACCAGCAGGAACACGGCGACCTCGTCCTGCCAGTCGGTGGCGCTTTTCAGAAAGTAGCGTGTGACAACCGACCAGGTCAGCACGCTGGCCGCCAGCACCAGCGCCAGCATGGAAAGGCGCAGCACCAGGGCGTTGAGCAGGTTCAGGCCAGTGGCCAGTGCGGACACAGCTGCATTTTTGGGCCGCAGCGACCCCGGAGCCAATGAAGGCTCCAGCTCAAAGCCGTGGCTCACAGGGTTTGTTCCGCCAGGGCCAGCAGCTTGGCGCTGCCTTCATTCTTGGCGGCGTAGTCTTTCCAGGCGGTCTGGCGGGCAATGGCCTGCCACTTCTTGATGGAGGCAGCGGACAGGTCGACCACCTTGGCACCGGCTTTTTCGTACACCTTGGCGACTTCGACGTCATCCTTCTTGGCGGCGTCCAGGGCGAACTTTTCCATGTCCGCGCCCACGGCCATGATGGCGTCGCGCTGGTCTTTCGGCAGGGCATCAAAGATCTGCTTGGACATCATCAGCGGCTCGAACATGAACCAGTAGGCGCCGGTGCGCCCGGTGGTGAGCGACTTGGCCACTTCTTCCAGGCGGAAGGAGATGAAGGACGTGCTGGATGTCATGGCCGCGTCCATCGCGCCGGTCTGCATGGCGGCATAGATTTCGTTGCTGGGCAGGCTGACCACGGCGGCACCGGCTTCCTTGAGGATCATGTCCACCTCGCGTGATCCGCCGCGCACCTTCATGCCCTTGGCGTCTTCCGGGTCGATGATCGGTTTGCCGCGCGAAGCCACGCCACCGGCCTGCCAGATCCAGCTGATGAGTTGAATGCCCTTGGCCTGCAGCACACGGTCCAACTCGGCGCCCACGGGCTTGCTCTTCCAGCTGTAGGCCTGCTCATAGGACACCACCAGGCCGGGCATCAGGCCGATGTTGACCTCGGGGATTTCTCCGCCGGCGTAGGACAAGGGGATGAGGGCCATGTCCAGCGCGCCCTTGCGCATGGAGGAGAACTGGGCGTTGGTCTTCATCAACGACGAGCCGGGATAAATTTCGAATTTCAAGGCGCCCTTGGTGCGCTTTTCCACATCAGCCGCAAACTGGCGCACCAGGCGGTCGCGGAAGTCGCCTTCCTTCAAGGTGCCGCCGGGGAACTGGTGCGAAATCTTGAGTGTGGCGCTCTGGGCGAAGGCGCTGGTGGCGCCCACAAAAGGAAGCGAGCCCAGGGTCAGGCCGCCGAGGGATTGAAGTAGGTTTCTGCGCTGCATGGTGTTGTCTCCTTGTAATTGATCGATGTCCAACCTGTGTATACATTAATGTAGTTGTTTGTATTTTTTGTTGTTATTGGTGAATACCCTGATGGCAAACACGCATTTATTAAAAGCCGGAAGTGGGACAATGGCGCCATGAAAATTTCCGACCAACTGCGTGAAAAAATTGAAGAGCAGATCGCCACCGGCGCCCTGCCCCCTGGCAGCGCGTTGGACGAAGCCACGCTGGTGGAGCAGCACGGCGTCTCCCGCACCCCTGTGCGCGAGGCCCTGATCCAGCTGGCTGCCGAAGGCCTGATCGAGATCCGCCCGCGCCGCGGCGCCGTGGTCACCAGCATTGGCCCGACGCGCCTGAGCGAGATGTTTGAAGTCATGGCCGAGTTGGAGGCTATGTGCGCCCGGCTGGCCGCGCGCCGCATGACCGATGCCGAGCGCAAAGCGCTGCTGGTGGCGCACGAGGCCTGCGAAGCCGCCCGCGCCCGTGACGACTCCGACGCCTATTTCTATTGCAACGAAGATTTCCATTCGGCCATTTACGCCGGCAGCCACAACGTCTTTCTGATCGAGCAGGCGCACCAGCTGCAGCGCCGCCTGCGCCCCTACCGGCGCCTGCAGCTGCGCGTGCGCAACCGCATGGGCGTGTCCTTCAAGGAACACCAAAGCGTGGTGCAGGCTATCACCGACGGCGACACCGAAGGCGCGGCCACTGCCCTGCGCAACCATGTGGTGGTGCAGGGCGAGCGCTTTGCCGATCTGCTGGCTTCGCTGCATGCGCTGCAACCGCAGGCGGAGGCGGCCTGAGGACCAAGGGCACGGCTGCGCAAGGCCGTTGCCAATCCGGATTGCACGGACCTTGATTCCATAATTTGCGTGGCTTGATTCCAGATTACACGCTACCATTTCCAGCCTATGGAAGTGCCTGTTCTCTACCGCCGACTGTTAATGGAACGCATGGCCGAAGCCATGTCAGACACGCCCGTGGTGTTGGTTGCAGGACCACGCCAGTCGGGGAAAACCACACTGGTGCGCCAGTGGGCAAGCACCGGCACCCAATACCTCACCCTGGATGACCCGATAACCCAGCTGGCCGCCAAGGAAGACCCGGTTGGCATGCTGCGTGGCTTGGACCGCGCTGTGATCGATGAGGTTCAACGGGCGCCGCAATTGCTTTTAGCCATTAAAAAGGCGGTGGATGAAGACCGCAGGCCGGGGCGTTTCCTGCTCACGGGTTCTGCCAATCTGATGACCCTGCCAACCGTCGCAGACTCTTTGGCCGGGCGTATGGAGACACTCACCTTGCTACCACTCTCGCAACGCGAACTACACGGTGGCACCAGCAACTGGATTGACCAAGCGTTTGCCGGCCAGATACCCACAGTCCAGCAGCCCTTGCTGGGAGATGCCCTGATGCAAGCTGCCCTGGTAGGTGGTTATCCGGAGGCGGTCGCCCGCCCCAGCGCGCGCCGACGCAGCACCTGGAGCCGCCAGTACATTGACGCCCTGATTCAGCGCGACGTGCGTGACATTGCCGATATCGAAAAGATCGGCCAACTGCCGCGTTTCCTGCAGGCCTTGGCGCAGGTTGCCGGACAAATGTGCAACTACGCCCAACTCGGTGGGCAGGTCGGTTTGGACAGCAAAACAGCGGCACGCTATACCGACGTGTTTGAGCGGATGTACCTGCTCAAGCGCCTGGAAGTTTGGTCGACCAACCGGCTCAGCCGGGTGGTGAAGACACCCAAACTCCAGTTCATCGATTCAGGGCTTCTAGCCACCTTGTTGGGTTTGACTCCCGCCTTGATGGCGCGTGAGCGCAGCCGCTTTGGTCATCTGCTGGAAGCGTTCGTCTACGGCGAATTGTTGAAACACAGTCACACCGCCGAGATCGATTGCCGCCTGCTCTATTACCGCGACCACGACCAGATGGAAGTCGATGTGGTGCTTGAAAACGCAGCAGGCCAACTCATCGGTGTTGAAGTCAAGGCCGCAGCCACAGTCAGCGAGCGCGATCTGCGCGGTTTGAAACGGCTCGCCAGCATCGCGGGGACAAGCTTCACCATGGGCGTGATCCTCTACGACGGATTGCAAACCCTGCCTTTGGGCCCACGCCTGTGGGCTGCCCCCATCTCCACCCTGTGGGGCCGCTAGTCCCCCCAAGCGCCACACGCCCAGCGCACGTTACCATGGTGCCACCCATGCGCCACAACGCCCACCCATGCTAGACCGCTACGCCACCACCTTGCTGCGCCCGCCCGTGGCGGCCACAGCCCGGCTGTTGGTGCGGGCAGGCTTTGGCGCCAACAGCATCACGCTGCTGGGTTTTGTGATCGGCATGGCTGCGGCCGTGGCGATTGCGCTGCAAGCCTGGCTGGCTGGCGCCGCACTGATCCTGCTCTCGCGCCTGTGCGACGCACTCGATGGCGCGGTGGCGCGCCAGACCCAGCCCACGGATGCGGGTGGCTTTCTGGACATTGCACTGGACTTTTTGTTTTACGCCAGCATCCCGCTGGCCTTTGCCATTGCACACCCCACTGCCAACGCGCTGGCAGCGGCCGTGCTGCTCACCGCTTTCATGGGCACGGCGTCAAGCTTCCTGGCCTTTGCCGCCTTTGCCGCCAAGCGCGGCCTGGCCAGCCTGGTGTGGCCGGATAAATCGCTGTTTTTTCTGGGCGGCCTGACCGAGGCGTCTGAGACCATCGCCCTGTTTCTGGCCATGTGCCTGTGGCCTGCGTACTTTGCGCCGCTGGCCCTGGGGTTTTCGTTTTTATGCGCCATCACCACGGGCACGCGCATCTGGTGGGGCTGGAGGTCTTTCCAATGAAAACATCGCGCTGGCTCTTGTTGTGTGGTTTGGCCTTGGCCGTGCTGCTGTTTTTTGCGCTGGGCCTGAACCGCTACTTCAGCCTGGCCTACCTGCAGGAGCGCCACGCCGGTTTTGTCGACCTGTACGCGCAGCACCCCTGGGAGGTGCGGGCCGCCTACTTTGGCTTGTACCTGGTGGTGGCCGCCCTGTCACTGCCGGGTGCCGCCATCCTGACCCTGGCAGGTGGCGGCGTGTTTGGTTTCGGCTGGGGCCTGGTGCTGGTGTCCTTTGCCTCCAGCCTGGGCGCCACCCTGTCCTTCTGGCTGGCGCGCTGGCTGCTGCGCGATCTGGTGCAGAGCCGCTTTGCCGTACAGCTGGCAGCCATCAACGCGGGGCTGCAAAAAGAGGGCGCGCTGTACCTGTTTGGCCTGCGCCTGATCCCGGTGGTGCCCTTCTTCCTGATCAACCTGACCATGGGCCTCACGGCCCTGCGCAGCTGGACCTTTTACTGGGTCAGCCAGCTCGGCATGCTCATTGGCACCGTGGTGTACGTGAATGCGGGCCTGCAGCTCGCCAGCCTGCGCAGCCTGAGGGACGTGGCCAGCCCCGCCCTGCTGGCGTCCTTCGCCTTGCTGGGCTGCTTGCCGCTGCTCATGAAAGCGGTCTGGGCCCGGGTAGCACAAGGCCGCGTGTACGCGCGCTGGCGCGGCCACAAGCCCAAGACGTTCGAGCGCAACCTGGTGGTGATAGGTGCCGGGGCTGGTGGCCTGGTGGCCTCCTACATTGCGGCGGCAGTGCGCGCCAAGGTGACGCTGGTGGAGTCCCACAAGATGGGAGGCGACTGCCTGAACTACGGCTGCGTGCCCAGCAAGGCGCTGATCCGCAGCGCGCGCCTGGCGCAGCAGATGCGCGGCGCTGCTGCCTATGGCCTGCAGGCCCGCGAGCCCAAGCTCGATTTCAAGGCCCTGATGCAGCGCATCAACCAGGTCGTTGCCGACATTGCCCCGCACGACAGCGTGGAGCGCTACACCGCCCTGGGCGTGGATGTGGTGCAGGGCTACGCCAAAATCACCAGCCCCTGGACGGTGGAGATTGCACTGAACGGCGGCGGCACGCAGACGCTCACCACCCGCAGCATCGTGATCGCTGCGGGCGCGCAACCCGTGGTGCCGCCGCTGCCAGGACTGAAGGAAACCGGCTACCTGACCAGTGACACGCTGTGGGCGCACCTCGCCACGCTGGATGCCATGCCGCGGCGCTGGGTGGTGCTGGGCGGCGGGCCGATTGGCTGCGAGCTGGCCCAGGCCCTGGCCCGTCTGGGCGCATCGGTCACGCAGGTGGAGATGGCCGAGCGCCTGCTGCTGCGCGAGGACGACGAAGTGTCTGCGCTGGTCCGGTCTTCCTTGCAGGCCGATGGCGTCACGGTGCTCACCGGCCACAAGGCCTTGCGCTGCGAACAGCAGGGCGAGGCCCGGGTGCTGGTGGTGCAGCGCCCGGCGACAGACGGAGGCGGTGAAATGCCGGTGGAATTCGACCAGCTGCTGTGCGCCGTGGGCCGCAGCGCGCGCCTCACCGGCTACGGCCTGGAAGACCTGGGCGTGGACACCGCCAAAACCGTGGCCACCAACGAACATCTGCAAACCGTGTACCCCAATATCTATGCCGCAGGCGACGTGGCCGGGCCTTACCAGTTCACCCACGTGGCCGCGCACCAGGCCTGGTATGCCACGGTGAATGCGCTGTTTGGCGATTTCAAACGCTTCAGGGTCAGCTACAAGGCCATACCGCAGGCCACCTTCACCGAGCCTGAGTTGGCCCGTGTGGGCCTGAACGAGCGCGAGGCGTTGGAAAAGAAAGTGCCCTTTGAGGTGACACGCTTTGACATCGGTGAACTCGACCGCGCCATTGCCGACGGCGCGGCGCGCGGCTGGGTCAAGGTGCTCACCGTGCCGGGCCGCGACCGCATTCTGGGCGTGACGATTGTGGGCGCGCAGGCCGCCGAGCTGCTGGCCGAATACGTGCTGGCCATGCAGCACGGCCTGGGCTTGAACAAAATCTTGGGTACGGTGCACAGCTACCCCACCATGGCCGAGGCCAACAAATACGCCGCCGGCGCCTGGCGCCGCGCCCACCAGCCCGAGGCCCTGCTGCGCTGGGCCCAGCGCTTCCATGCCTGGAGGCGCAGATGATCTCCTTGGCCCAGCCACGGTGAGCACCGGCCCCGCACGCCAGCTCCTGCTGCTGGGCGCAGGACACACCCATCTGCAGCTGCTGGCACAGATGGCACACGCACCCTGGGCGGGTGCGCAGGTCACCCTGGTCACCCCGCATGTGGCTGCGTTCACCGCCGCCCTGCTGCCGGGCCTGGTATCAGGCCGCTATGCGCTGGAGCCATGCGTGCTGCCGCTGGAGCCCTTGGTGCAGCGCAGTGGCATACGCTGGCTGCGGCGCAGCGCAAGCCTGCTCGACGCCGCCGCGCAAACCGTGCAACTGGACGGCGGGCTGCAACTGCCCTACGACTGGCTGTCCCTCGACACCGGCCCGCTGCAAGACCGCACGCTGGCCGAGCAGGCCCTGCCGGGCGCACGGGAACATGCGCTGTTCATCCACCCCATGGAGTCCTTTGCCACGCTCTGGCCACAGGTGGCGGCACTGGGCCAGAGCCGCGCACTGCGCATGGCCGTGATCGGCGCCGACGCTGCAGGCATGGCGCTGGCTATGGCCTTGCGCCAGCGCCTGCCCAATGCCGCCATCAGCCTGCTGTGTGGCAACAAACCCTTGGCCGATGGCTACAGCCCGGGCGTGCAGCGGCGCCTCAGGGCCGCGCTGCTGCAACACAGAATCACCCTGCTGCCCGAGCGCGCCGCAGCCCTGCAAGCCGGTGTGGTGACGCTGGCCAGCGGTGCCACCCTGGCCTGCGATGTGCCGGTGCTGACCGAGCCAACACCCGCCCCGCGCTGGCTGCAACGCAGCGGCCTGGCGCTGCACGCACAAGGGGGTGTGGCGGTGGACGCCTGCCTGCGCTCCACCAGCCACCCGCAGGTGTTTGCCGCAAACGCTGCCCCGGGGCGGGTCACGAGCGTGCTGGCCCGCAACCTGGCTGCCACCCTGGCCGGGCAGCCGTTGGCAGAGCAGGCTTCGCAACGCCCAGGCCTGCAGTTGCTGGACTGCGGCGACCAGGGTGCCATTGCCAGCTGGGGTGGCTACTGCGCACAGGGGCGTGCGCTCGGCTGGCTCAAGGGCTGGCTGGACCGGCGCTCTGTCCGGCGCGCCGGTTCTTAGCCCATACGGCTCTCCAGCCCCTTTTCCTTGAGCTTGCGTTCGAGCTCCTGGTTTTCCAGCTCGCGTTTGCGCAGCTCCTGTTTGCGCAGCTCTTCCTGGCGCAGCGCCTCCACCTCCTCGGCGGTGGGCTCGCGGTCAAACGAGAGCTCGGGCGCACCCGCAGTGGGCGGCTCGCCGCGTTTGCTTTTGAGCTTCATGGCCAGGCGCAGCTCGTTGGCCGAATCGGCATTGCGCAGCGCCTCTTCGTAGGCAATGTGGCCATCGTTGTAGAGCTCGAACAGGGCCCAGTCGAAGGTGCGCATGCCGAGCTCGCGCGAGCGCTCCATGATGGTCTTGATGTCGCCAAAGGCGCCCTTGAAAATGCGCTCGGCAATGGTGGGTGTGTTGAGCAAAATCTCGATCGCGGCCTTGCGGCCTTTGCCGTCTTCGGTGCGCACCAGGCGCTGCGAAACGATGGCGCGCAGGTTGGCCGACAGGTCCATCAGCAGCTGGTTGCGCCGCTCTTCCGGAAAGAAATTGATGATGCGGTCTATCGCCTGGTTGGCGCTGTTGGCATGCAGAGTGCCCAGGCAAAGGTGGCCGGTTTCGGCGAAGGCGATGGCGTGCTCCATGGTCTCGGGGTCGCGAATTTCGCCAATCAAAATCACATCCGGTGCCTGGCGCAGCGTGTTCTTCAGTGCGTGGTGCCAACTGTGCGTGTCCACCCCCACCTCCCGGTGACTCACCAGCGACTTTTTGGAAACGTGCACGTATTCCACCGGGTCCTCCACGGTGATGATGTGGCCGGGAGAGGTGCTGTTGCGGTAGTCAATCATGGCGGCCAGCGAGGTCGACTTACCCGAACCCGTGCCGCCCACCACCAGCACCAGACCGCGCTTGTTCATGATGACTTCTTTGAGCACCGGCGGCAGCGACAGTTTCTCAAAATTGGGGATTTCCGAGGCAATGGTGCGCACCACCATGGCCACGTTCTGCTGTTGCACATAGACATTGACACGAAAGCGCGACACACCGGGAATGCTGATGGCAAAGTTGCATTCCATTTCCTTGGCGAACTCGGCGCGCTGCTTCTCGTTCATCAGCGACTCGGCAAACACACGGGTCATCTCGCCGTTGAGCTTCTGGTTTGTGAGCGGTTGCATGCTGCCGTGGGCCTTCATGCTGGGCGGAAAATCGTTGGCAATAAAGAGGTCGGAGCCGCCGGCCTGACTCATGGCCGCCAACAGTTTGTGCATGTAGGTGCGGGCCTGCTCTTCAGTGAGTGTGGTCATGACG
>CANCCF010000117.1 GCA_947374485.1 Comamonadaceae bacterium | reverse complement strand
AGAACCTGCAGCAGGCCTTTTTCTTTTGGGGGTAGGTGCACCGGCTGGCCGTCATACACCAGGCCTGCGTGGGCATCGAAACTGTAGTTTGCGAACTTGAAGAGGGTGGTCATGGAGTTAAAACGCGTGCGTTTCCTGTTGGGCTGTATGTGTAGACCAACTATGGTTGTCTTGCGTTTGAAACCCGCTTCACTTTGTCCAGACTTGGACAGTATTTGAAAAAATGTTGTACGGACTCCATCAAAAATCTCTCAGCCGGTGGTCTTGAAGCGGCGCTGGTAGCGCTCCAGGCTGGTGAGCGAGCCGCAGACGAACAGGGTGTCATCGGCCTGCACCTGAAAACCGTCCGCGAATTCCACCAGGACCTCGGTGCCACGCTCCACGGCAATCACCTTGGCGCCGCTCTGCTCCAGTTCCTCGCTGTGCCAGGGGTGGCAGCCCACCAGGGCGCCCGCCGCCTGGCGGATGATCTTGATGCGGCTTTCCACCTGCAGCACCTGCTCGCCCAGCAGTTGAAAAGCCAGAATCTGGCCCGCCACCTGGCCCACCGAGATGGCAAAGTCGGCGCCCGAGCGGTAAATGCGCGCGGTATTGCGGGTGCGCTGCACGCGCACCACCAGGGGCACCTGGGGCGCATAGTCGCGCACCACGGCGGTGGCAAACACAGACTCGCTGTCGTCACTGAGTGCCAACACCACGGCGCTGGCTTCGCGCAGGCGCGCCCGGTCCAGCGTGGCGCGTTCCAGCACGCTGCCCACCAGGTCGACGCCGGGCGCGGGCAGGCGGTCGATGACGGTGACGGTTTCCCCGGCGTCCTGCAGCATCTCCACCACCTTCTGGCCCACTGCGCCAAAACCGGCCAGCACGATCGGCCCGGCGCGGCGTATGGGCATGGCCATGCGTTCGACAATTTCCAGGTTGGCATGCGCGCCCACAGCCACCAGGATGGCACCGGGCTCCACCCGCGTCAGTGGCCCCTTGGTTGTGGTGAACACGCCGCCCAGCCACTGGCCAATCAGGGTCACGCCATGGCGCTCGCGCAGGCGCAACTCGCCCAGCTGCTTGCCTGCCAGCGGGCTTTCGGCGCGCACCCGGAACTCGGCCATGCCCAGCTTGGTGCCGAGCAAATGCATGCCCTCGGCCGGTGGGCTGATGCGGGTGCTGGCCTGCGAGGCCAGGGCGGCGCCCAGCACATGGGCCGGGGTAAAGACCTCGGTGGCGCCAATCTGGATCATGGGGTAGCGGTACAGCGGGTCGTCGGCCAGGGCGTACAGCGCGCCGGTGTAGCCCTGTTCGCGGACCACCATGGTGAAGGTGGCATTGGCGTGGTCGTCGGCATTGGCCACCACGGCGCTGGCCTGGGCCACATGGCGCAGCGCGCCAGGGTCATCGGCGACTTTGGCAAACACCACGTCAAAGCCGCGGTCGCGCAGGTTGCGCGCCACCTCCATGTCTTCTTCCAGAATGACAAAGGGCGTGCCCTTGGCCTTGAATTCGTCGAGCAGCGATTCAATCGCCGGGCCAAAACGGTAGAACAGCACCCGGCCCGCCATGGCCGGGAGCTGGTGCTGCAGGCGCACCTCAAACTGCTCCTCAAAGTACGGCAGGATCACCATGGGGAAGGCCAGGAAGATCAGGAACTGCCCGGCAAACTGCACCAGCACCACATACAGGGCCATGACCGGATGGCTCCAGGCACTGTCAGCGCCATAGCCGGTGGTGGTGATGGTCTCGGTCGCCCACTGCAGGCTTTGCAAAAAGCTGCGCGGGTGGCCCTCCAACTGTGCCATGCCCAGCATGTAGATCCAGGCCAGCACCACCACCGTCACCGGCAGCAACCCCAGAATGGCCAGGAAGCGCTTGCTGGAACGTTTGAGCGGGAAGGGCATGGCGTTTTATGGAAAGTTCAGGTTCTCCAGTGCACTGTAAACGCTGAAACCCTTACGGCGGCAAGAGCAGGCGCACATTGCCGTCATGGGCCTGGCCCTGCATGAACGGCGCCGCACTGCCGGCAAAGCGCAAGGCCAGCTCCGCATGCAGGGCGGCCAGGCTGCCGGGCGCGCCCTGGTGGTCCTGCAGGGTGCAGACGATTTCAATCTGGCCGTCGGCATGGCGCAGGATTTCCACTGCCCGGGTTTGCGAGGGCCAGTCGATGATGGAGGCGGTGGTGATTTCCCAGAAGCCGCGGCTGGTGCCTTGGGGGTGTGGATGCGCCGTGACCCGGTGCAAATGCCGGTGGCCCACCAGCCAGGCCACCACACAGGGGTGGCGGTGCACTGCATCGGTCAGGGCCTGCGCCAGCAGGCGTTCGGGGTCGGCGCCCAGGGTGTTGACCAGCGAGGCCGAGCCATGGTGGCTGGCCAGTACCGCCAGGCGCCCGGGCTGACGCTCGACCTCGGCCAGGCGCGCTTCCAGCCATTCGATTTGCGCCGCTCCAACGCTGCCCTGGCAATCACCGGCGGGGTGGTTGGTGTCGAGCAGCAGGATGCGCGCCTGCTCGGTGTCGATGCAGGTGTCGGCATGGCCCGAGCGCAATTGCGCCTGGCCAAAGCCTGTTGCGCCCGCTTGTGCATGTGCCGCCATCCATTCGCGCAGGCCCACCGCTCGGCATTCCGGCACCGCGGCAATCCGGCGCCCCGGGCCGCTGGAGAACTGCTCGGGGTGTTGCACATACCGGGCCTGCGGATCCACCGGCCGAAACCCGGGCGGCCCGGCCAGTGTCTTGTACCCGGCGACCGCAAGGGCTTCGATGGCGGGGTTGGGCAGGGCCGTGCCCTGGCGCATCACATCGTGGTTGCCGGGTACGCTGGCCCAGGCACAGCCCAAACCGCCAGAGTGCACCTCGGCACTGGCCCGCGCCACAAAGCCGGGCACCACCGGGTAGCCACGCGGCTTCCACAGGTCGGGCACATCGGCCTCCGGACACCAGAAGGGCCAGGGCCCGGACCCCAGCTCCAACCCGGTTTCGTGCACCCCACCGTGGGCCGACAAGCCGGTGCGCCCGCCGCCCATGATCTTCACAAAGGCCTGCAACTCATTGGCCTGCGCGTTGTCGATGTTGTCTCCCGTGCACAGAGCCAGGTCATACATCTGCTGGCTCCAGGGTGCCAGCGGCTGGCGCCGCAGCCGCTCCACATGCGCGGCCAGGGCCCAGTGGGTGAGCGCCTCGTAGGGCCGGTGCATGTGCAGCAGCCCGGCCCAATACGGGTCATCGGCCAGCAGTTCGATCCACTCGCAGCGCGCCGGCGATACGGTGTCGATGACGTGGGCATCGCTGATATGCAGCAGGCTGAGCAGGGGCAGGCCCTGTGTGGTGGGCGCCGTGCCACCGAGGTCGGTGCGCAGGCAATGCAGGGGATGGGTCATCATCTCGGCTGGGGTAGCGAATGGAAGGAGCGCGTCCAGTATCGGAGTGGGGGCGGCGCACTGTCAAACCCGGTGCCAATACCGGTTACCCTTGCATGGTCCTTGCTTGCACCGGCAACACAGTTTTCCCTCTACCCCGCTTACCTCTCAGGAAACCCCATGCCCTCTCTCAACTTCATAGGCGGCGAAAAAGGCGGCGTCGGCAAATCGGTTGCCGCCCGCGTACTGGCCCAGTATTTCATTGACAAGGGCCAGCCCTTTACCGGCTTTGATACCGACCGCTCGCACACCTCTTTCACCCGCTTTTACGGCGACTACGCCTCCCCCGTGGTGGTGGACACCTACGAGGGCCTGGACCTGATCGTGGGCGAGTTCGAAACACCTGCCGAAGACGGCCGGGTGCCCAGCGTGATTGTGGACCTGGCGGCCCAGACCGCCGCACCCCTGTCGCGCTGGATCCGCGACTCCGACCTGATTCCGGTGATGGCCGAGATGGGCATCACCGTGAACTTCTGGCACCTGGCCGACGCAGGCAAAGACTCCGTGGACCTGTTGGGGCGCCTGCTCAACACCTATGGCGACGGCCCCAACTACATCGTGGTCAAAAACCTGGGGCGCGGCAGCGACTTCTCGCAGCTCGACGAATCCGCCGCGCTCAAAAAGGCCCTCTCCATGGGTGCGCAGGTGATCAGCCTGGCACAGTTGCACGAAGCCAGCATGCGCAAAATTGACCGCCAGAACGCCAGCTTCTGGGCCTCCATCAACACCAAAACCGGCGATGACGCCCTCGGCCTGCTCGAGCGCCAGCGCGTGAAAACCTGGATTCGCGGTGTCTACACCAGCTTCGACACCTTGCCCCTGGACTAAGGCCCTGGCACCGCATGCCGCTGGCATACTGTGAGGCTTGAACGCCATCACCGACCCCACGCCCCAGCCAACAGACCGGACTGCCGCCGACATGCAGGCCCTGGCGGTGCATTGCACGCCCGAGGCGGGGCATTTTGACGAGTTGCGGGGCCAGGCGGCCGTGCCTGCGGGCGACGCAGCCGCGTCTGCGGCACGCGCCAAAGACCTGACTGGCCCCTGGCAGCAGTTCTTCTCCGAGACCGACGCGCAAAGTGCTGCGGAGATGGACCAGCGCTACGCCAACCTGCAGCGCCAGATCCGCGACAACGGCGTCACCTACAACGTCTACGCCGACCAGGAAGGGCCGCAGCGGCCCTGGTCGCTGGACCTGTTTCCATTGATTGTGGACGCCCCGAGCTGGGCCCATATCGAAGCCGGTGTGCTGCAGCGTGTGCAACTGCTCGAAGCCGTGCTGGCCGATGTGTACGGGCCGCAAAGCTTTCTGAAGCAGGGCCTCTTGCCCGGCGCCCTGGTGCATGGCCACCCCGGTTACCTGCGCAGCATGCACGGCGTGGTGCCGGCCGGTGGTGTGCATTTGCATGTGGCGGCCTTTGACATTTCCCGCGGGCCCGACGGTCTGTGGTGGTTGGTCGGCCAGCGCACGCAGGCGCCCTCGGGCCTGGGCTATTTGCTGGAGAACCGGCTCACTGTGTCGCGCCAGTTTCCGCAGGCCTTTGAGAACATGCCGGTGCAGCGCCTGGCCGAAACCTACCGTGCGCTGATGGAAAGCCTCAAGGCCCTGAGCCCGGCTGGAGCCGATGCGCACATCGCCCTGATGACGCCCGGCCCCTACAACGAAACCTATTTCGAGCACGCCTACCTGGCGCGCTACCTGGGCCTGAGCCTGGTGGAAGGCAGCGACCTGATCGTGCGCGACGAGCGCCTGTTCTTGAAAACCCTGCAGGGCCTGGTGCCCATCCACGGCCTGCTCAAGCGCGTGGACGACCAGTACATGGACCCGCTGGAACTGCGCGCCGACTCCACCCTGGGCGTGCCAGGGCTATTGCAGGCCATACGTGCGGGCAATGTGCTGGTGGCCAATGCGCCGGGTTCGGCCTTTCTGGAGTCGCCCGCACTGCTGGGCTTTTTGCCCGCCTTGGCCCGCCACGTGCTGGGCGAAGAACTGAAATTGCCCGCGCTGGCCACCTGGTGGTGCGGCGAGCACAGCGCCATGGAAGAGGTGCTGCCCTACATGGCAGACCACACCTTGAAGCCCACCTACCCCGGCTCGAACATCCACGAATCCTTTGACCCGGTGATTGCCCGGCATCTGAGCCGCATGGAGCTCGACGCCTGGGCCGGGCGCATTCTGCGCCAGGGCGAAGAGCACACGGTGCAGGCCTACTTGCCGCTCTCGCAAATGCCCACCTGGCAGCCCGGCACGGCCGCGCAGCCCGGGCGCATGGCGCCGCGTTCCAGCTTGCTGCGGGTGTTTGCCGTCTCCGACGGTCTGGGGCCCGATGGCAAGCCGCGCTGGCGCGTGCTGCCAGGGGGCCTGGCGCGCGTGGCCGGTGCCAGCGTGGATATTGCATCCATGCAGCGCGGCGGCAGCAGCGCCGATGTCTGGGCCCTAACCGACCAACCGGTGGACACCAGCCCCCTGCTAACCCTGGCCCACCAGGTAAGCCTGCCGGCCAAGCGCAAACGCCTGGTCACCAGCCGCGCGGCCGAGAACCTGTACTGGCTGGGCCGCTACACCGAACGCGCCGACAACGCGGTGCGCCTGGCGCGCCTGACCCTGGAATGCCTGGGCGGCGAGCACCAGACCCTGGTGCCGCTGCAGCAGTGGCTCTCGCACATGGCGGTCAACAACACCCTGGTGCTGCCCGGCGTGCCCTCGGCCGTGCAGGCGCGGCGCGTGTTCGAGCGCTCGCTGGTGGCCAGCCTGGGTTCCACCGACGGCGCCACCAGCGTGGGCTACAACCTGCGCGCGCTGAAGATGGCGGCCTCCACCGTGCGCGAGCGCCTGTCGCAGGAGCACTGGAGCATGATCGTGCGCTGCGAGGACGAGCTCTTTGGCCGCTGCCGTGAGCACACCGCGCGCGGCGATTTTTCGGTGGCCGCGGCCCTGCGCGTGCTCAAGACCAGCAGCGACTACCTGGCCGCCATCACCGGCGCGCAGACCGACCGCATGACGCGCGACGACGGCTGGCGCCTGCTCAGCATTGGCCGCCATGTGGAGCGCCTGGCCTTTCTGGCCGGTGCCCTGGAGCGCGCACTCGAACTCGGCACGCTGGAGAGCGACGGCGGCTTTGAGGCCATGCTGGACCTGTTTGACAGCACCATCACCTTCCGCGCCCAGTACCAGCAAAGCCGCGACATTGCAGCCCTCACCGACCTGGTGGTGCTGGACCTGGACAACCCGCGCTCACTGGCCTGGGTGGCCCACACCCTGCGCGGGCGCCTGGCCAAGCTGGCGGGCAGCCCGGCCGGTGTGCTGTGCCCCCTGTCGCTGAAGGTACCGGCGCCCGAGGACTGGGACTTTTCCAGCGACTGGGAGCCAAGTGCCGAGCTGGTGGAGCCGGTGACCCTGCTCGAATTGCTGCGCACCCTGCGCACCAGCGCCTTCCTGGTGTCCGAAGAAATCAGCACCACCTACTTCACCCACTCGGGTGAAACCAAGCAAAGCCTGGGTTCCTGATGCTGCTGCAAGTCACCCACGAAACCCGCTACCGCTACACACCGGCGGTGGAGACGGCGCAGCACATGGCCTACATGGAACCCTGCAGCCATGCCACACAGCAGCTGCTGGACCACACGCTGTACGTGAACCCGCCACCGGCCCAAACCCGCAGTGCGCGCGATGTGTTTGGCAATGCCCGCTGCTTTTTCTCGCTGCAGGTGCCGCACGCGGTGCTGGAGGTGGTGGCGCACAGCCTGGTCTCCACCAGAGCCAGCCCACTGGTGAGCAGCGTGCTGCCGTGGGAGAAGGTGCGCGAGCTGTTTCGCTACCAGGCGGGCAACCGCTTTGACGCGGCCTCCGAGTTCGTCTACCCCTCTCCCTTTGTGCCGCGCCACAGCGAGTTTGCCGCCTATGCGCGCAGCAGCTTCTCCCCCGGAGCAGCGCTGCTCGACGCCTGCATCGACCTTACGCAACGCATCCACAGCGACTTTGCGTATGAAAGCCAGAGCACCCAGATCAACACGCCCGCACTGCAGGCACTGGCCCAGCGCAAAGGCGTGTGCCAGGATTTTTCACACATCATGATTGCCTGCCTGCGCACCCTGGGGCTGCCTGCGCGCTACGTCAGCGGCTACATGCTCACGCACCCACCCGAGGGCCAACCGCGCCTGGTGGGCAGCGATGCCTCGCATGCCTGGGTCAGCGTCTACCTGCCCGAACTGCCCGAGGGCGCGCGCTGGGTCGACTTCGACCCCACCAACAACCGCTGGGGCTGGCATGCGCCGGGCGAAGACTATGTGACGGTGGCCACCGGGCGCGACTTTGGTGACGTGTCGCCGCTGCGTGGTGTGATCCACGGCGGCGCCAGCCACACCCTGCATGTGGGGGTGACGGTGGCGCCGGTCGGTGAGAATGCGATGCCTGCCATGCCGGGCATGGTTCAAAGCCAAGGGCAGAGCCAATCCCAATCGGGCGGCTCCTCTCAAACCCAATCCCAATCCCAATCGCAAAATTGAAGGAAGAACACCATGAGCGTTTACGACAAGCTGACCGAACTCGGCATCACCCTGCCCCCTGTGGCCATCCCCGCGGCGGCCTATGTGCCCTTCGTGCAAACCGGCAAGCTGGTGTTTTTGAGCGGCCACGTGGCCAAGAAAGACGGCAAGCCCTGGGTCGGCCAGCTCGGAAAAAACATGACGACCGATGAGGCCAAGCTGGCCGCACGCGCCATTGCCATCGACCTGCTGGGCACCCTGCACGCGGCCGTGGGCGACCTGAACCGCGTGACGCGCATCGTCAAGCTCATGTCGCTGGTCAACTCCACCGGCGACTTCACCGAGCAGCACCTGGTCACCAACGGCGCCAGCGAGCTGATTGGCGAGGTGTTTGGCGCCAGGGGTGCCCACGCCCGCAGTGCCTTTGGCGTGGCGCAAATCCCCATGGGCTGCTGCGTTGAAATCGAGATGATTGCCGAGGTAGAGTAAGGCCAGCAACCCGGCGCTGGGCCGCCCCAAGCCGGGTTAGCCCCCTTGGGGGGCAGAGAGCCACACGCAGTGGGCGAACGTGGGGGCTGCCTGACCCCGCACCCCTCGGCCTTTGGCTTCAGCCCTTGCGATTGCGGGCGTTGTGCTTCTTCACAAAGATGTCTTCGCTCTGGTTGCCTTCTTTGTGCTGGACGCCGGCCTGCTCGAGTTTGCCGACGTGGCCATCACGTGCCGCCCGTGCCTCCGTGCGGTCCACACGGGATTGGCCGCGCTCCAGCGTGCCCACCTCGCGGTTGGTCAGCGTGCCCGACTGCACGCCCTGCTCCACACGCGTCTCCTGGTTCACATTGCGCTGCACATCGGCCTGCATGCGCTCGGATGATTTGGATTCGGGGTTGCCCTGCACGCCATTGGTCCTGGCCGCCTGGATGTCCTGGCTGGTCTTGTTCTGCGCGCGGCGCAGTTGCGCTCGTTCACGCGGGCTGAGCTTGCCGTCCTTCAGGTCTTTGGCCTGTAGCTGGTCCACACGGCTCTCCTCTTTTTCCAGCTTGCCCGCCTCGCGGGTGTTGAGACTGCCATCCTGCAGCCCGGCTTCAATGCGGGTTTGCTGGTTCACATCGCGCTGCACGGTGCTGGCCGCAGTGGTCTGGGCGAAAGCGCTGGCAGTGCCCAAGGCGACGAGCAAAGAGGCAACAAGCGTGCGGTATTTCATGGGGATCCTTTATGGTGGGAAGCCAAGGCGGCTTGCACATACAACGCCCGCGTTTGGCGCATGGTCTACGCAGCCGATGTGAAGGTTTGTAAACACCGCGGGTTGCACGATACTGGCCATTCCATCCCCGCACGGGCCAGAACTTCGAGGACCGCCATGACCCACCAACCCTTCATCGCCATCCGCGCCATCGATGCGCCACCCCGCACCAAACCCTCCAACTACCCCGAACCCTTTGCCTCGCGCATGGGCGGCCGCGAAAAGCGCGCACTCGGTGAGCTGTTTGGTCTATCCAACTTCGGCGTCAATCTCACCCGCCTGGCACCGGGCGCGCTCTCGGCGCTGCGCCATGCGCACAGCAAGCAAGACGAGTTTGTCTACATCCTGCAAGGCCACCCCACCCTGATGACGGACGCCGGTGCCACACCACTGGCACCCGGCATGTGCGCGGGCTTCAAGGCGGGCACTGGAGACGCGCACCAACTCATCAACCAGACCACGGATGACGTGCTGTATCTGGAGGTTGGCGACCGCACGCCGGGCGACGAGGGCGTGTACCCGGACGACGATTTGAAGGCCTTGCTGCAGGCCGATGGCAGTTGGCTGTTTGTGCACAAAGACGGCACGCCCTACGCCTGAACTGGCTGAGCGCGGCGCGCATGACTAAAACTCACTCGCTCGGGACAAAAACATCATCCGGGGGGCACAATCTATTGGCCAGATAATGTTTTTTGCTGTTTCAAAAAGCCACTGGAGACTCCAATAATGTCCGACGAAGTAACAGGCCGAGCCACTGCCCCCCGCAGACGTGGCGGCCGCGGCAGCGGCACCGTGCGTGCCGCCCTCTCCACCTCCCAATACCGCGCCCTCAAACACCGTTTTCCGCCCACCCCCGTGGTCTCCGAGGACGAGCTGGAATCCATCCACAACGCCTCGCTCACCGTCCTGGAAGAGATGGGCATCGACTTCATGCACGAGGGCGCGCGCGCCATCCTGAAAAAAGCCGGCGCCGATGTGAAGGACGGCGTGGAGCGTGTGCGCTTTGACCGATCCATGATCATGGAGGTCATCAAGACCTGCCCGTCCGAATTCACCCTGCATGCGCGCAACCCCGAGCGCAACATCCGCATAGGCGGCAAGAACCTGGCCTTTGCCCAAGTGGCCAGCCCGCCCAACTGTTCCGACATGCAAGGCGGCAGGCGCGCCGGCAACCAGGCGGACTTCCGCAACCTGGTCAAACTCGCGCAGCGCTACGACATCATCAGCTGCACTGGCGGCTACCCGGTGGAGCCGGTGGACCTGCATGCCAGCATCCGCCACCTGGACTGCCTGTCCGACATCGCCAAGCTCACCGACAAGCCGTTTCACGCTTATTCATTGGGCAAGGAGCGCAACCGTGACGGCATGGAGATTGCCCGCATTGCGCGCGGCATCAGCCACGAGCAATTTGAAGCCGAGCCCTCGCTGTTCACCATCATCAACAGCAACTCGCCGCGGCGTCTGGACACACCCATGCTGCAAGGCATCATGGAGATGTCGTCGCGCAACCAGATCGTGATGCTCACCCCCTTCACCCTGGCCGGTGCCATGGCCCCGGTGACCATCGCCGGCGCGCTGGTGCAGCAAAACGCCGAAGCCCTGGCCGGTATTGCCTTCACCCAGCTGGTGCGCCCCGGCGCACCGGTGGTGTACGGCGGCTTTACCAGCAATGTGGACATGAAGACCGGCGCCCCCGCCTTTGGCACGCCCGAGTACATGAAGGCCGTGCTGGCCGGTGGCCAGCTCTGCCGCAAGTACGGCGTGCCCTACCGCACCAGCAATGTGAACGCCGCCAACACGGTGGACGCGCAAGCCGCCTACGAGTCGGTGTTCTCGCTCTGGGCCCTTACGCAAGGCGGCGGTAACTTCATCATGCACAGCGCCGGTTGGCTCGAAGGCGGCCTCACCGCATCGTTTGAAAAATTTGTGCTGGACTGCGACCTGCTGCAAATGGTGGCCGAGTTCCTCACGCCGCTGGACACCAGCCCTGCCGCCCTGGGTCTGGACGCCATCCGCGATGTGGAGCCCGGCGGCCATTACTTTGGCACGGCCCACACGCTGGAGCGTTTTGAGACGGCGTTTTACTCGCCCATCGTCTCCGACTGGCGCAACTTCGAAACCTGGAGCGAGGGCGGCAGCCCCACCGCGTACCAGAAGGCCAATGCGGTCTGGCAAAAGGAGCTGGCCGCTTACGAGCGCCCGTCCATGGATGCGGCCATCGAAGAAGAACTCGACGCCTTTGTGGCCAAGCGCAAGGCCGAGGGCGGCGCGCCCACAGACTTCTAATCGCGGCTTTTGCCTGCGATTTTTAAAACTTTTAATTTCTCTTAGCAAGACAAGGATTCGACGTGAAGACGACAGCACAAGTAGTAGTGATTGGTGGCGGCGTGGTGGGATGTTCGGTGCTCTACCACCTGACCAAAAAGGGTTGGAGCGACGTGATGCTGCTGGAGCGTGACCAGCTCACCTCCGGCTCCACCTGGCATGCGGCCGGTGGTTTCCACACCCTCAACGGCGACCCGAATGTGGCCATGCTGCAAAGCTACACCGTGAGCCTGTACGAAGAGTTGGAGCGCATCTCCGGCCAGAGCTGCGGCCTGCACAAGTCCCCCGGCATCATGCTGGCCGACACGCCCGAGCGCATGGAGTTTTTGAAGATGACGGTGGCGCGCGGCCGCTACCTGGGCATGGAGACCGAAATCATCTCGGTCAAGGAAGCCAAGAATTATTTTCCCTTCATCGAAGAGCAGTACTTTCTGGGCGCCCTGCTGGACCCCAACGAAGGCCACCTGGACCCCAGCGGCACCACCTATGCCTACGCCAAGGCGGCACGCCTGGGCGGCGCCACCATCGA
>CANCCF010000116.1 GCA_947374485.1 Comamonadaceae bacterium | reverse complement strand
AACCCGGATGTTACGAGATGGCCAAGCCCGAAGCCAAAGCCATGGGCGCCCGTGGGTGGACGTTGACAGCAGAACCTAGCAGGATGGGGATGATAGGAAGCATGCAGGGTGACAGTGTCGAGAGCAGCCCCGCCAGGAATCCGAGGCCGTAGGAACCGGGTCTGAGCACCATCAGTTGATCGACTTTTTGATCAAGCCTTCCAGGCCCACTTGGCTGGTGTCACCGACCGAGCGACCGACTTCCTGCGTGCCCTTGAAGGCCACCAGCGTGCTTTGCATGATTACCTTGAACTTCTTGAGCACAGTCTTGTCAGAATCGAAATCGATCGTCATGAGCGTAACGTCCTTGTAGGCCGACTGCTGCATGAGGCTGTCAATGATGGGCTTTTGGGCCCTGCAGGTAGGGCACCAGGTGGCGCTGATGTCCAACACAACCGCCTTGCCAGATGCGGTAAGTGCATCAAAACCTGCCTGGTTGAAGGGTTTGATCTCGCCGGCCATGGCCAGCGACAGGCAGGAGGCGAGGGCGACGAAGACAGCCTTTTTTGTGAAGTGCATGGTGGGTTTCCTTGGGTGATATGGGTGGTGGGCTTGGCAGTGCGTATGTTCAGGAGAACACATCGACCAACAGGCCCGTAGAGTCCAGGCTGGTCGCAGGTGACGTTTTTACAGCTGCGCCTGCCCTTGAGAGAACGGCGGGGTAGAGGCTTGCGCCGCATGCTCTATCCCGCTACCTGTGATTCAATGCTTTGCCAATGTTGGTTAGTCCCGCGCAGAGTGGTGCTCTTACAGCGGCAACGCGTCTTTCTTTCAATGCGTCGAATGCCCGGCACTGACATCTAAGCCCCGACGCTCTGCCGAAACAGGGTGCCTTCAAGCTCTAGGCGGCGGTACAGGTCGTGCCTAAGTGGCGCAAGACAACATTGTTGCCTTGTTGGTTGTACAGTAGGTGTGAAAGCGGCTCATGCCCGCTGAAACACACAACCTGTGAATGCCAAAGGCAAGGATGTTCGATGATTAAAGTGGTGGTCTTTGATGCCTACGGCACGCTGTTTGACGTCTACTCCATCGGAGCGCTGGCTGAATCCCTGTACCCGGGGCATGGTCCTGCGATCGCGACTCTGTGGCGGGACAAGCAGATCGAGTACACGCGCTTGATTACCATGTCCGATCCCCAAGGGCTGGGGGGAAGTCGCTACTACCAGTCGTTTTGGGAGCTCACCCGGGCATCCCTTTGCTACACGCTGGATCGGCTGGAATTGAACCATTCAGCACCGATGGAGCAGGTCCTGATGGACCAGTACGCCAGGCTCACCGCTTTTCCAGAGAACATCGGTGTTCTGCAGCAACTTCAAGACCTGAATATGGCGGTAGCCATTCTTTCCAACGGCAGTGTCGCGATGCTGGAGTCGGCAGTATCCAGTGCGGGATTGACAGGCTTGCTTCAAAGGGTTCTGTCCGTTGATGGCATCCGGTTATTCAAGACGTCACCACAAAGCTATGCCTTGGTTCTTGACGCTTTTCCGGTTCAGGCAGACGAGGTGCTGTTTGTTTCCAGCAATGCCTGGGATGTCCTGGGAGCAACCTGGTTTGGTTTCAAAACGCTCTGGGTGAATCGGCAGCACCAGCCTTTTGAAACCATTGGCCCGCGACCAAATTACGTGGGTTCCGATCTGACCCGGGTTTTGGAAGTCGTCGCCTGATCCGTTCAGAGAGTGGGGCATTGGCGTCCGTTCGCGTCTTGAGCCGGATTCATTTCGTGCCGATGCAGCGTGGCACAATCAACCAGCCGCTTTGGAGCCTGTATCCCCGGGAATGATTTTGAAAGGTGGCGGTACTTTTGCCGGTGTTTTTTTACCTTCGATAGCCAAAAAAAAAGCAGCATACATGGGGCCTGGGCAGCAGTTTTCGGTTTCGGTCCCGCCATGCATCACTACACTTGACACCATGCCACGCTATAACGCCCCGTTTGAGATTCATGTCCATGGCCAAGTACCCCTGCGAGCGGACATCGGTTATGAGCAGGTGCAGGAGTCGCTCAAACCCATGTGGAAGTACGCGGGCTGCCGCTCCCTCGCGGACGGCGCCAACAGCTCGTATGAAGACGAGCCCGGCATCCAGTTTGATGCCAGTGGGCACGTGCTGCAAATGTGCTGGACAGTGGCGGGCGATGACGATTTTCGCCAGACCCTGGACGAAGTCTGCATGAACCTCAATGAAATTGCCGATACCGGTGCCGCCTTAGAAGTCACCTTCTACGACGCCGAATTTGACAACGAAGATGCGCCTGCCAATGCCGAGTCGCGCGATGACTTTGTCATGCTGTTTGTGGGCCCCAACCCGGCGGCCATCATGCAGGTGCAACGCGACTTGCTGGTGCAGGACCTGATCAACATGATGGAGCGCCATTTTGATGGCTCCGAGCTCAGCGGCGTGGTGGCTGAGGTGGACAAGCTGTTTGCCCAGCGTTTCGATGCGCTGGTGCATTCGTTGGAAATTGGCAAGCCGCCACGCGGTTCGGGCGGAAGCCATGGTGGTGGCCATGGTGGGGGGCGCAAGCCGCGTCACCTGCACTGAGGCTTGCCACTGTATGCTCAAAAAAATAACGGTTCATCAGCTACAACTCGGCATGCACCTCAAGGAGTTCTGTGGCTCCTGGATGGAGCACCCTTTCTGGCGCAATGGGTTTGTGCTCACTGACCCCAAGGACCTGGCCAGCATCCTGGCCAGCAGCATCAAGGAGGTCTGGATTGATTGTGCCAAGGGACTTGATGTACCTGCGGGCGAAGCCACTGTGTCCGAGGCCGATTCAGAAGCCGAAGTGGAAGCCGCGCTGGAGCAGGTGGTGCTGGAGCGGCGTAACACCGCTCCGCTGACCACGGCGCAGGAAATTGCGCACGCCACCAGGATCTGCTTCCAGGCCAAGCGCGCGGTGATCTCCATGTTCGAAGAGGCCCGCATGGGCAAAGCGGTGGATACGGGGGGCGCCCAAAAGCTGGTGGAAGAAATCACCGATTCGGTGGCGCGCAACCCCTCGGCATTGATCAGCCTGGCGCGCCTGAAAACCGTGGACGACTACACTTACCTGCATTCAGTCGCGGTCTGCGCCATGATGGTGGCGCTGGCCAAACAGCTCAAGCTGGACGAGAAGCAGACCCGCCTGGCGGGTCTGGCTGGTTTGATGCACGACATGGGCAAGGCCATGATTCCGATGGAAATACTGAACAAGCCGGGCAAGCTGACGGAGGCTGAATTTGCGCTGGTCAAGCGCCACCCGGAAGAAGGGCACCGCATGCTGATGACAGGGGCAGACGTGGACCCGGTCGTGCTCGATGTATGTTTGCATCATCATGAGAAGACCGATGGCTCGGGCTACCCCAAGGGCCTCAAGGACTCCGAGATCAGTTTGTTTGCAAAAATGGGCGCCGTTTGCGACGTCTACGATGCCATCACATCCAACCGCCCCTACAAGCCAGGCTGGGATCCGGCCGAGTCGCTCAGGCGCATGGCCGAGTGGGCCAAAGGCCACTTTGATACCCAGGTGTTCCAGGCCTTTGTGAAAAGCCTGGGCATCTACCCCATTGGCAGCCTGGTGCGATTGAGCTCGGGTCGGCTGGGCGTGGTGGTGGAGCAAACCGGCAAGTCGCTGACCATGCCCACAGTGAAGGTGTTCTTCTCCACCAAGTCGAATTTGCGCATCGTGCCAGAACTGGTTGATTTGTCGCGCCCCGGCGCCACAGAAAAAATTGTCAGCCGCGAAGACCCGGCCCAGTGGCGCTTCAATGACCTGAACGAACTCTGGTCAGGCATTCCCTCCTGAGTCTGACCAGTCTTTAAAGCTGCGCGTACTTGCCTAGTTCCAGTTTGGCAATCGCGTTGCGGTGCACCTCGTCCGGGCCATCGGCAAAACGCAGGGTGCGTGCACAGGTGTACAGGTAGGCCAGGGGGAAGTCCTCTGACATACCCGCCGCGCCATGGGCCTGGATCGCCCAGTCAATCACCTCGCAGGCCATGTTGGGCGCCACCACCTTGATCATGGCGATCTCGTTGCGCGCGAACTTGTTGCCTGCCACATCCATCATCCAGGCCGCTTTGAGCGTCAGCAAACGGGCCATGTCGATCTTGCAGCGCGCCTCGGCAATGCGCTCCTGCGTGACACCCTGAGAAGCAATGGCCTTGCCAAAGGCCACCCGTGTTGAGGTGCGCCTGCACATCAATGCGAGTGCACGTTCAGCCAAGCCGATCAGGCGCATGCAGTGGTGGATGCGCCCTGGCCCCAGGCGACCTTGTGCGATCTCAAAGCCGCGCCCCTCGCCCAGCAAGAGGTTGCCCATGGGCACGCGCACATTCTCGAACGCAATCTCCATGTGTCCATGGGGCGCGTCATCGTAACCAAACACACTCAGGGGCCGCAGCACCTTGACGCCGGGCGTGTCGGCTGGCACCAGCAACATGCTCTGCTGGGCGTGGCGAGCGGCCATGGGGTTGGTCTTGCCCATGACGATGTAGATGGCACAGCGCGGGTCACCCGCACCGGAGATCCACCATTTGCGTCCGTTGACGACATAGTCATCACCTTCTCGCTCCATGCGGGTTTCGATGTTGGTGGCATCACTTGAGGCCACGGTCGGCTCGGTCATGGCGAACGCCGAGCGGATGTCGCCCGCCAGCAGCGGCTTGAGCCAATCGCGTTTGTTGTCTGCCGAGCCATAGCGTGCAATGGTTTCCATGTTGCCGGTGTCGGGCGCTGAACAATTGAAGACCTCACTGGCCCAAGGCACCCGGCCCATGGTTTCGGCCAGCGGTGCGTATTCCTGGTTGGTCAGTCCTGCGCCTTCAAAGCCTGCAGCCTGGGCGCTGTCCACCGGCAGAAACAGGTTCCACAGGCCCGCAGCGCGTGCTTGGGTCTTTAGCGTTTCAATCGTCTGCAAAGGGGTCCAGCGCTTGCCCGTCGCGGTATTGGCGGCCAGTTCCTCCTGGTACCGGCCCTCTGCCGGATAGATGTGTGCCTCCATGAATTGTTGCAAGCGCGCCTGTAAGGCCTTGGTTTTGGGTGAGTAGTCAAAGTCCATGAAATCTCCAGTGTGCTGGGCGCGGTGTCCGTTGTTTTTTTGGGGGGGGCGAGCGTTCAGGCCTTTTGGGCAAAGGTCCAGGCCAGTTGCGCCAGCGGTCTGGCTCCTGCTGCCGAACTGAGGGCCTGGGCGCTGGAGGCTGTGCCGGTTTGCACCCGCTTGGCAATGCCTTGCAGGATGGCGGCAATGCGGAACAGGTTGTAGGCCAAATAGAAATTCCAGTCGGCGCGCAGTTGCTCTGGCGTGGCCAGGCCGGTGCGTTCGCAATAGCGGCGGATGTACTCTTCTTCAGATGGAATGCCGAGCGCCGCCAGGTCCAGCCCGCCCATGCCGCGAAACAGGCCCGCCGGAATGTGCCAGGCCATGCAGTGGTAGCTGAAATCGGCCAGCGGGTGCCCCAGGGTGGAGAGTTCCCAATCCAGCACCGCGACCACTTTGGGCAGCAGCGGGTCAAACATCAGGTTGTCCAGGCGGAAGTCGCCGTGCACGATGGACACCAGGCGCGCATCCCGGGCCATTGCCGGAATGTGTTGGGGCAGCCACGCCATCAGTTGTTCCATCTCAGGGATGGGCTGGGTGATGGAGGCTTGGTACTGGCGGCTCCAGCGGCCAATCTGGCGCTCGAAATAGTTGCCGGGTTTGCCGAAGTTGCCCAGGCCTTGCCGCACATAATCCACCGTGTGCAAGGCCGCCATGACGCGGTTGCACTCGTCATAAATTGCCGCACGCTCAGCGGGCGACATGCCCGGCAGGGCCGGGTCCCACAGCACCCGGCCTTCTTTGTATTCCATCAGATAGAAGGCGCGACCCAGCACCGATTCATCCTCGCACAGGCACAGCATCTGCGGCACCGGCACCGCCGTTTCCGCCAGCCCGCGCATCACCGCAAACTCCCGCTCCACGGCATGGGCGGAGGGAAGCAACTGCGCCACCGGGCCGGGCTTGCATCGCATCACAAAGCGGCACGCGGGCGTGTGTAGCAGGTAAGTCGGGTTGGACTGTCCGCCCTCGAACCGCTGTACTGACAGCGGGCCTTCAAAGCCCGGCAGGTGGGTGGTCAGCCAAGCGGCGAGTGCGTCTTTGTCCAGTGGGTGCGGGCCTGTGGCTGGGTGGGCGCCAATTTGGGGTGGCATATCGCTCATGGGTGGCAATGCAAGGGTGGGCCGAGTCAGTGTTCCGCTTCGGCAATGCGCAGAAGCGCCAAGCGGTCGCGCACCACCAGACCACCCGATTCGATGCGAATGGCGGCCTCTCTCTCCATGCTTTTAAGTTCCTGGTTAACGCGCTGCCGGGAAGCTCCCAGCAGTTGGGCCAACTCTTCCTGGGCCAGTTGCAGGCCTATGCGCACTTCGCTGCCATCAACGGTTGCCGATACGCCATAACTGCGCACCAGATGCAACAGCTGCTTGGCCAGACGCGCACGCAGGGGCAGCGTGTTGAGGTCTTCCACCAGGCCATAGAGTTGGCGGATGCGCCGTGCATGCAGGCGCAGCAAGGCCTCGTACAGCTCCGGGTGCAGGCCCAGAATGTTCTTGAAGTCAGCTTTGGCCACACACAGCAGGGTGCTGTCGCCATGTGCGTAAACGTCGTGGGTACGGCGGTCACCATCAAAAATGGACACATCGCCAAACCAGATGCCCGGCTCCACATAGGTCAGCGTAATTTGCTTGCCCGTGAGACCGGTGGAGCTCACCCGCACGGCACCCCTGGCGCACGCCAGCCATTCCTCGGGTGGCTCACCACGGGCAGCAATCAGCTGGCCGTCGCCAACGCGGCGGACATAGGCGCTACGCAAAATGTCATGCCGTAAAGAGGGCGACAAGCTGGAGAACCAACGTCCGTTGTTGATGGCGGCACGTTCTTCGATGCTCAATATGGGATCTTCCATGCCCTCCATTGTCGGTCTTGGCGGGGCGCTTGGCGCTCAGCACTGTCCCCAGTGTGTCAGCGCCAGGCGTTTGATAAAAGCATAGGCATCAAAATTGCTGCCGCATTTCTATCAATGCGTCAGCCACCTGCAATACACTGGGAGTACCTCTAACCGGAATGTGCCGCAGCAAGTGCCCAAATACAGGAAACCATGAAGCTCAACCGTAAAACCGCTATCTGGGGCATTCTCGCCGCGCTGCTGCTTTCATCGTCTACCGGTTTTGCCCTGACACTTGGAAAGGTGCGTGGCACACCTCTGCTGGGCAAGCCGCTGGACCTGTCGGTGCTGGTGCCCTATGCGGCAGAAGATGACGTGTCAGCCAATTGTTTTGACGCCGAAGTGCAATACGGAGACAGCGCCATAGAGCGTAGTCTTATCAGTGTCAGCTCGCAGCCCTCCAGCCAGCCCGGTACGCAGATCGTGCGGGTGACGGCCAGTGGCGGCGTGGACGAGGCACTGGTGCGCCTGACCCTCAAGGCAGTGTGCGGCCCCAAAGCTACCCGCTCTTACACCCTTTTGTCCGATGTTGCCAGTGAGTTGACGGGTTCTGCAGCACCAGCGGCAATGGCGGTTGATCGTGCTAACGGCCAGTCGAGGGTGCCGGCGTCCGGCGCCCCGGAGCCCACCGGCAAAGACAATAAGTTTGCGGCAGCGTCCGCCAGCGTCCGAAAACCAATGACTGCCACCATGACCAAGCCAGTGCCTGTCACTGCGGGTGGCGTGGCAGTTGCCAGGCCCAAAGCGGCAATGCCCAATTCCGCGTTGGAAGATTTGCAGCACCGGGTTGAAGACATTGCCAAGTGGCAGGCCAGCAACAACAGCGCCGAAGAGCTGCAAAAAAGCGAAGCACGTGCCAAGGTCCTGGAGACCGATATCCGTGGTCTACAAATCGTCACTGCCAAGAACCAGCAAAGCATTCAGCAAATCGCCACAGCGATGGAGACCAGTGGCTCGGGAAATTACGGCCGGTCCATGGTTTATACCTTGATTGCTCTGTTGCTGGCCTCCATGGCTGCGCTGGTCTACGTGGCCATGCGCAGGCGCTCCACAGGGGCTGATGCAGCGCCCTGGTGGTCTGGTGAAGGTGCGCGGTCGCCGGCCAAGGCAGCCCAGGCAAAGTCTGCTGCGCAATCCAGTGCGGCACCGGCAACTGCTTTGACCGCGGCTTCCGAAGCCGCCCCCAACGCGGCCAAAGAAGCCCAGCATGCCGCCGCTGCAGCCAACCCAAGCAAGGTGGAAAGTGTTAGCCGGCGCAATGCGCCGGTACTGGCCAGCGCTCCGGTGGCACCAATGGCTGCTGTACCTGTGGTGGCGCCCTGGGTTGCAGCCACTGTCGCAGCATCGGCAGCCGTGGGCCGCCCAGTGCGCAATGACTTTGTCAACAGCGCCCAAGCCACATTGCGCTCCATTAACACCAGGGAAATGCTGGATGTACGCCAGCAGGCCGAATTTTTCATGGCATTGGGCCAACACGATGAAGCTGTGCGCCTGCTGGAGTCCAGCATCCATGGCAATGCCGAGAGCAATCCGCTGGTCTATTTGGACCTCTTGAAGATTCTCCATACACTGAGCCGCCGCAGTGATTTTGAGCAGATCCGCTCTGATTTCAATCACCAGTTCACTGGCCGCATACCAGCTTATGCAGACTTTTTAGCCGAGGGCAATGGCCTGGAAGCCTACGACGACATCTGCAACCAGATCGTGGTGTTGTGGCCGACTGAATACACCATCGACTACATTGAGCAGTGTCTGGTACGTCTGCCTGACGATGATCCGGAACAGGGCATGGATCTGGAAGCCTTCAAGGATTTGCTGCTCTTGTATGGCGTACTCAAGCGCCTGGACCAGAGCTATGACTCCAGTCGCGCGCCATTCAGTGCGTCGCGGCCGGAACCTTCGCCCAATACCTCCTTCAATGCGGCTGCTGTGCCGGAAATGACGTCGCCGCTCCCAGTTTCCCACGTGGCCTACCAGTCGCCAGCAGTGGAATCGAATGAAGACCTCGATCTGGATCTTGATCTTGACCTGAACCTGGACCAAACCGAGCAGGAAAGCAAAGCAGTTGAAGTCAACAACCTGATCGACTTTGACGTGTCGTCCTACATTACCCCCAAAAAGGCCGACTGAGTGCCGGTGATCAGGGCAAAGAGGCTTAACGGCGGACCTGCAGCGCCCCGGGGTTGACGATGTGGGTGGGTGTGCCCTTGATGAAGTTCACCACGTTGTCAAAAGCGCGGCCAAAGTAATCCTCGTAATTGCCTTGTTCCACGTAGCCAATATGTGGCGTGCAGATGCAGTTCTCCAGGCGCAGCAAGGCGTGCCCTTGCAGAATCGGCTCGGTCTCAAAAACATCCACGGCAGCCATGCCGGGGCGGCCCCGGTTTAGCGCGCCAATGAGGGCATCGGGCTCAATCAGTTCAGCCCGCGAAGTGTTGACCAGAATGGCGCTGGGCTTCATCAGGGCCAGGTCGGCTGCGGTGACCAAATGGGTGGTGGTTTCGGTCAGGCGCAAATGCAGCGACACAACATCTGCATGGGTGAAGAATATTTCACGGGTGGGTGCGGCGAGAAAGCCATCCGCCACCGCGGCGGCGCGTGAGGCCTCGCTGCCCCAGACCACCACATGCATGCCAAACGCCCGGCCGTAACCTGCCACCAACTTGCCAATGCGACCATAGCCCCAAATGCCAAGGGTCTTGCCGGACAGGGTGGTACCAAGGCCAAAGTTGGGTGGCATGGAGCCGGTTTTCAAGCCCGCTTGCTGCCAGGCGCCGTGCTTCAAATTGCCAATGTAGTGCGGCAACCTGCGCATGGCCGCCATCAGCAGTGCCCAGGTCAACTCAGCCGGGGCCACGGGAGAGCCCACGCCCTCCGACACGGCAATGCCACGCTCGGTACAGGCTTGCAGGTCAATGTGGGAGCCCGAGCGACCGGTTTGTGAAATCAGCTTGAGCTTGGGCAGCTTTTCAATCAACTGGCGATTGATGTGTGTGCGTTCGCGTATCAGGACCAGAATGTCGGCATCCTTCAGTCGCACCGACAACTGGCCCAGCCCCTTGACCGTGTTGGTATAGACCTTGGCCTGGTAGGGCTGTAGTTTGCTGGCGCACTCCAGCTTGCGGACTGCGTCCTGGTAATCGTCAAGAATCACAATGTTCATAGCCCCAATTGTGCCTTGCCGCAGAAGCCTGCCTTGCGCGTGCGCCGCCGGGGAAGCGCTAACATGCGCATCCATTTGCAATTTCACCGAAAGAACGCCATGCCAATTTCCATGTCATCCGCCAGCCTGCCCGTTTTCAATGCCATGCTAGGCAATTTGAGCCACATGCTGGACAAGGCGCAAGCTTTTGTAGAAGCCAAAGGATGTGACCCTATGGCGCTGACCCAGTATCGCCTGGCTCCAGACATGCTGCCCTTTACCCGTCAGATTCTGATTGCCTGCGACGCTGCAAAAAACGGCGTGGCCCGACTCTCGGGCGTGGAGGCGCCCAAGTTCCCGGATGACGAGCAAACCTTGGATGAACTGAAGGCGCGCATTGCCAAAACCTTGGCTTACTTGGCCAGCGTACCTGCGCAGTCGCTGGATGGCACCGAGGCCAAGGAAATCAGCTTTCCGGTTGGCAAGGACACTGTTCGCACCATGCAAGGTGAGGCTTACCTGAAGCAGTGGGTACTGCCCAACATGTTCTTTCATGTGGTGACCGCTTACAACATCCTGCGGCACAACGGTGTTGATCTGGGCAAGAAGGACTACTTGCTGGGCGCCGCCGCCTGAAGGCCTGAGCACTAAGCTCGGGATTCAGTGCAAGGCGGCTTCACGCTCCACCAGACGGTCCAACTCGGCACAGACATCGGCCATGCGACCCGATATGACGAGGCGCCCGGTGCTCGAGCGTGGCATGCCGGTTTCCACCTCATGCAACACGCGCAAGGGCATGGCCCGTTTGACATAAAGACGCGTGGCCGTCGAAGCCGTGCTGCTGCGCACAGCCGAAGCGCGCGGCATGCCTGCGGCATAGGCGGGGTGCGTCTGGCTGCGCAACGATTGCGTTGGCTGCATGGGGCGTGCGCCGCCCAGGATGAAGCGTTGAATGCCGAGCAACAGCTTGTGCTGTAAGACCAGAGCGATGTTCATGGGGTTCTGCCTGATGGAAATGTATATTGGGGTGTTGACTTACATGAGCATGGTGTTGCGGATGAGTCCGACTGCCAGGCCTTCAATTTCAAAGGGTTCGCCGGGCTCGACCACAATAGTCTGGTAGTCCGGGTTCTCAGGGTGCAGCTCAATCAGGTGCTTGTTTCTGCGAAAGCGCTTGACGGTGACTTCTTCACCCAGACGGGCCACGATGATCTGGCCATTTTTGGCGTCTTTGGTGGCCTGCACGGCCAGCAGGTCCCCGTCCATGATGCCGGCATCGCGCATGGACATGCCGCGTACCTTGAGCAGGTAGTCGGGCTGGCGCTGGAACAGGCTGTTTTCCACGTAGTAGGTGCGGTCCACATGCTCCTGGGCGAGAATGGGTGAACCGGCCGCCACACGCCCAACCAGCGGCAAGGCCAATTGGGCAAAGCCCTGCAAGGTCATGGAAAATGGCTTGCCTCTGGACTCGTTGATGGAGCGCAGCGCCTCACTTTTGAGCCGGATGCCGCGTGAGGTGCCACTGACCAGCTCGATAGCGCCTTTGCGGGCCAGCGCTTGCAGGTGCTCTTCCGCCGCATTGGCAGATTTGAAGCCTAATTCACTGGCGATTTCTGCCCGCGTTGGGGGCGATCCTGTACGGCCGATAGCGTTTTGGATCAGTTCCAAAATTTGCTGCTGGCGGGCCGTGAGTTTGATGGGCGAAGAGGTTTGATCAATCATCGTGCATCCTGTGCTTTTGTTAAAGTCCTGGGCAATGTACTGTTTTGATAAACAGTAACTGTATTTTTAACCAGTTTTAAAATTTCTGCAAGCTTGATTGGTTTTTGAGAGTGAAAAGTACATGACAAATTTTCGACGTGTGGTTATTTTGGGTACAGGCGGCACCATTGCAGGCCAAGCGAGCC
>CANCCF010000115.1 GCA_947374485.1 Comamonadaceae bacterium | reverse complement strand
GGCCCCAAGATCAAGGCCGCTCTGGAAGACCTGAAGGCACCTGTGGATGGCGTGGTTACCACCTACAACAAGCCTTTCACAGCCAAGGACCATGACGCCATCACCGCCAACATTCCGGTGTTCGGTGAAGTCAAGGGCGGCAAAGTGGTTTACGCCTACCCGGAAGACCAGAAGAAGGCCTCTGAAGTGCGCGTGAAAGACGCCAACGCCAAGGGCGCTCTGGTTATCAAGAAGTAAGTTTTTTTACACGCTTGCATAGAACAGGCATCGCCCCAGTCCCAGCGGCTGGCGCGGTGCTTTTTTTAGGCCGCCAGACGGCATTTTTTCACCGGTTATTTTCGCAAGGACCACCAGCATGGCCATCCTCTTACAGCTCATCTACAGCGGCATTGCCCTGGGCATGATTTACGCCGTCATCGCCTTCGGCTACCAGCTCACTTTCCAGACCTCGGACACCCTGAACTTCGGCCAGGGTGACGCCCTGATGCTGGGCGCCATGGTCGGCCTGACCCTGGTGAACATGGGCGTGAATTTCTGGCTCATGCTGCCCATCGTCATTGCCTTTGGCCTAGTACAGGGCGCAGTGGTGGAGCGCATCGGTGTGGCCCCGGCCATCAAGATCAAGAGCGAGTTTGGCTGGATCATGTCCACCATCGCCTTGGGCATCATCTTCAAGAACGTGGCCGAAAACATCTGGGGCCGCGACGACCTCAAATTCCCCTCGCCCCTGCCAGAGTCCCCCATGAAACTGCTGGGTGCCAACGTGCTGCCCATGGAAGTGCTGGTGGTCATCGGCGCCGTGCTGATGATGCTGGCCGTGGAGTTCTTCAACCGCAAAACCATTTACGGCAAGGCCGTGGTTGCTACCTTCAACGACCGCGATGCCGCCAAGCTCATGGGCATCAACACCGGCTTGGTGATTACCTTCTCCTACGCCCTGTCGTCCGCCACGGCGGCCTTCGCCGGAGCGCTGATTGCACCTCTCACCTTGACGGGCGCCACCATGGGCGCAGTGCTGGGCCTCAAGGCCTTTGCCGTGGCCATCATCGGTGGTTTGACCAGCGGCATGGGCATCATCGTGGGCGGCATCATCCTGGGCGTGGCCGAGACCACCACCGGCTTCTACCTGTCCACCGGCTACAAGGATGTGCCCGGCCTGGTGCTGCTCTTGCTGGTGCTGGCCCTGAAGCCTTCCGGCCTGTTCGGCAAATCCGCGATCAAGAAAGTCTGACCATGAACAGCAAGTCCCTCATTGCCGCCATCGTTGGCTTCGGCATTCTGGCGGCAGCGCCCCTGCTGACGCACAACCCCTATTACATCCACATGGTCGGCACGATCATGATCTACGCCATCCTGCTGTTTGGCCTGGACATTGTGGTGGGCTACACCGGCCAGGTGTCGCTCGGCCACGCCGGTCTGTTCGGCGTGGGCTCGTATACCGCCGGTGTGCTGTTCCTCAAACTCGGCATGCCGCTGTGGGTCATCATCCCGGCCAGCATTGGCGTGACGGCCGGTTTTGGCGCCTTGCTGGCGCTGCCCGCCTTGCGGGTCAGCGGCCCGTATCTGGCCATGGTGACGCTGGCCTTTGGCACCATCATCCAGATCCTGATCAACGAGATGGACTTCCTCACCGAAGGCCCCCTGGGCATCAAGATCCCCAAGCCCTCCCTGTTCGGCATGCAGCTCACTGAAAACGGTTTTTACTGGACCGTGCTGGTGCTGATGATTGTGTCGCTGGTGGTGGTGGACCGCATTTTGAAATCGCAACTCGGCCGTGCCTTCGAAGCCTTGCGCGGCAGCCCGGTGGCGTCTGACTGCATGGGCGTGTCGGTGTACCGCTACAAGGTCTATGCCTTTGTGATCAGCGCCGGTTTTGCCGGTCTGGCAGGCTGCCTGTACAGCTACTCCGAGCAGTACATCTCGCCCAACACCTACAACTTCGAGCTCACCGTGCTGTTCCTGCTGGCGGTGATCATGGGCGGGCGCAAATCGCGTGTGGGCTCGCTGCTGGGTGCAGCCATCATCGTGATCCTGCCCAAGCTGCTCGATGACCTGGAAATGTTCCGCGTCGTCGCCGCCACCTTGGCGGTGCTGATGCTCGTAGGCGGCGCCATTGCGGTCTCGCGCAAGATGACCACCGTCAAAACCATGGCCCTGCCGGTGGTGGGTACCGCGGCCCTGACCGGCTTCGCCTTCTGGCTGCAGTCCATCACCGACTGGCGCCTGTCCATCTTCGGCTTGATGATTCTCTTTGTGGTGTATTACCTGCAGGACGGCATCGTCGGCTTTGTGCGCAACCTGTTTGTGCGCAAGGGCGCACGCAGCGGCCCGGCCGTGGTGCGCGCAGCGGGCGAGCACGCCGACGCCATCATGAATGCCGGACGCACCGGCGGCGGTGAAGACCTGCTGATTGCCAAGGGCGTGCTGATGCAGTTCGGCGGCTTGAAGGCCATCAACAACGTCGACATCTCTGTGAAGCGCGGCACCATCCACGGCCTGATCGGCCCCAATGGCTCGGGCAAGAGCACCATGATGAACGTGCTCACCGGCATCTATGTGCCCACGGCCGGTGCCATCGACTTTGCCGGCCGCTCCGTGGTGGGTCGCACCTCGTCGGACATTGCGCTCTCCGGCATTGCGCGCACCTTCCAGAACGTGCAGCTGTTTGGCGAAATGACGGCCCTGCAAAACGTGCAGGTGGGCCTGCACCACAGCTTTGCCAGCAACATCGTCGACATCGCCCTGCACAGCCCGCGCTACACCCGCGAAGAGGCGGCCTCGGTGGAGCGGGGTCTGGGCCTGATCGAGTTTGTCGGCCTGGCCGACCTCGCCAACGAAGAGGCGCGCAACCTGCCTTACGGCAAGCAGCGCCTGCTGGAAATTGCCCGCGCGCTGGCGCTGGACCCGCAACTGCTGTTGCTGGACGAACCGGCTGCGGGCCTGACGGCACCCGACATCAAGGAGCTCATCACCATCATCCGCAAGATCCGCGACCACGGCATCACCGTGATCCTGATCGAGCACCACATGGACGTGGTGATGGGCGTATGCGACAACGTCTCGGTGCTGGACTTTGGCCAGAAGATTGCCGAAGGCAAACCCGCCGAAGTGCAGGCCGATGAGAAGGTGATTGAAGCCTACCTCGGCGGCACCGCCGCATAAGAACAGGACCCAACCATGTTGCAAATCAAAAATCTCGAAGCCGGTTACGGCAAGGTGCAGGTCCTGCATGGCATCTCCATGGAGGTGCCCAAGGGCAAGGTGGTGACCCTCATCGGCTCGAATGGTGCGGGCAAGACCACCACCATGCGTGCGGTCTCCGGCATGATCAAACCCACCAGCGGTGAGATCAGTCTGAGCGACAAGCGCATCGACGGCATGGAGTCCTACACCATCGCCAAGCTGGGCCTGGCGCACTCGCCCGAAGGCCGCCGCGTGTTCGCCACCATGACGGTCACCGACAACCTGATCCTGGGCGCCTTTCCGCGCCTGACCGGCAGCCGCCCCAAGGGCGATGTGGCCGCCGATCTGGACAAGGCGCTGGAACTCTTTCCGCGCCTGAAAGAGCGCCGCACGCAGCTGGCCGGCACCTTGTCGGGTGGCGAGCAGCAAATGCTGGCCATGGCGCGCGCCGTCATGCTCAACCCGGAAATCGTGCTGCTCGACGAGCCCTCCATGGGCCTGGCGCCCATCCTGGTGGAAGAAGTCTTCCGCATCATCGAAGACCTGAAGTCACGCGGTGTGACCATGCTGCTGGTGGAGCAGTTTGCTGCGGCTGCCTTGAAGGTGGCGGACTATGGGTATGTGCTGGAGAACGGGCGCATTTCGGTGCACGGGCCGGCGGCACAGTTGCGGGATGATCCGGCGGTGAAGGCGGCCTACCTCGGCGGCGGGCACTGATTGAACGCCTCTACCTTTTAACTCCCCCATCCCCCCCGCCCCTTGCCCCCGCTTGGGCAAGGGGTGCCTAAAGCGGACAGCCGATTTGGTTGCGTCGCTTCGGCCAGGGCCTTACAGGGTTCGGTTTTTCCGGGTTGGCCTTGGCCTGGAATGTGCCCGGCGCTCGGAACTTCTGGCGTCAGATGTAGGCTAAAAAAAATGGTGGCGACTCCCCGCGCTTGATTCCGTATTCGGCGCGGAGTAGCCAAATCGGCTGTCCGCTTTGGCTCCCCTTTCGCCCCGGCGGGGGCGAAAGGGGCGGGGGGGAAAGTGGGGGAACTACAAAAGCCCCGCAGGGACAAAACCCCCGCCACGGAAAATCAAGCCCCCCGTCACATTCACCGGCTATGCTTCCACGCATAAACCAGTCCATTGAAGGAAAGCGCCATGTCCTCCGGAAAAATTCTAGTCGCCCAGGGCGGTGGCCCCACTGCCGTCATCAACCAGTCGCTCGTCGGCGTGGCCCTGGAGGCGCGGCGCTTCCAGCAGGTGCAGCACATCTATGGCGCCCTGCACGGTGTGCGCGGCATCGTCAACGAAGACTTTCTGGACCTCACGCAGGAGACCAGCCACAACCTGGAACTGGTGGCCAACACGCCTTCGAGCGCTTTAGGCTCCACCCGCGACAAGCCCGATGTGCCGTATTGCCAGGAGATCTTCAAGGTGCTGCGCGCGCACCAGATCGGCCACTTCTTCTACATCGGCGGCAACGACTCGAGCGACACGGTGCGCATCGTGTCTGAGGAGGCACACAAGGCAGGCTACCCGCTGCGCGCCATCCACATCCCCAAGACGATTGACAACGATCTGGTCGGCAACGACCACACGCCCGGCTTCCCCTCGGCCGCGCGCTTTGTCGCCCAGGCCTTTGCCGGTGCCAACCTGGACAACGCGGCCCTGCCCGGTGTCTACGTGGGCGTGGTGATGGGGCGCCATGCCGGGTTTTTGACGGCCGCCTCGGCCCTGGGCAAAAAGTTTCCCGACGACGGCCCGCACCTGATCTACCTGCCCGAGCGCACCTTTGTGCTGGAGAATTTTCTGGCCGATGTGAAGGCCACCTACGCACGCTTCGGCCGCTGTGTGATTGCGGTGTCCGAGGGCATCCACGATGCCTCCGGCACACCGATTGCCGCCCTGCTGGCCAAAGACCTGGAGCACGACGCGCACGGCAACGTGCAGCTCAGCGGCAACGGCGCGCTGGCCGACCTGCTGTGCGAGGAAATCAAGGGCAAGCTCGGCATCAAGCGCGTGCGCGGCGACACCTTTGGCTATCTGCAGCGCTCCTTCATCGGCTGCGTCTCGGATGTGGATCAGCGCGAAGCCCGCGAGGTGGGCGAGAAGGCGGTGCAGTTCGCCATGTGGGGCACGACCGACGGCTCGGTGGCCATCAAGCGCACCGGCTTTTATTCGGTGGACTATGAGCTGCTGCCGCTCTCCGCAGTGGCAGGCAAGACGCGCGTCATGGAGGACGCATTCATCGACGCCGCAGGCACCGGCGTGACCGACGCTTTCCGCATGTACCTGCGCCCGCTCTTGGGCTCTGGCATGCCCGATGCCTTCCGGCTGCGCAACAACCGCGTGCCCAAGGTGCTGGGCTGACGGCTTTTTGACCTGGGTTTGGCAAGACCCTTGCGGGTTGCAGGGGTCTGTCCTGCTGCTTTGCAAACGCGCTGGCGTTTGCCTATAAAACTTTCACCTCAAGCAGCAGGAGAAAACCATGCAAACGGTTATGGCATGGCCCGTGCGGCGGGCTTTGTTTTTTTGCACTCTGTGGGTGATGGCCTTCGCTACAGCCTGGTCCGCGGCGCAGCGGGCCATTGCTGCACCGGCCCCAGTCCCCTCCAACCTGGAGGCTGCGCAGCGCATCCGCCGCGCCCTGCACACCTGTGTGGAAGTCAAGCGCCTGCACCCCGTGCGACCCGGCAGCATGCTGGCCTTGGCCGAGGTGCAATGGTGCGGGCGCGCCAATACCCTGGACGGCTTGGTGCTGCTCGGCAAAGACCGCATCTACAACCTGGAGGACCGGCCGTCTGACGCCGACTGGTCCCGTGCGCTGGCAGCCGCCCATCTCGCCCCCAAGTCGGGCGACACGCTCTCGGCCTTCCACGCGCCGGTGCTGCTGTCTCTGGCGGCGGACGGCAGCGCACTGCGCTACGCCCGCGCCTTTGCCAGTTGCCACGCCTGCGCCGTCGAAGCCGTGGGCTATGCCCGCGTGGCCCTGCATCCGCGCCTGGGCCGTGCCACGCAGTGGCGCATTGAGCGGGTGGAGGCGGGCAGTGCCTGGCCACCCCCGGGTGCCCAGGCCGCGCTGCCCTGAGGCCGCACGGGGCGTGCATGGCCATGGCCACCGCGCTGCACCGCATCGTCGTGGCCAGGGGTGGCGCCGGGGGCCTGGAGCTGGCCACCGCCCTGGGCGACAGCTTGGGCCGCCGCAAGCAGGCCCGCATCACCCTGATCGACAAGAGCCGCACCCACTTCTGGAAGCCCCTGCTGCATGAGGTCGCGGCAGGCAGCATGGACCTTGGCCTGTACGAGCTCAGCTACGCCGCGCACGGGCATGCGCACGCCTTTACCGACTGCATCGGCGAAGTGGTGGGGCTGGACCGCCAGCGCCAGGTGGTGCAGCTGGCCGCGCTACGCGATGAAGCGGGGGAACTGCTGGCGCCGCTGCGCGAAGTGGGCTACGACACCCTGGTACTGGCCGTGGGCAGCCGGGTGCAGGACTTCGGCACGCCCGGCGTGCGCCAGTACGCCATCACCCTCGACAGCCCGCTGGATGCCGAACGCTTCCACCAGCACCTCATCAATGCCTGCCTGCGCGCGCACAGCCAGGCAGTGCCCTTGCGGCCCGAACAATTGCAGGTGGCCATCATCGGTGCCGGTGCCACCGGCGTGGAGCTGGCAGCCCAGCTGCACCACAGTGCCGAGGCGCTACTGCGCTACGGGCTGGAGGAACAGGCACCCACGGCAACGCCAACGCCCGCGCGTGGCCTGGGCATTCACCTGATCGAGGCCGAGGCCCGCGTGCTGCCCGCGCTGCCGCCGCGCTTCGCCGAGGCGGCCTGTGCGGAACTGGTCAAACTCGGTGTGAAGATCTACACCCACGCGCCGGTGCAAGAGGTGGACCGCCAGGGCGTGCGCCTGGCCGACGGCAGCTGGATTGCCGCTGAACTGGGGGTCTGGGCCGCAGGCATCCAGGCGCCGGATTTTCTGCCCCGCATCGAGGGCCTGGAGTGCAACCCGCGCCAGCAACTGCTGGTAGGCCCGACCCTGCAAACCACGCGCGATGCCCACATTTTTGCCATCGGCGACTGCGCCGCCTGCCACTGGCCCGGGCACCGCGAAGCCTGGGTGCCCGCACGCGCCCAGGCCGCGCACCAGCAGGCCCTGCACCTGGCGCGCCAGCTGCCCCGGCAACTGGCGGGCAAGCCCCTGCAGCCCTGGCGCTACCGCGACCACGGCTCGCTGGTGGCGCTGGGCGCGCACGAAACCGTGGCCAACTTGCTGGGCTCGGTGGTGCGCGGCGGCTGGTGGCTCGAAGGCTATGTGGCCTGGCTGCTGTACGAGAGCCTGGCCCTGCGCCACCAACTGGCGCTGCATGGCCTCTGGCGCACGGCCCTGGACGCACTGGCGCATTTTCTCACCCGGCGCACCGGGCCGCAGGTCAAGCTGCATTGAGGCTGTGTCGACGCTGGAACGAAGCCGCCATCAAGGCGCGCGGGCCTTGTGGTCTGTCGGGGTACAGCTTTGGGCTGGAAGCGGGTGCTCGTGACGGTCTGCTTTGGGGCGGGACAGTTCAACCCCTTTCAGCGACCGGTCGTGGTTTTCGGCAACGTGCCAATGAGGTCATTGCGCAGATTCGCTAGGCGCGTTCGCTGCGTCACCATGAGAAACGGCCACTTCGAGAACTCCATGTTTGAGCGCTAAGAAGGACGGTGGATTCGATTCCTTGAATTCCATCGGAGGCACTCCGAGTCTGGGCTCAAAACCGAACATGCCGCTGTTTGGGTCATACAAATCTGGTCAAAATACAGCCCGGCTTCCAGTGCTGCCAACAAAACAAGCACAGGAGGGTCCCCATAGCCTGCCGTAACCGCGACTACACTTCCCATATTGTGAAACACACTATCTCAGAGGCCATTGAAACACGACTGGAGCGGTTTCGGCAAAAAAGCCGCATCCAGGCCGGATCATTGATTACCACGGTATTTGGTGATGCCATATTGCCGCGCGGTGGGCGGGTGTCCCTGGGCAGCATGATCCAGCTGTTGCAGCCCCTGGGTGTCAATGAGCGGCTGGTGCGCACCGCCGTCTACCGCCTGGTCAAGGAGGAGTGGCTGCAGTCCGAGGCGCTGGGGCGCAAGACCGATTACATGCTCACGCCCTCAGGCCGCAGCCGCTTTGATGAGGCATCCCGACAAATTTATGCGGCTGACATTCCGGGCTGGGACCGGCGTTGGCGCCTGATTCTGATGGTCGGGGAGATTGATGTGCGCGTTCGTGAGCAGTTGCGCCGGGCTTTGTTTTGGCACGGATTTGGCGAAACGGCGACCGGCGGCTTTGTGCACCCGAGCGCCGATCTGGAAAAGGTCATGGGAAGTCTGGCCTCCGAGGGGCTGGAGGCCGTGCGCGCGCAATTGATGCCCATGGTGGCGGTCAACGCCCGGGCGGCGCAGTGTGCCACGGACATTAATATGGTGCAAAAAGCCTGGAACCTGAGTGACCTGGCCCTGTCCTATGAAGGTTTTTTGCAAAAGTACGAACCCATACGCGATGCACTGCATGCACAAGGCCAGGAAGATGTGTCGGAAGAAAATGCCTTCCTGGTGCGCACGCTGCTGATTCATGATGTGCGCCGGCTGCTGCTGCGGGATCCCCAGTTGCCTGAGAGCCTGTTGCCTGCCACCTGGCCAGGAAGCCGCGCCCGCCTGCTGTGCCGGGATTTGTACCGCAAACTGTTGCCCCTGTCCGAGCGCCATCTGGATGCCAATGTGCGGCTTTCCAGCGGCACGGTGCCCAACGCATCGCGCGCGTTGGTCAGCCGTTTTGAATTCGGCATGGATCTGGATGCTGGCGCTCTGAACGCGGCCTGAAAGGGGAGGCTATGGAAGACGAATTGAAGAGCAGTCACGGCGTGCAATCGCTGGAGATTGGCGTTGCGGTACTCAAGGTGCTGTTGGAGTCCGGCTCGGCCATGATGCTCAAGGAAATTGCCGCGGCGGCCGACATGCCCGCCTCCAAGGCGCATCGCTATCTGGTGAGCCTAGTGCGCTCCGGTCTGGTGCAGCAGGACAGCGAGAACGCGAAATACGATCTGGGCCCCTTGGCCATACCCCTGGGGCTGGCCGCCGTGGACCGTCTGGACCGTGTCAAGTTGGGGCTTAACAGCATTTCCCGGCTGCGCGACCTGAGCAATGAAACCACGGCCTTGTCCGTGTGGGGCGAGTTTGGTCCGGTGATGGTGCGCTGGGAGCGGCCGCACCGTCCCATCACCGTCAATGTGGTCACGGGCGCTACGGTGAGTTTGCTGGCCACTTCCACCGGGCGATTGTTTGCGGCGTGGATGCCGGCCGAGATCGTTCGCCCGCTTCTTGAGCGCGAGTTGGGCCTGGGGCGCTCCACTGAATTCAAAACGCTGGAGCAGGTGGAGCGCGTCTTGCAGGCCGTCCGTACCGACGGTTACTCCCTGGTGCGCGACAGCGACTATGCCAGCCGCGTGCTGGGCCTCGCGGCCCCGGTGTTCAACTTCAAGAACACCATCACGATGGCCATTTCCATCGTGGGAGTGGAAGGTATTTCCGACCTGGGTCCCGACAGCTTGGCCTTAGCAGAACTCAAGCTCGCCACCTCCGCCTTGTCCAAGCGCCTGGGCTCATCCCGATAAATGATTCATAATTGTTACGACTGGTAGAAAGTTTGTATCTTGTTAGAGCCGACCTTGGTCGGCTTTTTCATTTCCGGTCATAGGCGCGTCCATGCTTCCTTTTGCCATGGCTATGGCTAAAACTAGCGCATTTGGGGTTGGTGGAAACCCTAGATTGGCCTAAGTGTAAACCCTATACGATACTGAAATATTAGAAAAACAGATTTTTATGTATCCTTTTAATTGACGTAATCGATTCTGAATGTCAGAATTCAACCCAGTTAAATGAGAAAAAGGCTTGAGCATTTCGCATGCCGGGTCCACCACAAGGAGACTTCTGTGCCCCACGGTCGAAAGACAACTGAATGCCGCCATGGCCATTGGGTGAACACCTGATGCTGGCCGAATTCCTGCAGTTCCTGTTCTCAGGCATCACGGTGGGTTCCACCTATGCCCTGGCAGCGCTGGGCTTCACGCTCATCTACAACTCCAGCCATGTGATCAACTTCGCCCAGGGCGAATTCATCATGCTCGGCGGCATGTTGGCCGTGTACTTCACCAACTCCGGTCTGGGCCTGCCGCTGTCCCTGGTTCTGGCCATCGTGCTGCCGGCCATCGTCGGCCTGGTGATGGAAAAAGTGGCCATTGAGCCGGTGAAAGGCGCCGAGCCGGTCACGCTGATCATCATCACCATAGGTGCTTCGCTGGTGTTGCGCGGTCTGGTGCAAATCTGGCTGGGCAAGGGCACCTTCAGCCTGCCAGCCTTCTCCGGCGAGCAGCCTATCAACGTGCTGGGCGCCACCCTGATGCCGCAAAGCCTGTGGGTGCTGGGCGTGACCGCTGTGGTGGTCTGTGCCCTCTGGTACTTCTTTGCACGCACCCTGATGGGCAAGGCCATGCTGGCCACTTCCTTCAATCGGGTGGCGGCCGAGCTGGTGGGCATCAACACCGATGGCGTGTTGTTCCTGAGCTTTGCCATGTCGGCGGCCCTGGGCGCTTTGGGTGGCATTTTGGTCACGCCCATCACGCTGACCTCGTACGACGCCGGCATCATGCTCGGCCTCAAGGGTTTTGTCGGCGCGGTGCTGGGCGGTCTGGGCAATGGCCTGGGCGCGGTGGTCGGCGGCCTGCTGGTGGGTGTGCTCGAAGCCATGGGCGCCGGCTACATCTCGTCGTCCTACAAGGACGCCATGCCCTTTGTGCTGATCCTGTTGATTCTGTTCTTCCGGCCCAGCGGCCTCTTTGGTGGCAAAGCCACAGACCGGGTCTAAGGCCATGAGCAAACATCCTTACCGCGGTCTGTATCTGATCGCCGCCGTCCTGCTGCTCTTGCCGCTGGTACTGCCCAACAGCTTTTATGTGGATTTGGCGATTCGCATGGCCATCAACGCCGTCATCGTGCTGGGCCTGAACCTGCTGATCGGTTTTGCCGGTCAGATCAGCCTGGGCCACGCCGGCTTTATCGGCATTGGTGCCTATGCGTCTGCCGCTCTGCCCACGCACTTCGGCTGGCATCCGCTGCTAGCCGTGGTGGCCGGTGCGGTAGCCGCCGGCGTGCTGGCTGCCGTGCTGGCGCGCCCCATCTTCCGCCTCAAGGGCCACTACCTGGCCATGGCCACACTGGGCCTGGGCATCATCATCAACATCGTGGTGCGCAACGAGGCGGCCTGGACCGGTGGCCCGGACGGCATGGCCGTGCCCGCCATGGCCTTTGGCAGTTTGGAGATCTCCGGCGACAAGCCGTGGTACTGGATCGTCGCCAGCCTGCTGTGTATCAGCATCTGGGCCTCCATCAACATCATCGATTCGCCCTTTGGCCGCGCCCTGCGTGCCCTGCATGGCTCCGAAGTCGCGTCCAAGGTGGTGGGGGTGCATGTGGTGCGTTACAAGGTCAGCGTGTTTGTCATGTCGGCCATGTTTGCCAGCATCATGGGCAGCGTCACCGCGCTGTATGTGGGTTTTGTTACGCCCAATCTGGCGGACTTCTTCCATTCGATCGAACTGGTCACCATGGTCGTGATCGGCGGCATGGGCTCCATCTATGGCTCGGTGCTGGGCGCCGTGTTGCTCACCGCCTTGCCTCAGGCATTGGCCACCTTTGAGGGCTGGGAGACGGTGGTGTTTGGTGCCATCCTGATGCTGAGCATGATCTTCATGCCCAAGGGTCTGGTGCCCACGCTAGCCGCCCGTTTCGGCAAGGGGGAGTGAACATGGCACTGCTTGAAGTTCAAGACCTCTCCATCCAGATCGGCGGAGTCAAGGCCGTGCAAAACGTGTCCTTCAGCATCGACGCCGGCCTTGTCTATGCCGTCATCGGGCCAAACGGCGCCGGCAAGACCACGTTGTTCAATCTGATCACCGGCATTTACACGCCCACTTCCGGCAGCATCCTGCTTGA
>CANCCF010000114.1 GCA_947374485.1 Comamonadaceae bacterium | reverse complement strand
GTTTCGCCCACATCGGTGAAGGCCGAGGGCGGCAGCGGGCTGGTGGCGCGGCCACTGTCGGCATCGCCGCCACCGGCCAGCGAGGCCTGCGCAATTGCCTGGGCCTTGTCGACCTTTTCATTGGTGCGGGCATTGACCAGGATGATTTCCAGCGGCGTGTCCTGGAACACCCGGTTGAGAGATTCCGGGTCCACAAAGCGCACCGAAAGCAGCACACCGTGCACCGCGATGGATGCACCCAGGGCCAGTTGCAATGTGCTGTATTTTGAAAAAATCACTAAGGCGGATTATCGTTGGAAGCATCCGGGTTGTCGCTGACATCCACGGCAATTGCAATCGGGCCTGCCACCTCTTCGTCGTCGCTGTCGTCCTCTGCCACTTCGTCGTTGCCCTGCGGCAGCGGCGCGTCCAGCCGCTCCAGCACCGTGCCATGCACGTCCAGCGTGATCAGGTCCACCTCGCCCAGGCGCACGCGCACTTTGGCCGCGCGCGGCAGGCCTTGCGCACCCATCACGGGCAGCACCAGCGGCAATTCATCCGCGCGCACCAGGTTTTCCTTGAACAGGCTGGCCACCAGTTCGGTGGTGTTGTTTTGTTGCAGGTAGCGCAATGTCCAGAAGCGCTCCATGGCGCCCTGGTAGCCGTTGTAGGCGCTGTAGGCGGTATCGAATGACGAGATGATGGAGAAGAGGTCGGCGTCCTTGGGGCGGAAGGGCGCCACCAGCGCGGCCGTCTTGCCATGGCGCGCACAGGCGATGATTTGCCACTGGTTCACCAGGTCGGTGTAGCGGCGTAGCGGCGAGGTGCTCCAGGCGTAGCTTTTGACGCCAATGCCGGCATGCGGCAGGGCGCGGGTACCCATGCGCACCTTCACGCCGGGCGCCAGCGAAGCCTGGCTGCGGTAAATGCCGGGCACGCCCAGTTCGGCCATCCAGTTGCCCCAGGTGCTGTTGGCCAGGATCATGGCCTCGGCCACGATCAGGTCCAGGGGAGCGCCACGCATGCGGGTGCTGATGTGCACGGTCTCTTCGCCGGTGGGCTCGCCACCCGTACCCGTTGCGCCACCACTCAGGCGGAAGTTGTAGTCCGGGCGGTTGAAAGTCTCCGGCTTGCCGCGCACCACTTCGCGCTTGGCTTTGAGGTCGCGCGCCAGCCGGTGCAAAAAGGCCAGCTGGGTGCGCAGGCCGGTGAGGGCTTCGGGCTCTTCGCTGTGGTTGAAGGCCGGGTCCTGCAGCCAGGGCTCGGTCACCACGGCGTCCAACTGGTCGTGGCGCAGGTTGTGGGCGATGGGCACGCGCTCCAGTTTGGTTTCGCTGCTTGCGATCTCCAGCGTGGCCTCATCCAGCGTCACATACAAAGACACGGCCGGGCAGTCGCGCCCGGCCTGCAGGGTGTAGCTCTGCACCACCGCGTCGGGCAGCATGGTGACCTTGTAGCCTGGCATGTAGACGGTGGACAGGCGCGCACGCCCCAGCACATCCACCGGGCTGCCCGGCAGCACGGCCAGGCCCGGCGCGGCAATGTGGATGCCCACGGTAACGGTTCCGCTGCCCAGGCCTTGCACGGACAAGGCGTCGTCAATCTCGGTGGTTTGCGAGTCGTCAATCGAGAAGGCCTGCGCTTGAGACAGCGGCAGTTCGTCGGCAATGGGTGGCGCGGCGATGGCGGGAAAACCCGTGCCTTTGGGAAAGTTCTCCAGCAAAAAGCGCTTCCAGTGGAACAGGTAGGGCGAGTGAATGGCACCGGCCTTTTGCAGCAGTTCCAGCGGCGCGGTGTGGGTGGCGCGCGAGGCCTCGACCACGGCCTTGTATTCGGGCGCGTTTTTGTCGGGCTTGAACAGGATCTTGTAGAGCTGGTCCTTGATGGCCTCGGGGCAGCTGCCTTCGCCCAGTTCTTTGGCCCACAGCGTGATCTGCTCGGCGATCTGGCGTTTCTTTTCTATCGCAGCCAGGGCCTGGGCGATGATGTCGGCGGGGGCGCGCTTGAAGCGGCCCTTGCCGGCGCGGCGGAAGTAGTGCGGTGCCTCAAACAGCTTGTAGAGCATGCCGGCCTGCTGCTCTTGGGACGCGTTGGCCGAGAAATAGTCGCGCGCCAGGTCGGCAAAGCCGAATTCTTCTTCGGGCGCAAACTCCCAGGCCATTTCCAGTTCGATGGTTTCAGCCATGCCTTGGGCCGCCTGCACAAAGGCCTGCGGCGTCGGCTTTTCAAAGCGGATCAGCATGTTGCTGGCCTTGACCTTGACGCGCTTGCCACTGTCCAACTCCACCTGCGCGGAGGACTCGGCCTCCGACAGCACCCGACCGGCCATGAATTTTCCGGCTTCTTCAAACAATAAGAACATGCGGTCATTGTCCCAGATGGGCCATGACACGCGGCAGGTGGCTTGCAAAGTCGCTGATGGCATGGTCGCCGCCTGCGAGCAGCAGCATCTGGCACTCGGCGTAGCGCGCGTGCATTTCGCGCCAGTCCAATACCTCGTCGCCTTTGGTGATGATGGCCAGGTAACGCTGCGGTGCGCGCAGTTCGCCCGGGCTCAGCGTGCGCAGTTCGTCCACATAGTGGGGCTGGAAGTAGAACGCTTCCTCAGGCGCATGCCACTGGGTTTGCTCGCCTATGTACTTCTCCAGGTCACGCGCCGGGTACACGGCCGGGTTGAGCAGCACGGCACGGCAGCCACGCTGCTCGGCCAACCAGGTGGCATAAAAGCCGCCCAGCGAGGAGCCCACCACGGCCATGGTGTCGGACGGCCAGTGCGCGGTGCCTTCATGCACCATGGCCATGGCCTCGCGGGGCGAGGGCGGCAGCTGCGGGCAGTGCCACACGACCTCGGGGTGGTGCCGGGCCATGTGCGCTGCCATCAGGCGGGCCTTGGCCGATTGCGGCGAGGAACGAAAGCCGTGCAGGTAGAGCAGGTGGGTGGTGGTGCATGGCGTGTCTGGGGTGGTCATTGCGTGTTGCGGCATGTGGGGGTGTTGCGGTGGGGCGGCGTCCGTTGGGTGCACTTGGCGGGATAATTGCGCAGATTACTGGTTTTGTATGGCCTCCCCATTTTCCCAACCCTCCTTGCGCCAGCGCATCGCGCCCTGGTTTGCCGGCTTTGACGGCCCGCTCGCCTTTGCCGTGTTTTTGCTGGCCTGCGCGGGCATGCTCACCATGTACTCCTCCGGCTGGGACCACGGCACCCGCTTCGAGGACCACGCCCGCAACATGCTCATTGCCGCGGGCATCATGTTCGTGGTGGCCCAGATTCCACCGCAGCGTCTGATGGCCCTGGCCGTACCGCTCTACACCCTGGGGGTGGCGCTGCTGATTGCTGTGGCCATTTTTGGCGTGACCAAAAAGGGCGCCAGACGCTGGCTGAATGTGGGTGTGACCATACAGCCCAGCGAGGTGCTCAAGATTGCCATGCCGCTGATGCTGGCGTGGTGGTTCCAGAAACGCGAGGGGCAGTTGCGCCCCCTGGACTTTGTGGTGGCCACGCTGCTGCTGGCCGTGCCGGTGGCGCTGATCATCAAGCAGCCCGACCTGGGTACGGCGTTGCTGATTTTGGCCGCTGGCATGTCGGTGATTTTCTTCGCCGGCATGAGCTGGAAGCTGATCGTGCCACCCGTGGTGTTCGGCTTGATCGGCGTGGCCCTGATCGTGGCCTTCGAGCCCACGCTGTGTGCTGACGGCATGCGTTGGCCTGTGCTGCACGACTACCAGCAGCAGCGCATTTGCACCCTGCTGGACCCCACGCGCGACCCGCTGGGCAAGGGCTTTCACATCATCCAGGGGATGATCGCCATTGGCTCGGGCGGCGTTTTTGGCCTGGGCTTCATGCAGGGCACGCAAACGCACCTGGAGTTCATCCCGGAGCGCACTACCGACTTCATCTTTGCCGCTTTCTCGGAAGAGTTTGGCCTGTTGGGCAACCTGTGCCTGATTGCGGCCTTCATCTTTTTGATTTTGCGCGGGCTGGCCATTGCGCTGGAGGCACCCACCTTGTTTGCGCGGCTGTTGGCCGGGGCGGTGACGATGATCTTCTTTACCTATGCCTTTGTGAACATGGGCATGGTGAGCGGCATTTTGCCGGTGGTGGGGGTGCCGTTGCCGTTTATCAGTTACGGCGGTACTGCCATGGTGACATTGGGGTTGGCTCTTGGGATTTTGATGTCGATTGCGAATTCGAAACGGCTGGTTCAATCCTGATTCACTGCGTATTCGCTGCGTTCTTTCCTGCGGGGCTTTTGTAGTTCCCCCCTATCCCCCCCGCCCCTTTCACCCCCGCCGGGGTGAAAGGGGAGCTAAAGCGGACAGCCCATTTGGTTTTCTCGCCCCGAATACGGGCTTAACAACGCAACGACCATTTAGTGCTTGGCCGAAGCGAGGAAGCCAAATGGGCTGTCCGCTTTAAGCTCCCCCTCGGCCCGGCGGGGCGAGGGGGCTGGGGGGAGTGGGGACCGGTTATTTGTAACGGGTATTCGACAGGCCTAAAATGAAAGCATGATCTCTCGCGAACCCACCATCGAACGCCTGGCCACCGCCAAGTCCCTCCTGCTCACGCCCTTCGGCCTGGATGAAACCCATCTGGCAAAGGCGCTGAACGAAATCCGGGCGCACCAGGTGGATGACGCCGATCTCTACTTCCAGTACACCCGCTCCGAAGGCTGGAGCCTGGAAGAAGGCATCGTCAAAACTGGCTCCTTCAGCATCGACCAGGGCGTGGGTGTGCGCGCGGTCAGCGGCGAGAAGACCGCGTTTGCCTACTCCGACGACATCTCGGAAGCCTCCCTGCTGGATGCGGCCCGCACCGTGCGCACGATATCCAGCGCCGCCAAATCGGCCCGCGTCAAAACATCCAAGCAAAAGATCGCCGGTGCCCGCAGCCTCTACAACGGCGTGGACCCCATCTCCACCCTGGACAGCCAGTCCAAGGTCGATCTGCTGGGCCGGGTGGAGCGCCTGGCCCGCGCCAAGGACCCGCGCGTGGCGCAGGTCATGGCCGGGCTGGCGGCCGAATACGACGTGGTGCTGGTGGCTCGCGCCGACGGCACCATTGCCGCCGATGTGCGCCCGCTGGTGCGCCTCTCAGTCACCGTGATTGCAGAGCAAAAAGGCCGCCGCGAAGTCGGTTCCGGCGGCGGTGGTGGCCGCTTTGGCCTGGCCTATTTCACCGATGCGCAGATCGAAGAGTATGTGGACCACGCCGTGCACGCGGCCCTGACGAACCTGGACGCTCGCCCCGCACCGGCCGGTGAAATGACGGTGGTGCTGGGCTCCGGTTGGCCTGGCATCCTGCTGCACGAAGCCATCGGCCACGGCCTGGAGGGAGACTTCAATCGCAAGGGCTCCAGTGCGTTTAGCGGCCGCATCGGCGAGCGTGTGGCTGCCAAGGGCGTCACCGTGCTGGATGACGGCACGATTGCCGACCGCCGTGGCTCGCTCAATGTGGACGACGAGGGCAATGCCAGCCAGCGCAATGTGCTGATCGAAGACGGCATCCTCAAGGGCTACATCCAGGACAGCATGAACGCGCGCCTGATGGGCGTGGCGCCCACCGGCAACGGCCGCCGCGAAAGCTATGCCCACATTCCGATGCCGCGTATGACCAACACCTACATGCTGGGCGGTGACAAAGCGCCGGAAGAGATTGTGAAGAGCATCAAGAAGGGCCTGTATGCCACCAACTTTGGCGGCGGCCAGGTGGACATTACCTCGGGCAAGTTTGTCTTCTCCGCGTCGGAAGCCTACTGGGTGGAAAACGGCAAGATCCTGTATCCGGTCAAGGGCGCCACGATTGTGGGCAGCGGCCCGGAGTGCCTCAAGCGCGTCAGCATGATTGGCAACGACATGAAACTCGATACCGGCGTGGGCACCTGCGGCAAAGAGGGCCAAAGCGTGCCCGTGGGCGTGGGCCAGCCCACCCTGCGCATCGACGGCCTGACCGTGGGCGGCACGGCTTAAGGACCCTCGGGTTTGCCTGCGCTGAATTGGCGCCCCTTTGCAGCCGGGGCGCGTGACACATTCCCCATGCTGGTGGGGGCTGCACCCTTTGGCGTGATCTTTGGCACCCTGGCCATTGGCAGCGGGCTGCCGGTGTGGCTCACGCTGGGCATGTCGTTGCTGGTGTTTGGCGGCTCGTCGCAGTTTGTGGCGGTCAGCCTGATTGGCACAGCAACGGCCTTGCCAGTGATCTGGCTCACCACCTTCGTCGTCAACCTGCGCCACGCGCTGTACAGCGCCACCTTGCTGCCCTATGCCCGCGCCTTGCCTGCACGCTGGCGCTGGGCCCTGGCCTTCTGGCTCACCGATGAAACCTTTGCCGTGGTGGAAAACCAGTTGCGCCACCACACCGATGCACGCGATGGCGCCTGGTACTGGCTGGGCTCTTCGCTGGTGATGTATTTCAACTGGCAGCTCTGGACCGTGGTGGGTGTGCTGCTGGGCCAAAGCGTGCCCGTGCTGGCTACGCTGGGGCTGGACTTTGCCATGTTGGCCACTTTTGCCGCCATCGTCGCCTTGCAACTGCGCCAGCGCCCGGTGCTGTTCGCCGCGCTGGTGGCAGGGACCGTGGCGCTGCTGGCGCGCGGCCTGCCCTACAAGATGGGACTGATGCTGGCGGCCGTGGCCGGTGTGGCGGCGGGTTTGTGTGCTGACGTGCTGTCAGAGCGCCTGGCCACGCCCGTGAAACCCGAGGCCCTGCCATGAGTGAGGAGGTGCAGCTCTACTGGGGCCTGGCCCTGCTGGGCATGGTGCTGGTGACCTATGGCATACGCCTGAGCTTTCTGGTGTTTGGCCATAGCGTGCGTTTCCCGCGCTGGCTGGAGCGTGCGCTGCGCTATGTGCCAGTGGCCGTGCTCACCGCTCTGATCGTGCCCATGGCACTGGCGCCGCAGGGCGCTGTTGACCTCTCGTGGCACAACGCCTACTTGCCCGGCACCATTGCGGCGGTGCTGGTGGCGCTGTGGACGCGCCAGACGCTCTCTGCCATTGTGGGCGGCTTTGTGGTCTATGGCTTGTGGCGCTGGTTAAGCGTTTGACTGCGTTTGAAAAGGCCGCGTCAGAAACCTGTGCTACATTGGTCCCCATGCATTCAGCCACTTTTTTCTTTAGCTACTTTTGGTTCTCCAACGCCTGCGGCGGTAGAGAGATCGGAACGTACCTGTAAAGAAAGTACCGAATCTTCCAAAAACCGCCGGCCCTCCCGGCGGTTTTTTTTTGTGTTTGTTCCATCCCGAGAAAAAGCCCATGACCACTGCAGCCCACACCAGCGCCGACCGCACCGGCATCACCGACGACGAACGCATCAAGGACATCACCGTGTTGCCACCTCCCGAGCATCTGGTCCGCTTCTTCCCCATCCAGGGCACAGCCGTCGAAAAACTGATTTCGGACACGCGCCACGCCATCCACAACATCATGGCCAAAAAGGACGACCGCCTGCTGGTCATCATCGGCCCTTGCTCCATCCACGACCCCGTCGCCGCGCTGGAATACGCCCGCCGCCTGAAAGAAATGCGGGTGAAGTACACCGACACGCTTGAGATCGTGATGCGCGTGTATTTCGAGAAGCCCCGCACCACCGTGGGCTGGAAGGGCCTGATCAATGACCCCTACCTGGACGAGAGCTTCCGCATTGACGAGGGCCTGCGCATCGCGCGCCAGTTGCTCATCGACATCAACCGCCTGGGCCTGCCGGCCGGCAGCGAGTTCCTGGACGTGATCTCGCCCCAGTACCTGGGCGACCTGATCTCCTGGGGCGCGATTGGCGCGCGCACCACCGAGAGCCAGGTGCACCGCGAGCTGGCCTCGGGCCTGTCGGCGCCCATCGGCTTCAAGAACGGTACCGACGGCAACATCAAAATCGCCACCGACGCCATCCAGGCCGCAGCCGGTGGCCACCACTTTTTGTCGGTGCACAAGAATGGCCAGGTGGCGATTGTGCAGACCAAGGGCAACAAGGATTGCCACGTCATTCTGCGCGGCGGCAAGACCCCGAACTACGACTCTGCCAGCGTGGCCGCAGCCTGCGCCGAGCTCGAAAAGTCCAAACTGCCCGCCAGCCTGATGGTGGACTGCAGCCACGCCAACAGCAGCAAGCAGCATGAGAAGCAGCTGGAAGTGGCACGCGACATTGCCGCCCAGATCACGGCCGGCTCCACCAGCGTGTTCGGCGTGATGGTGGAAAGCCACCTCAAGGGCGGCGCGCAGAAGTTCACCCCGGGCAAGGACGATGCGTCCAAGCTGGAGTACGGCAGGAGCATCACCGATGCCTGCCTCGACTGGGACGACTCGCTGGCCTCGTTGGAAGTGCTGTCGCAGGCGGTGAAGGCGCGCCGGGGTTAACCCCCGGGTCGCTTCAACGCCCGCAGGGCGTCCGCCAGCTTCTGGTGGATGCCGCCAAAGCCACCGTTGCTCATGCACAGCAGGTGGTCGCCGGGCTGCACCTGGGCCTGCACCTGCGCCACCAGCGCGTCTACGGTGTCGGCTACCTGGGCCCGCGCGCCCATCGGGGCCAGCGCCTCGGACGCATCCCAACCCAGGCCGCCGCTGTGGCAAAAGGAGAGATCGGCCTCTTCCAGACTCCAGGGCAGCTGCGCCTTCATGGCGCCTAGCTTCATGGTGTTGCTGCGCGGCTCGAAGATCGCCAGGATGCGCGCCGTGCCCACGCGGCGGCGCAGGCCGTTGACGGTAGTGCGGATGGCCGTGGGGTGGTGGGCAAAGTCGTCGTACACCGTGACGGGCGCGTTTGCAGGGCTGCCGGGCAACGCAATCTGTGCGCGCACCTCCATGCGCCGCTTCACATTCTCAAAGCGCGCCAGCGTCTCGGCCGCCTGCGCGGGTGGCACGCCCGCGTGGTCGGCCGCCGCAATCGCCGCCAAGGCGTTGAGCTGGTTGTGCACACCTCCCAAGGTCCAACGCACATGGGCCACCGGCTTGCCGTGCAGCAGCACGTCAAAATCATGCGGCTCGCCCACGGCGGAAAAATCGCTGACTGCCGCGCCAAAGCTGCGCGTCTCGCTCCAGCAGCCCCGGTGCAGCACGCGCGCCAGACTCTCTTCCAGGCCATTCACCACCACCCGCCCGGTGGCTGGCACGGTGCGTAGCAGGTGGTGAAACTGGCGCTCGATGGCGGCCAGGTCATCAAAGATGTCGGCGTGGTCGAACTCCAGGTTGTTGAGCACGGCCGTGCGCGGGCGGTAGTGCACGAACTTGCTGCGCTTGTCAAAGAAAGCGGTGTCGTATTCGTCGGCTTCGATAACGAAGCATTTTCCGGTTCCCAGTTTTGCGGAAACTCCAAAATTCAGAGGCACCCCGCCCACCAAAAACCCCGGTTCCAACCCGGCGCTGTGCAAAATCCAGCCCAGCATGGCCGTGGTGGTGGTCTTGCCATGCGTACCCGCCACAGCCAGCACATGGCGGCCTTGCAGAACGTGTTCGGACAGCCATTGCGGGCCGCTGGTGTAGGGCGCGCCGACGTCCAGAATGGCCTCCATCAGCGGGAACCTGGGCGCGCCGGTGGGCAGACGGGCGCGGCTGACCACGTTGCCCACCACAAACAGGTCGGGTTGCAGTGCCAGCTGTTCGGCGCCAAAACCTTCGATCAGGTCGATGCCCAGGGCGCGCAACTGGTCGCTCATGGGGGGATAGACACCGGCATCGCAGCCGGTGACGCGGTGTCCGGCTTCGCGCGCCAGGGCAGCCAAACCGCCCATGAACGTGCCGCAGATACCCAGAATATGAATGTGCATGGGCCTATTGTGCACAATGGGACCATGGAATCCGTGAAAGAAGAAATTGCCGCCGCAGCCGCCCGGATGGTGGTGGAAGAGGGCCTGGAATACGGCCCGGCCAAGCGCCGCGCCAGCAAACAGCTGGGCCTGTCCGCTCGCGCGGGCCTGCCGGACAACGAGCAGATTGAAGAGGCGGTGGAGGCGTACATCGCCCTTTTTTGCGCCGAGACCCAGCCTGCCGAATTGCGCGCCCTGCGCGAACTGGCCCTGCAGTGGCTGGAGCGGCTGCAGCACTTTAGGCCGCACTTGGGAGGCGCGGTGTGGCGTGGCACGGCCACCCGCCATTCCGATATCTACATCCAGTTGTTTTGCGACGACCCCAAGTCTGCCGAGATCGCCCTGATCGACATGGGCGTGCGCTTCGAGGTGAGCGCTGTTACCGGCTTTCAGGGCGAAGCCGTGGACGCGCTCAGCGTCCATGCCCGCCTGCCTGCGTTGGGTGTGAACGTGGGCGTGCACCTGATGGTGTATGACTTTGACGATTTGCGCGGTGCCCTGAAACCCGATGGACGAGGGCACAAACCCCGGGGCGACGCGGCAGCCTTGAGGGTTTTGTTGCATGATAGAGCGCCATGACTGAAACTGATAAAAATCTTCATTCGCTGGCCAACGAAGGCCTCACTGATGCCCTGTCTAACGGCAGATCAAACAGCCAATCCAAAGACCCATCGGAGCTCGCGTTCAGGCGCCACATGCTGCTGGGTGGCGCGGGCTTGTTGGCTACTGCCGCGGGCGCAGGTTTTGCCTGGTGGCGTTTGCATGGCGACGGCAATGCGAGCAGCGGCGCTGTTCAGCCGCCAGAAGGTTTTTGGGATTTGCAGTGGGACGCCCCCGCAGGGCCGCCGGTGCGCCTGCAGGCCTTGCGCGGCAAGCCCTTGCTGATCAACTTCTGGGCCACTTGGTGCCCGCCCTGCATTGAAGAAATGCCTGCAATCAACGCCTTTTTCAATGAAAACAAGGTCAATGGCTGGCAAGTGCTGGGCTTGGCGGTGGACAAGCCTGCGGCAGTGGTGGCTTTCCTGAAGCAAAGGCCGGTGCAGTACGCCATTGGCTTGGCCGGTGCAGGTGGCAGCGAGCTGGCCGGTGCTTTGGGCAACCCCTCTGGCTCATTGCCCTACTCTCTGGCACTGGGTGCGGATGGCACGATCCTGCAGCGCCGCCTGGGCAAATTGTCCGCCGCTGAACTTGGGGTTTGGGCTCGGTTAAAATAGCCACCTGCTTGGGGCATTTCAAGCCATCCAAGCCCCTTGTGGCTCTCCCTTTTGGGGCATGCGGCATTCCGTTCCTGGCAACGGGTGCAGTTCGCAAAAAATAAATTTACAGACGTTTGATGCATTTTGTTGTAAATTAGAGCCTTATGACCGATAGTTGTTGGAGACTCCATGGATTTACGCAAACTCAAGACACTCATTGACCTGGTGTCCGATTCCAATGTGTCTGAACTGGAAATCACCGAAGCCGAAGGCAAGGTGCGCATCGTCAAGGGCGGCGGCGCCATGGTTCAGGGCTATAGCCAGCCCGTCTACCAGCAAATGCAGCATGCGGCCCCTGCACAGGCGCCAGCCCCGGCAGCCGCACCGGTAGCAGCTGTGGTGGTGGAAGAGGCTGCAGTCGGCCACACCGTCAAATCGCCCATGGTGGGCACTTTTTACCGTTCGTCCTCCCCTGGCGCCAAGGCTTTTGCCGAGGTGGGCGACAGCATCAAGGAAGGCGAGACCATCTGCATCATTGAGGCCATGAAGATCCTCAACGAAATCGAGGCCGACAAGTCGGGAACCATCACCAAAATTCTGTGTGAAAACGGGCAGGCGGTCGAATACGGCCAGGCCCTTTTCATCATCGAATAAGCCCGGTCCCTACCGTCCATGTTCAAAAAAATACTGGTCGCCAACCGTGGCGAGATTGCCCTGCGCATCCAGCGTGCCTGCCGCGAGCTCGGTATCCGGGCCGTCATGGTGTATTCAGAAGCCGATCGGGACGCCAAATACGTCAAGCTGGCTGAAGAGGCGGTGTGCATCGGGCCTGCGGCCTCGAGCTTGAGCTACCTGAATATGCCCGCCATCATCTCGGCCGCCGAGGTCACCGATGCCGAGGCCATCCACCCCGGCTACGGTTTCCTGAGCGAAAACGCCGATTTTGCCGAGCGCGTGGAAAAAAGCGGCTTTCAGTTCATAGGCCCCACACCCGAGTCCATCCGCATCATGGGGGACAAGGTCTCGGCCAAGCATGCCATGATCCGTGCCGGTGTGCCTTGCGTGCCAGGTTCTGAGGGTGAACTGCCCGACGACCCGGCGCAGATTCGCCGCATTGCCAAGACCGTGGGCTACCCCGTGATCATCAAGGCCGCCGGTGGTGGCGGTGGGCGCGGCATGCGTGTGGTGCACACCGAAGCCGCGTTGATCAACGCGGTGCAGATGACCAAGGCCGAAGCCGGAGCCGCCTTTGGCAATCCGGCGGTGTACATGGAAAAGTT
>CANCCF010000113.1 GCA_947374485.1 Comamonadaceae bacterium | reverse complement strand
GGCAAAAAGATTCTGCGCGCCGAGGTTCACACCGGCACAGTGGAGACCTGGGACATGCCCAGCGAGCCCGGCTGCATAGCCCCGGCCGCCAGCGGCGGCCTGGTCATGGCACTGCGCCACGGCGTGTTCCGTGCCCGCACCTGGGGCGGCGCACTGGACTTGCTTGCCACGCTGCCCTATGACACGGCAACCGTGCGTGCCAACGATGGCAAGTGCGACGCCCAGGGCCGCTTCTGGGTGGGCACCATTGATGAGCCCAAGGCCAGCCGCGCCGCCGAACTCTTTTCCATCGACTGCCGCTTTGGCAGCGCCGTCGTGCAGCGTCAGGCGGGTGAGGCACTCACCGCCAACGGCCTGGCCTGGAGCCCGGATGGCAAAAGCCTGTACTGGGCTGACACCCCGCAGCACCTGGTGCACGCATGGGACCATGACACCCGCACCAACACCTTGAGCGCGCAACGCCTGCATTTGCAGTTCGCGCCCAAACCCGCCGGCTGGACCTTTGAAGACCGCAGCTACCAGGGCCGCCCCGACGGTGCTGCGGTGGACGCCCTGGGCAACTACTGGGTGGCCATGTTCGAGGGGCGGCGGGTATGCCAGTTCGCCCCCGATGGACGATTGCTGCAGGAGCTCGAAACCCCAGCCCAGTGCCCCACCATGCCGTGTTTTGGCGGGCCAGACCTCCAAACCCTGTACCTCACCAGCGCCCGCCATGGCCGCAGTGCGGCCGAACTGGCCTGCTTCCCCGACTCGGGCGCGGTCTTCTTTACCCGCGTGGCAACGCCCGGGCTACAGGTGAACTTCTTTGCAGACGCATTAATTTAAGCCTGCGCGTTCAAATAATTCACGCGTGCCGCCTTGGGCAGCCCGTACCATCGGCGCCATGCCAAATTTGCAATCTGCTCTGCGCACCCTGACCGACCGCATCGCCGCGGCCCGTGCGGACGGCACGCCCCTGTGTCTGCGCGGTGGCGGCAGCAAGGACTTTATGGGCCGCTCGCACGGTACCTTGCTGGACACCCGCGAGCTCAGCGGCATCGTCAGCTACGAGCCCACCGAACTGGTGGTTACGGTGGGCTGCGGCACGCCGCTGGCCGAACTCGAAGCCCTGTTGGCCGAACAAGGCCAGTGCCTGCCCTTCGAGCCGCCGCATTTGCATTGGTCCCTGGCGAATGCAACGGATGCGTCACCTGCCACAGTGGGCGGCATGCTGGCGGCTGGCCTGTCCGGCCCCGCGCGTGCCAGCGTGGGCGGGGTGCGCGACTATGTGCTGGGCCTGAAGCTCCTCAATGGCCTGGGCCAGCACCTCACCTTTGGTGGCCAGGTCATGAAGAACGTGGCTGGGTATGACGTTTCGCGCCTGATGGTGGGGGCGCGCGGCACCTTGGGCCTGCTCACCGAGGTCTCGCTCAAGGTGCTGCCGCGGGCCCCGGCTGAGGCCACGCTGTGCTTCGCGCTGGAGCAGGCCGCAGCCCTGGAAGCCCTGCACCGCTGGGGCGGCCAGCCCTTGCCACTCAATGCCAGCTGCTGGGTGCTGGATGCCTCACAGCCGGGCACCCCGAAACCCAGCTTGTATGTGCGCCTGCGCGGCGCTGTGGCGGCGGTGGAAGCGGCCTGCCAAAAAATGCTGGCCGAGCTGCCGGGCCAGCGTTTGGAGGCCGCCCAAAGCGGCACCGACTGGGCGCTGTGCCGCAACCAGCAACTGCCTTTTTTCACCCAGCCGCCACAGGCTGACGCCGAGCTGTGGCGCCTGAGCCTGCCGCAGACGGCGCCCGTACTGGCGCTGCCCTATGCCAGCCTGGTGGAGTGGCACGGCGCGCTGCGCTGGCTTTGGGCCCCGGCCGCAGACGCCGGCCGGGTACAAGCCGCTGCACGACAGGCCGGTGGCAGTGCCACGGTGTTTTGGCGCGGTGCTGCAGCACCCCAAGCAGCGTCCTACAGCCTCACACCTGCGGACGCTGCCTTGGCCACCATCAGCCAGCGCCTCAAAGCCAGTTTTGATCCAGAGGGGATCTTCAACCCCGGACTCACCCCCCATGCAAACCCATCTCGCCCCTGAATACCAGGGCACGCCCGACGGCCTGGCTGCCGAGGCCATTTTGCGCAAGTGCGTGCACTGTGGTTTTTGCACCGCCACCTGCCCCACCTACCAGCTGCTGGGCGACGAGCTGGACGGGCCGCGCGGGCGCATCTACCTGATGAAGCAAGTGCTTGAGGGTGAGGCGCCCACGCGCGCCACGCAGCTGCACCTGGACCGTTGCCTGACCTGCCGCAACTGCGAGACCACCTGCCCCAGCGGCGTCGACTATGGCCACCTGGTGGACATCGGCCGCAAGCTGGTGGATGCCAAGGTGGAGCGGCCGCTGGCCGAAAAGGCAGTGCGCTGGGCCCTGAAAGAAGGCCTGCCTTCGCCCCTGTTTGCACCGGCCATGCAGATCGGCCAGTTGCTGCGTCCGCTCTTGCCCCACAGCCTGCAAAACAAGGTGCCGGTCAAGCGGGACGCGGGCCAGTGGCCCAGCCGCACGCACGCCCGCAAGGTGCTGCTGCTGGCCGGTTGTGCCCAGCCCAGCATGGCCCCTAACATCGACAGCGCCACCGCCCGTGTGCTCGATGCTGCCGGTATCCAGAGTCTGGTGGTGCCCAAGTCGGGTTGCTGCGGCGCGGTCAAATTCCACCTCAATGACCAGGACGGTGGCAAAGCACAGATGTGCGGCAACATCGACGCCTGGTGGCCCCTGATAGCACCGGACAGTGGCAGTGGCGTTGAGGCGATTGTCATGAATGCTTCCGGCTGCGGCGTCACGGTCAAGGAGTACGGCCACATCCTGCGGGACGACCCGGCCTATGCCGACAAGGCCGCCCGCGTGAGCGAGCTCACCCGCGACTTGAGCGAGCTGTTGCCCGAACTGGTGGACGCCCTGCGCGGGCAGCTCAAAGTCGTGCCGCGTGCCGGCCTGGTGTTCCACCCCCCTTGCACCCTGCAGCATGGCCAGAAGTTGCGCGGCGGTGTCGAGCAACACCTGGCAGAGCTGGGCTTTGCGGTGCGCATTGCGGCCAACGAGGCACACCTGTGCTGTGGCTCGGCGGGCACCTATTCGGTGCTGAACCCGGAGCTGGCCTACCAGCTGCGGGACCGCAAGCTGGGCAACCTGCAGCCCGCAGCCACAGAGACCATCATCAGCGCCAACATCGGCTGCATCACGCATTTGCAAAGCGGCACTGCCAATCCGGTTCGGCATTGGGTGGAAGTGCTGGACGCGGCACTTTGATGCGCACGGACAAGCGCTGATCTGTTGCCTCCCGCTGGGTCAATCCGGCGCCACGCCCCATAATGTGGGCGTCTGGGAGAAGTTCAATTTATGCAACCGATTTACACCGCCGCTCTGGTTCTGCTGGCACTCACGCTCTGTCTGGCCCTGTTGGGCATGGTGCTGGTGCGGCTCAACGCACTCCATTTGAGAAACTTGGCCTCCTATTGCCAGTTCAGCACGGTGCTGGTATTGGCCGCCGCCTATGCCTTGACGCATTACAAGCTGCTCGAAATCCCGCTGCGCCGACTGGATTTTTGGTCGCTGATGGTGATTTTGGGAGTCTCCTGTTACGCCCTGGTCTGGGGTGCCCTTGCGCATCAGCTCAACCGGGTCCACCACGTCGGATTCCAGGAAAGCTTCATGTTGTCCATGCTCTACAGTGACAACCAAGTGCAGCCCCCGATCAACCCGCAAGACCGCGAAGCCAAATCCGCCCCACGCAAGTAGCCGTGCCATTGCGGGGGGGGCACCTGGGCAGGCCAAATACATTTGGTTACCAACGGATCAAGGCAAACTGTGGGCAGTTGAAGACTTTTCGCAGGCAAGCTTACACCTCTTAAGATTTCCGTAACCTGTTTTGTTTACTGTTCAGTAGGGGGGATTCCTTGGGAGGAACCTCAGCCATCGACAAGGCAACAGCCTGACAACAACATCCATATGAAAACAACGGCGAATCAGGATCTGGCCACTCAGGGCGACGAGCGGTCGCCGGTGCAGGTGCTCACGGCTGATACCTTTGTCTATTTGGGTCTGGCCTTTTTGATTTGGGGCACCTGGCGCATCAGCCAGCTGGGCTTGTTCACCCCGGGGGATGACGCGGGCTACTGGATGGGTGTGTCGGGCTCCGCCATGATGCTTCTGCTGTTGCTCTACCCATTGCGCAAACATCTGCGTCTTGCTCGCGACTGGGGCAACATCAAAGGCTGGTTCTGGATGCATGTGGTGTTGGGGGTGTTGGGTCCGCTCACCATTCTGTTGCACTCCAATTTTCAGACCGCTTCCCTGAACGCTGCCGTAGCGCTTTACAGCATGCTGCTGGTGGCCGGCAGTGGAGTGGCTGGGCGTTTCATTTTTCAAAGAGTCAATCGTGGCCTGCAGGGTGAGCAGACCAGCTTGCAGGACCTCATGCGCAGGGCAGGTATGGACCGGGACGACGCGCGCTCGCGCCTGGCCTTCGCACCGGCCGTGGAGCAACGCCTGAGGGACTTTGAACGCACGCAGCTCGTACCCCGTCAAGGCCTGTTGCACGTGGCACGGGCCGTGGTGTGGGTGCCCCTGTTGCAGCTCATGACCTACCGCCTTTGTGTGTCCGAACTGGATGTGCTGATGACCCAGATGGCAGTCAGTCAGAAATGGTCGCGCCAAGACCTGCAGCGGAGGCGCAAGGGGGCCAGAAAAATGGTGGGCCGCTACCTGGAATCGGTGGTCCGGGTGGCCCAGTTCTCCTCCTATTCCTTCTTGCTCTCGCTCTGGCATGTGGCCCACATACCTTTCGTGTATGTGCTGGTGCTGACCGTGCTGGTGCATGTATACGCGGTCCACGTGTATTGAACCGGACCTGACCTATGGCAAGACCCTCCCTCTTCCAGTGGCTGACATGGCGCGCGGTGTGTGCTGTGCTCTGCCTGGCACTGGGTCCGGGGTTGACTGCAGCCGCGTGGGCGCAGGGTATTGAGTCCATCATGGCGCCGGGCAAGCTGTCGCAAGCCCACGCCAAGTACGAGGACGAATGCAAGCAATGCCATGTCAAGCTTGACCGCAAGGCCCAGGACGGCCTGTGCATGGACTGCCACAAGCCGGTGGGCGCCGATGTGCGTGGCAAGGGCGGTTTCCATGGCCGACTGGACCAGCCCGTGGTCTGCAAGAGCTGCCACACCGAGCACAAGGGGCGCGACCTCAAGAGCGCCGAATTTGACCAGAAAAAGTTTGACCACGCCAAGACCGACTACACACTGCATGGCAAACATGAAAAAGTGGCCTGCGACAAGTGCCATGTGGCCGGCAAGAAATACCGCGAAGCCGCGCAGGACTGCAACAGCTGCCACAAAAAGGACGACAAGCACAAGGGCAGCCTGGGCCCCAAGTGCGCGGACTGCCATACCGACTCCGACTGGAAGGAGGCCAGGTTCGACCACGAGACCACCAAGTTCCCGCTCACCGGCAAGCACAGCGACGTCAAGTGCACCGACTGCCACAAGGACAACGTCTACAAGGACACGCCCAAGAACTGCTACGCCTGCCACCGCAAGATCGACGACCAGAAGGGCCACAAGGGACTGTATGGCGAGAAGTGTGAAACCTGCCACGGCACCAAAGCCTGGAAGCCGTCGAGCTTCAACCACGACAACGACACCAAGTACGACCTGCGCGGCAAGCACCGCACCACCGCCTGCAAGGAATGCCACACGGGCAACCTGTACAAGGACAAGCTGAGCCAGGAGTGCAACGCTTGCCACAAGAAGGACGACAAGCACAAGGAATCGCTGGGCACCAACTGCGCGGCCTGCCACACCGAGAAAAACTGGAAGGAAGTGGCCAAGTTCGACCACGAGAAAACCAAGTTCCCGCTCCTGGGCAAGCATGCCAAGGTGGAGTGCAAGGATTGCCACAAGAGCGCCATGTACAAGGAAGCCCCCAAGGAATGCATAGGCTGCCACCTCAAGGACGACAAGCACAAGGCCAACCTGGGCCGGGAGTGCGGTGACTGCCACAACGCGCAGGACTGGAAGAACACCGAAGGCCGCTTCAAGCATGACCGCACCAAGTTCCAGTTGCGCAATGCGCACGCCGCGCCGAGCGTGAAATGCAGCGACTGCCACAAGGACCTGGCGAGTTTCCGCAACACACCTCTGCCCTGCCTGGCCTGCCACAAGAAAGACGACAAACACGAGACCCAGCTCGGCGACAAGTGCGAGAGCTGCCACAACGACAAGGCCTGGAAGGGCACCAGCTTCAACCATGGCAAGTCGCGCTTCCCGCTCACCGGGCGCCACATCGTGGCCGAGTGCAAGACCTGCCACACGACACTTCGTTACAAAGATGCGCCGCGGGACTGCTATTCCTGCCACAATAAGGAAGATAAACACAAGCTGGTGTTCGGCGTGAATTGTGAGTCTTGTCACAGCACGCGGGCCTGGACGACCTGGTCATTCGACCACGACACCCGGACCAAATACCGCCTGGAGAGTTCGCATGCCAAGGTGGCATGCGCGGCCTGCCACAAGCAGGTAGCGCCCAGTGGCAAGGACGCCGCGCCCCTGGGCACTTCCTGCGTGTCCTGCCACCGGTCGGACGATGTGCACAGCGGCGGCTTCGGCCCCCGCTGTGAGCAGTGCCACCAGGTTGAGAGCTGGAAAAAAGTAAAGAGTCGTGTGGGGCAGGGAGCCGATAAATGAATTCAAAATACTGTGATGTAACCGGGAGCGTCCAATGGGCAAGCTAATCAATCTGCCAGCAAGCCTGCGTGGGCGCAGCTTGCTGCGTTGCCTCTGGGCTTGCATCGCATTCACACTGCTGCAATTCGCCGCTGCCCAGCCGGCCCAGGCCCAGACCACGGACTTTGACCATGCCAGTACCGGTTTTGTGCTCAACGTGCAGCACCAGACCGCGCGCTGCGAGAGCTGCCACGTCAAGGGCGTATTCAAAGGCACGCCCAAGGACTGCGCCTCCTGCCATGGTTGGAACAACCCACGTTCCGCCACGGTCATGCCGACCAACCACATCCCCACTGGCAACATCAGCTGCGATGCCTGCCATGCCAGCAACCAGGCGCAGTTCATCGACGCCACCCGCACCTTCAGCCACACCCTGGTGCAATCCATCAGCTGCGAGAGCTGCCACGCCTCCAACCACCCGCACCCCAACGTCACCGTCAACCCCACGGATGCCACCCACCTGTCCAACCTGAACAAGACCAGCTGCGCCCAGTGCCACAGCACGATGCAATTCACCGGCCCCAAGATACCGGCCAACCACATCCCCACGGCCAAGGTGGCCTGCACCTCCTGCCACACCACAACCGACTATTCCATCAAGCCCGACATGGGTGCCATACACGCGTTTGCACCTTCGCCCAACGCCAACTGCCAGCAGTGCCATAGCGCCGACGCGGCCGCCTACTACTCCCGGCCCAACATGGTCATCGCGCGTGCCCCTGGCAACCACATTGCCATGAACGGGCAAAGCTGCGAGGCCTGTCACGTCGGCCCAGCCAGCAGCGTCCAGCTGCCGGTGCAGACGGGCGCCCGTTTCAGCGGTTCCCAGTTCAGCCACACCGGCATCCGCAGCGGCTGTGCCGATTGCCATGGCCCCGCGGTCAACTTCAGCAGTGGCAACTTCTTCGGCATCGGCAACATCGTGCGCATGCCCGCAGGCACGCAGCCGGGGCCTTCGACCCACATTCCGGTTTCGACCGGGTGCGAAACCTGCCACAGCGGCAGCACACCCGCCGTCCTGATGTCGGTGCCGGCCACGGCCGGCGTTCCGGGCAGCGGGTTCAGGACGCCTGCGCCCACGCCGACGGCGATTCACGCCGGTGTCACGGGCAACTGCGCCAGCTGCCACGAGTCCCCCAATGAATGGCTGGGCATGAACATGTATCCCATGGCCACCATGGCGCCTTACACCGGCTTCCAGACGCGGCCCAAGCTGGGCGGCGGCACCTACTCCTTGCCGGATGCCAACCACCCCTTGCAGGGCGACTGCTCCAACTGCCACAGTGTGGGCTCGGCCTTCATGGCCTCGGCCATGCCCGGCAACCACATCCCCGTGGCCACCGGCTCGGCCTGCGCCAGCTGCCACACCACGGGCAACTTCTCCACCATGCCCAGCCTGGCCAACATCCACGCCAACGCGCCCAGCACCAGCAGTAATTGCCAGCAGTGCCACAGCCTTGCCAATGCCGCGCTGTACGCCACGCCCAATATGAAGATCGTGTCGCTGCCCGGCGGACACATTGCCGACGCCGGCAATGTGGGCTGCGAAGGCTGCCACGTGGGCGCCGGCTCCAGCATTGCCGCCACACCCGTGCCCGATGGGGCCCGCTTCAGCAACTCGGCCTACAGCCACAGCGGTATCACTTCGGGCTGCGCGAGCTGCCACGGCCCCAGCATTTCGGGCAACAGCTTCTACGGCATCAGCAAGATTGTGGTCATGCCCCCATCGGCTGCACCAGGCGCGGGCTCGCACCTGCCCACCAGCACCACCTGCGAGAGCTGCCACATCCTCGCCCCTTCAGGCCAGATATCGGCAGTGGCCGCCAGCACCACGGCAGGCAGCACCGGCTTTGCCACGCTGTACACCCCCACGGCGGCCCAAATCCATGCCGGCGCCACCGGCACCTGCAGCAGCTGCCACGAAACCAGTTTTGTCTGGGTGGGCATGGACAAATACCCGATTAACCGGTTTGCGCCCTACAAGGGCTTCCAGACCCGGCCACTCTCCGGCGGCGGCACCTATGCGGTGGATGACGCGGCCCACCCGGTGACGGGCAACTGCTCGAACTGCCACGGCAGCCAGCTCGACTTCAATGTCAACGTGCCACCGGCCAACCACATCCCGATCGGCACGGCCACCTGCGCCTCCTGCCACCTGAGCGCCGACTACGCCGTCATGCCCACCCTGTCGGCCATTCACGGCCCCGGCGTGAGCACCACCTGCGCCGACTGCCACAGCCAGGTCAATGCCACCCGCTACAACGCCATGGCCTCCATGCGGCCCCAGATCGTGTTTCCACCGGCCAACCACATCGCCCAGGCCGGGCTCGGTTGCGACAGCTGCCACGTGGGCGCGGGCTCCAGCATGGCCGCCTTGCCGGTCAAAGACGGTGCCAACTTCTCCGGCTCGCTGTTCAGCCACAGCGGCATCAGCACCGGCTGCGACAGCTGCCACGGCGCGTCTGTGAGCGCCGCCAGCTTTTACGGCATCTTCCCCAAGACCATTGCCAGCCTGTCACCCATGCACGTGCCGGTGGGCGCGGGCGCGGCCGCGGCCTGCGAGACCTGCCACGTGGGCAGTGTGCCGGCCATGCTGGTGCCCGCAGCAGGCATGACCACCTTTGCCGGCGGGCAATTCAGCCATGCCGGCATCACCACCGGCTGTGACACCTGCCACGGCCCCGGCGTGACCCGCAGCAGCTTCTATGGGGTCAGCCAGATCGTGATGCCGCCCACCAGCCCTGCTGGCGCGTCCTCGCACCTGCCCACCTCCACCACCTGCGAAGCCTGCCACCTGGGCAGCACCCCCTCGGGCCTGGTGCCCGCCGTGGCCACCAAGAGCATGCCCGGCAGTGACTTCCGCAGGTCGCCGCCTGCGGCCAGCCAGATCCACGCCGGCGTGAGCGGCAACTGCTCCAGCTGCCACGACACGGGCATGGTCTGGATGGGCATGGATATTTACCCCATCAACCCCACCGTCTTGACCACCGGGGCCAATTACACCGGCTTCCAGACCCGTCCGCAGGTTGCGGCCGGTACCTTCCATGTCAATGACAGCCTGCACCCCACCAGTGGGGACTGCTCGAGCTGCCACGGCGGTTTTGTCAACTTCAATGGCCCCTCCATGCCGGCCAACCACATTCCGACCACGGCGGCCTGCGCGTCCTGCCACAAGAGCAGCAGCTTCTCCGTCATGCCCTCGGTCAGCGACATCCACGCCAACATTGCCAGCACGAGCACCGGCTGTGCCACCTGCCACAGCGACGCCAATGCCGCGACCTACAACACCATGGCCAACATGGTGCCCAAGATCGTCGCGCCGCCCGGCGACCACATCGACATGGGCAGCGCTGGCTGCGAGAGCTGCCACGTGGGCACCGGCTCCAGCATGGCCACCACGCCTGTGCAGAACGGCGCCAAGTTCTCGGGTTCCTTGTTCAACCATGCCGGCGTGAACACCACCTGCTCCAGTTGCCACGGCATGCTGGTCGGCGCGGGCACCTTCTTTGGCGTCACCCCCAAGAACATGGGCAGCCTCAGCCCGGCCCACGTGCCAGTGGCCAACTCCACGGCCTGCACGGTCTGCCACACCAGCGGCGCGCCCACCGGCCTGGTGCCCTCAACCGGCATGCGCACCTTTGCCGGTGCCCAATTCAGCCATACCGGCATTACCACCGACTGCGCCACCTGCCACGGCCCCTCCATCACCGGCAGCAGCTTTTATGGCATCAGCAGCATCGTGGTGATGCCGCCGTCTGCCGGGCCCGGTGCCAATTCGCATATTCCGTCGGGCACCACCTGCGAAACCTGCCACCTGGGCAGCACCCCCTCGGGTCTGGTACCCGGTGTGGCCAGCCGCGCCGCGCCCGGCAGTGGCTTTATGTTGCCGGCCCCCACCCAGGCCATGATTCACAGCAATATCAGCGGCAACTGTTCGACTTGCCATGAAACCAACATGGTGTGGATGGGCATGGGCCAGTACCCGGCCCGGCAGACCGCCCCCTACACGGGCTTCCAGACCCGGCCACAAGCCTCGTCTGGCACCTTCTATGTGGCGGACCCCCTGCACCCGAAGACCGGGGACTGCTCCACCTGCCATGGCAGCACCTCCAGCGATTTCACCGCACCGTCCAAGCCGGGCAACCACATTCCCACGGCACCCACGGCCAGTTGCTCGTCCTGCCACACCAACCCCGACTTCGCGGTGATGCCCACCATTGCCAACATCCACGCCAATGCGCCCTCAACCAGCAGCGGCTGCGACCAGTGCCACAGCGCCGCCAACGCCGCGCTGTACGCCATGCCGTCCATGAACCCGTCCCTGGTCGGCGTGCCGGCCAAGCACATTGACATGGCCGGCCAGGCCTGCGAGACCTGCCACGTGGGCAGCAACTCCAGCCTGACCCTGCCGGTGCAAAACAACGCCAAGTTCAGCAAGTCGGCCTACAGCCACGCCGGTGTCACCACGGGCTGCGCCAACTGCCACGGCAGTACCGTCAACAGCAGCACGTTCTTTGGCGTCACGCCCAAGACCATCTCCAGCCTGTCGCCCATCCACGTGCCGGTGCAGGCCAGCATGGGCTGCGAGGTCTGCCACACCAACAGCATTCCCTCCATGCTGATCCCGCTGACGGGCGCCAGCGCCGGCATGACCACCTTTGGCGGCGCGCAGTTCAGCCACAGTGGCATCACCACCGGTTGCGCGGCCTGCCACGGCCAGGGCATAACCGCCAGCAGCTTCTACGGCATCTCCAAGATCGTGGTCATGCCACCCTCGGCCACACCGGGCGTCAATTCGCACCTGCCCACCACCACCACCTGCGAGAGCTGCCATCTGGGCAGCACGCCGTCCGGTCTGGTGCCAGGCGTGGCAACCAAGGCCGCACCCGGCAGCGGCTTCCTGGCGCCCACGCCCACGGCCTCCATGATCCACGCCGGCACCACGGGCAATTGCCTGAGCTGCCATGAAACCAACATGGTGTGGATGAGCATGGGCCAGTACCCCATCACCACAACGGCGCCGTTCAAGGGCTTCCAGACCCGGCCACAAACCAGCGCTGGCACCTACTTTGTCCAGGATGCGGCGCACCCCACCACGGGCAACTGCTCCAACTGCCACGCCAGCATGGCTGACTTCACGGCCAGTGCCGTGCCGGCCAACCACATCCCCATCAAGAGTGGCGCCACCTGTGCCAACTGCCATACCAACGCAGACTTTGCGGTGATGCCCACGATCGCCAACATCCACCTCTACGCGCCGTCCAGCAGCACCAACTGCGCGCAGTGCCACAGCGCCACCAACGCCGCCACCTACAACGCCATGGCCAGCATGAACCCGAAGATCAAGACGGTCTCGGCCACCCACGTGGACATGGGCGCCCTGGGTTGCGAGTCCTGCCACGTCACGGCCGGTGGTATCACCTCCAGCATGACGCTGCCGGTGCAAAACACGGCCAAGTTCAGCAACTCGGCCTACAGCCACACGGGTGTCACGGCCAACTGCGCCAGCTGCCACGGCAGCACGGCACCCATCGCCTTTGACGGTGTGACGCCCAAGGCCATGTCGGGCCTGTCACCCGTCCACGTGCCC
>CANCCF010000112.1 GCA_947374485.1 Comamonadaceae bacterium | reverse complement strand
CCAACCGCTCCAAGGAAAGCCTGACCCTGGACGTCAAGCACCCCGAGGCGCAGGCGGTGCTGATGCGCCTGATCCTCGAGCAGGCCGACGTGGTGGTGCAGAACCTCGCCCCCGGCGCCGCCGCCCGACTGGGCTTGTCGTATGAAGTGTTGAGCGCCGCCAAACCCGGCATCATCGTTTGCGATATTTCCGGCTATGGCGACAACGGCCCCTACCGCGATAAAAAAGCCTACGACCTGCTGATCCAGAGCGAGGCCGGTTTTGTCTCCGTCACCGGCACCGAAGACACGCCCTCCAAGGCCGGCCCCTCGATTGCCGACATTGCCGCGGGCATGTACGCCTACACCAACATCCTGGCCGCGCTCATGCACCGCCAGCAAACCGGGGAAGGCCAGCACATCGACATCTCCATGCTCGAAGCGCTCACCGAGTGGATGGGCTACCCGCTGTACTACGCGCTCGACGGTGCCGAGCCCCCCAAGCGCACCGGTGCCAGCCACGCCACCATTTACCCCTACGGCCCGTTCCCGGCCGGTGACGGCAAGACCGTCATGCTGGGCCTGCAAAACGAGCGCGAGTGGAAGGCCTTTTGCGAGCAGGTGCTGCAGCAGCCCGCCCTGGCCACGGACGCACGCTTTGCCAGCAACCCGCAACGCGTAGCCGCCCGCACGGAGCTCTATGCGCTGATCGTGCAGGCCTTCTCCAGCCTGACGGCCGAGCAAGTGGTAGCGCGCCTGGAGGCCGCACAGATTGCCAATGCCCAGGTCAACACCATGCACGAGGTGTGGGCCCATCCGCAGTTGCAGGCGCGCCAGCGCTGGACCACGGTGGACACCTCGGTGGGCCCGGTGCCCGCCCTGCTGCCGCCGGGCTCCTGGAGCCGGGGCCAGCCGCGCATGGACGCCGTGCCGGCCCTGGGGCAGCACACGGAAAGCATTTTGGGCGGGCTGGGCTACAGCAGCGCGCAGGTGGACGAGTTGCGTACGCAGGGGGCGGTGTGAGCGACACCACCCACCCCGGAGGCAGGACGGCAGGGCGTGCTGCTTTGAGCGGCACCGACTTCGCACCCTCCCACACCGGAGTCTGGGCGGCAGAGCGTTCTGCTCCGTGTCCCCCGCCTGCTTCGCAGGCTCCTCCTTTACCTGCGCAGAACGCTCTGCCACCCAGCCTCCTCGCCCGCACCTATCTGTTCGTGCCCGGAAACCGACCTGAGCGCTTTGCCAAGGCCCTGGCCAGTGGCGCGGACCGCGTGATTCTGGACCTGGAAGACGCCGTGCTGCCGGCCGACAAGGCGCTGGCACGCAGCGCCATTGCCGACTGGGTGCGCACGTTGGATGCAGGTGAGCAAGCGCGGCTACTGGTGCGCATCAACGATGCCACTACCCCCTGGCACGCCGAGGACCTGGCCTGGTTGCCCGGCAGCGGGCTCAGCCACGCCATGTTGTCCAAGTGTGAACAGCCCACGCAAGTGGCTGCCGTGTGCGCCTGCCTGCCAGCCGAGGGCACCGTGCTGCCCCTGCTGGAAACCGTGCGTGGCGTGCTGGCGGCACAGGCGATTGCGGCGGCACCGCAGGTGGCGCGTCTGGCCTTCGGTTCGCTGGACTACCTGCTCGATCTGGACCTGCCCGGCCCCGGCTTTGCCCTGGACAGCGCGGCCACCGCACTGGCCATGGCCTCGCGCGCTGCCAACTTGCCCCCACCGCTGGCCGGTGTCACCGCGGCGCTGGACCTGGAGCAACTGCAGGCTGATCTGGCCCATGCAAAAGCCCTGGGCTATGGCGCCAAGATGTGTATTCACCCCTCGCAAGTGGCACCGGTGCACGCAGCTTTTCAACCCGATGCCCAGGCCCTGGCCTGGGCCCGGCGCGTGGTCACGGCCTGGCGCGCATCCGATGGCCAAGGCGCCATCCTGGTCGACGCGCGCATGGTCGACAAACCGGTGCTGCTGCGCGCCGAACGCATGCTGGCCCAGACCGGCCAAACCCTTTCAACCCCTTAGGACACACCATGGCATCCACCATCATCGACTCCCGCATCTTTGGCGACATGTTCAGCGACGCGCGCATGCGCCAGGTCTGGTCGGACGAGAACCGCACCGCCAAGTACCTGGACATCGAGCGCGCGCTGGCCAAAGTGCAGGGCCAGTTGGGCATCATCCCGCAAGAGGCGGCGGATGAAATTGTGAAGAACTGCGAGCTCTCGCAAATCGACTGGGACAAGCTCAAGGCCAAGACCGAGCAGATTGGCTACCCCATCATTGCGGTGGTCAACCAGATCAACGCCAACTGCCGCGACGGCCTGGGCGAGTACTGCCACTGGGGCGCCACCACGCAGGACATCACCGACACCGCAGCCGTCTTGCAGATGCGTGAAGGCCTGGCCCTGATCGAGCAAGACCTCGATGCCATTGGCGACGCGCTGGCAAAACTGTGCGTGACCTACCGCGACACGCCCATCATCGGCCGCTCGAATTTGCAGCAGGCCACGCCCATCACCTTTGGCTACAAGATGGCCAGCATCCTGGCCGGTATCGACCGCCACCGCGAGCGCCTGCAGCAATTGAAGCCGCGCGTGCTGATGGGCGAGTTTGGCGGCGCTTCTGGCACGCTCTCATCGCTGGAGCGCGGCGCCATGGAAACCCAACAGGGCCTGATGCAGGAACTCGGCCTGGCCCAGCCCCTGATCTCCTGGCACACGGTGCGCGACACCATTGCCGAGGTGGGTGCCTTCCTCGGGCTGGTGGGCGGCTCGCTGGGCAAGATCGCCATGGACGTGAAGCTGCTGATGCAAACCGAGGTGGCCGAGGTGTTCGAGCCCTATGCGCCGGGGCGCGGCTCGTCGTCCACCATGCCGCAAAAGCGCAACCCGATTTCCTGCCTCTACATCCACGCCAACATCTCGGTGGTGCGCCAGCACGCCGCCGCGCTGATGGACGCCATGGTGGCCGACCACGAGCGCTCCACCGGCCCGTGGGAGATTGAATGGGTGTCGCTGCCGGAAATTTTCTGCCTGCTCTCCGGCGCGCTGAAGCAAACCAAATTTGTGCTGGAAGGCCTGGAGGTGGACGCCGCACGCATGCGCGCCAACATGGACCTGACCAACGGTCTGGTCATGTCCGAGGCGGTAATGATGGGGCTGGGCCGCTACATCGGTCGCGAATATGCGCACGACCTGGTCTATGACCTCTGCCGCCAGGCCCTGAAGGAAAACCGCCCGCTGATCGACATCCTCGAAGCGCACCCCGAAATCAACAAGCATGTGAACCGCAGCCAGCTCGAAGCCCTGTGCGACCCCATCAACCACCTGGGGCAGGCCGGTGTGATGGTGGACCGCGTGCTGGCCGCGCGCCAACAAGCATGAGCATGCAAGCCCCCGCTGCACCGCAGTTTGATGTCCTTGTCATAGGCGGTGGCAACGCCGCCCTGTGCGCCGCCTTGATGGCACGCGAGGCCGGTGCCAGCGTGCTGCTGCTCGAAGCCGCACCGCGTGCCTGGCGCGGCGGCAACTCGGCCCACACGCGCAACCTGCGCTGCATGCACGACGCGCCGCAGGATGTGCTGGTGGAGGCCTACTCCGAGGAGGAGTTCTGGCAAGACCTGCTCAAGGTCACCGGTGGCCAGACCAACGAGGCGCTCGCCCGCCGCGTGATCCGCGACTCCAGCAACTGCCGCCCGTGGATGCGTTCGCACGGTGTGCACTTTCAGCCCTCGCTATCGGGCGCTTTGCACACCGCGCGCACCAATGCCTTTTTTATGGGCGGCGGCAAGGCGCTGGTGAACGCCTATTTCCGCAGCGCCGAGCGCCTGGGCGTGGCCGTGCGCTACGAGGCACCTGTCACCACGCTGGAGCTGCAAGACGGCCGCTTTGTCGCCGCGCAGGTGCAAACCACCTTGCCCGACGGCAGCAAGCAAACCGAGCGCATCACCGCGCGCAGCTGCGTGCTGGCCTCGGGCGGCTTTGAGTCCAACCGCGAGTGGCTGCGCGAAGCCTGGGGTGTCAACGAAGCGGGCGAAACCCCGTCCGACAACTTCCTGATCCGCGGCACGCAGTTCAACCAGGGCGTGCTCTTGCGCCACCTGCTCGACGACCACGGTGCCGACCGCATCGGCGACCCGACGCAGGCCCACATGGTGGCCATCGATGCGCGCGCGCCGCTCTACGACGGCGGCATTTGCACCCGCATCGACTGCGTGTCGCTGGGTGTGGTGGTGAACCGCGAGGCCCGGCGTTTTTATGACGAGGGCGAAGACTTCTGGCCCAAGCGCTATGCCATCTGGGGCCGCCTGGTGGCGCAGCAGCCGGGGCAAATTGCGTATTCCATCATCGACGCCAAAGCCATTGGCCGCTTCATGCCGCCGGTGTTTCCAGGCGTCAAAGCCGACAGCCTGGAATCGCTGGCGCAGCAACTTGGCCTGGACCCTGACACCTTCATGCAAACGATGAACGATTACAACAATGCCTGCCAGAACGGCAGCTTTGACCACACCGCGCTGGATGATTGCCACACCCAAGGCCTCGCACCCGCCAAGACCCACTGGGCGCGGCCCATCGACACGGCACCCTTCTACGCCTACGCCCTGCGCCCCGGCGTGACCTTCACCTACTTGGGCCTCAAAACCGATGAAACCGCCGCCGTGCGCTTTGGTGACGTGCCCAGCAGCAACCTGTTTGTGGCCGGCGAAATGATGGCCGGCAATGTGCTGGGCAAGGGCTATACCGCCGGTGTCGGCATGTCGATTGGCACGGCGTTTGGCCGCATTGCCGGAACGCAGGCTGCACAGGCCGCCCTGCAACAGAAAGCCCTCCATGCAAACGCTTGATGCCCTGATTCTGGATGCGCGCCAACTGGCCTCTGGCGTGGGTGGCGCCGTGGCCACACCGGCGGTGACCGAGGCCGCGCGCCAGATGCAGATCTGCAATGCCTGCCGCTACTGCGAGGGTTTTTGCGCCGTGTTCCCGGCCATGACCCAGCGGCTGGAATTTGGCGCGGCCGACCTGCACTACATGGCCAACCTGTGCCACAACTGCGGCGCCTGCCTGCATGCCTGCCAGTACGCTCCCCCCCATGCCTTTGCCGTCAACGTGCCGCAAGCCATGGCCCAGGTGCGGGGCGAGACCTATGTGGCCTATGCCTGGCCTGCGCCGCTTGGCAGGCTCTACCAGCGCAATGGCCTGGTGGTGGCACTGGCGCTGGCCTGCGGCCTCGCATTGTTTTTGCTGCTGGCCCTGGCCGCCAACGGCACGTTGTGGGGCGGGCCGGCCGGGGCCAGTTTTTACAGCGTGTTTCCGCACGACCTGCTGGCGCTGGTGTTTGCGCCCGTCTTCCTGTGGGCGGCGCTGGCCCTGGGGGTGGGTGTGACGCGCTTCTTGCGCGACGTCTCACCGGTCACCTCCGGCCAGCTGCCCACGGCCTCCGATGCCGTGCAGGCTACGCGCGATGTGCTCACACTCAAGTACCTGGACGGTGGCCACGGCGAGGGGTGCCACAACGAGGACGACGCCTACACCTTGTCGCGCCGGCGTGCCCACCATCTCACTTTCTACGGCTTCATGCTGTGCTTTGCCGCCACCAGCGTGGCCGCCGTCTACCACTACGCCTTCGGCTGGGATGCGCCTTATGACCTGCCCAGCCTGCCCAAGCTGCTGGGGGCAGTGGGTGGCATCAGCCTCTTGCTGGGCAGCGCGGGCCTGCTGCGCCTGAAGCTGGCACGCCACCCGCTGCATGGCGACGCAGCGCAAAAGCCCATGGACTATGGCTTCATCGCCCTGCTGCTGTGGGCCGCTGCCACGGGCCTGCTGCTATGGCTGGCGCGCGGCACTCCTGCCATGCCCGCTCTGTTGGCCCTGCACCTGGGCGGTGTGATGGCCTTGTTTGCCACCATGGCCTATGGCAAGTTGGCCCACGGCATCTACCGCAGTGCCGCCTTGCTGCGCTATGCGGTGGAAAAGCGCCTGCCAGCCAAGCTGTCTCTCGGTTCTGAATAAGGCGCTGCCCTGACCCTGTCCGTTCCCTGCGTGCGAATGCGCACAGCCCGTCAGGCCCCATAACTTTCACACAGTCCCCGCGCCGCCTCCAGGTCCAGGTCCTGCAGCGCCTGGTCCAATTGGATGAGCAGTTCTTCGGGCAATATGGACAGGCTTTCGCGGGCCTCGGCAAAGCACAGCAGCGCGGCCATGTCATCGGCGGCGGCGAGGCTTGCGATGCGTTGCAGTGACTCCCGGGCCGCAGCCTTGGCCGCTGCGTCACTGGCTGGCGCGTCGCCGGCCAGAGGCACAGGCCCCAACTGGGCAATGGCCTGCGCCAGGCTGCGCTGGGTGGCCGCGATGCAGTCGGCCAAAGCAGGCAGGCTGTGCGGGCCTTCGGCCAAAGCGCCTGCTGGCAGGGCACCTGCTTGTTTGCACCGAGCCTCCAGCGCGGCGGCCAGGGCGGCCAGGGCGGTGGCGCCCAGCGTGCCCGCATTGCCCTTGAGGGTGTGCAAGCGCATCACGGCCGTGGTCTGGTCACCTGCGGCAAGGCTGCGGGCAAGGCTGTCTGCAAGGGTGTCCAATTCGCTATGGAAGTCCTGCGCCATGCGAACGTACAAGGCGCGCATGCCCGACAGGCGCCCCAGGGCCGCCGCCAAATCCAGGCCCTCGACCTCAGACAGGGGCAGCAGCGCCTGGGGTGCTACCTCACTTGCAGCCTGCACGGCATCCGCGGCCTGCCAGCCGGTCATGCGCACCAGCAGCAAAACCAGCGTGGCCATATCAAACGGTTTGCCGATGTGCTCATTCATGCCTGCGGCGAGACAGGCTTCGCGGTCGCTGGCCATGGCATTGGCGGTCATGGCGATGATGGGCAGCAGCATCTGGCCCAGGTCTTTGCGAATGGCCCGGGTGGCCCCATAGCCGTCGAGCACGGGCATTTGCACATCCATCAGCACGGCATCAAATGGGACAGGCGCCGCCGCCACGGCGTCCACGCCCAGCTGTCCGTTGGCGGCCAGCACCACCTGCGCGCCTTCGGCGCGCAGCAACTCATCGGCCACCTGCTGGTTGATGGGGTTGTCCTCCACCACGAGAATGCGCATGCCTTTGAGCGGCAAGGCGCCGCTGCGTGCACTCGCCGCAAGCCGCAAGCCCGTCTGGCCAGAGCCAACATCCAGCAAGGCGCCGTGCAGCATGGATGCGGTAACCGGCTTGACCAAAAGGCCATTGAGCAAGCCTTGCTCGGCCGGGCTGCGCGGCTTCGGTGTGTCACGCCCGTGGCTCGCCACCATGATGACGGTGGGCTGCGTTTGCCGGCACTGCCGCGCACGCGCACGAATCAGACGCGTAGCCTCCCCGCCATCCATGTCGGGCAGCTGGCTGTCCATGTAGATCACCGGCCAGGCAAAGTCTGGCGTGCCAGGCACATGCAGGTCTTCCACCTTTTGCAGCGCCTCGGCACCCGAGCCCGCCAGCTCGGCAGTGCAACCCCAGGCGCGCAGCATTTGCAGGGTCAGCGCAGCGCCTAACGGGTTGTTGTAGACCACCAGTATGGGCTGCGCCCTCAAACGGCCAGGCAATGGCAGGGCCAGCCCCGGCGGGACCGGTATGACGGTGGGCAGCTCCAGCACAAAGGCGAATCGGCTGCCCGCACCGGGCACGCTGTGGATCTGGATATGGCCCCCCATGAGTTCCACCAGACGCTGGCTGATGGCCAGGCCGAGGCCAGTACCGCCAAAGCGCCGTGTGGTCGAGCCTTCGGCCTGCGAGAAGCCGCTGAAGATGTGTGCCTGGTGTTCGGGTGCAATGCCAATGCCGGTGTCCTGCACGGAAAACTCAAGCGTTACCGCAGCGTCAGTCCGGGCCAGCTTGCGCAGCGCCAGCACCACCTGGCCCTGCGGGGTGAATTTGATGGCATTGCCGCACAGGTTGAGCAGCACCTGCTGCAAGCGCATGGCGTCCCCCCGCAACACGTCGGGCAGGTCAGGGTCCAGGTCATAGAGCAGCTCGATGTCCTTGGTGCCCACACTGGCCGACAGCAACACCGACAGGTTGCAGAGCAGGGCGTCGGTGCTGAAGGGCTCGCTCTCCAGTGCCATCTTGCCCGCTTCGACCTTGGAGAAGTCGAGGATGTCATTGAGCAGGCCCAGCAGGGAGTTGGCCGCACCCTGCGTCTTGCTGGTGTAGTCGCGTTGCTGCGCGTCCAGATCGGTTCGCTGGATCAGGCTGAGCATGCCCAGAATGGCGTTCATGGGGGTGCGGATTTCGTGGCTCATGTTGGCCAGGAACTGCGCCTTGGAGCGCGCGGATGCTTCGGCGCGGTCGGTGGCCTGCGTCAGTTCCGTGATGTCCAGGCGAAAGCCCACCGTGTAGCCGTTGGCCATCCTGCGGTCCAGCACGCGGATGGTGCGCCCGTCTTCCAGGCGGGTGATGACCTCGGTGTTGCCTGCCTGGTGCGCGGTCAGGCGCTCTGCCACAAACGCATCGACCCGGCCAATCGCATCGCGGTAAATGCCGCGTTCGGCGGCCCAGCGCACCATCTCCTCAAACTTTGCCCCCATGACGATCCAGTCCCGGGTGTTGGCATAGAGCTCAAAGTAGCGGTCATTGCAATACACCAGGCGGTCGTGGTCGTCGTACATGACAAAGGCCTCGCCCGCGGCATCCAGCGCCGACAGCATCAATTGGCGGGCGCTGCGCTCCCTGGCATTTGACCGGTACAGCAACCAGATTCCCGAGGCCGTCACCAGCATGAAAACCAGCAGCTCGATGACGCTGTTCCTGAGCTCCACGTTCCAGTCCGCCAGGTAGTCGGCCGCGCCCAATCCGATGACCAGGTGAAACGGCACCCTGGACAGGCGCCGGTAGGTGCTGGTGCGCTCGACGCCGTCCGACGTCTGCCGGGTATGGAAGGAAACCGATTGCTCACCCGACTGGATGGCCGCATTGAGTTCCGGAGAAAAACCCTTGGCCCCGAGCTGGCCCGCAGGCACATTCGTGGCGGGCGCTCGCGCGATCAGGCCCAGGTTGGAATCGCGCAACAAGGCGATGCCAAAGGGGCCCACCTTCAGGGACTGCAGCAGCCCATCGAGATACCACACGGGGATGGACGCCGATATGACGCCCGCGAAGGAGCCATCCGGGTGGTTGTAGCGCCGCACAAAGGTCAGGACCCATTGCTGTGTCACCTTCCCGAAGATAGGGTTGGTAACGGTCATGCGCGGCGCGCCATCGGCCTTGAAGGCCACAAAGAAATCCCGCTCGGCCCAGCTTGCCTGCGCCTTGGGGTCCACATCGGCACCAAACACCACCAGGCCCGCGGCGTTCGTGGCGCGGATTCCGTTGGAATAGGGCAATCGCTTCTGCGCCTTGATCAAGTACGAGTTGACCTCGTCGACGTCAAGCGCGCCGCGTCGGCGCAAACGGTCCTCCAGGAAATCCTGCATGCCAAGCAGCGCCAGGTCGATGTTGTCAACGCTGCCGGCAATGCTCTGGTCCATGGCAACCGCCATGTTCTGCGTGGCGTTGACGGCACTGCGCACATAGGCCGTGCGGCTGTTGGAGAGCGCATTGGCCAGCCAGGCTGCAATGAGCATGTTGACCAGCAGAAACCCCAGAACCAGATCGCGAAGTACCCTTGTATTCCCTGTGTTTGCATTCATTTTTTTCTTTGTTGATGAATCCCTACCCCCGTCCCAGCATCTCCTTCACCGCCGCGAGCTGGCGCCTCGACACAAACAGCAACTCTGCCACGCCATCGAGCCGCAAGGCCCAGCCATCGCCCTCTTCCGGGTCGTGGTGCTTTTGCAGGGCACGCGCCGCGCTTCTGGCAATGAGTGCGTTGCGGTGGATGCGCATGAAGCGCTCGCCGTATTTTTCTTCCAGCTCACCCAGTGAGCCGTCCAGTATGTAATGCCGCGTGGCCGTGCGTACGGTGATGTACTTGAGCTCGGCCTTGAAATACACCACCTCGCTCAGCGGCAAGCGCTCGGTGCGGTTGCGGTCCTGGATCAGGATGGCCTCGGGCTGCACGGCACCGTGCAGCGCAACGTTGCGGGTCTGCAGGTGGCGCTGCGCCTTTTGCAGTGCGGCCTGCAGGCGCTCCAGGCGCACGGGCTTGGTCAGGTAGTCAGTGGCGTCGAGCTCAAAGGCCTGCAGCGCATGCTCGGCGTGCGCGGTGACAAACACCACGGCGGGTGGCGCGGGCAGGGCCTGCAGGGCGCGTGCGAGTTGCAGGCCGTCGGTGCCTGGCATGTGGATGTCGAGCAGCACCACATCAAAGCGCTGGTGCTGCAGGGTTTGCATGGCCTGCACGGCGTTGGCGGCTTGCGCTGCGGCCTGGGCGGCCGGCGCCTGGCAGTCGCCCAATAGCGTGACCAGGCGGGCACGCGCCAGCGCTTCGTCGTCCACCACCAGCACCCTTAAAGCTGTGCTCATACGGGCACCTCCATGCGCACCTGGAACAAGCCGTCCTGCGTGCCGCTGCGAAACTGGCCCTGCAGGTCGTGCAGCAGCGACAGGCGCTCGCGCACATTGCGCAGGGCCTCGCCCGCACCGGCCGGGCCGGGCCCGGCGGGCACGGTGTTGCTGACCTTGATGACCACCGTGGCGCCGCGCCGCTGGGTCGAGATGCGCAGCTGCGCGCCACTGGCGCTGGGCTCCACACCGTGGCGCACCGCGTTTTCCACCAGCGGCTGCAAGAGCAGGGGCGGCAGGCGCGCGGCGGACGCAGCCGGGTCCAGGCTCCACTCGACCTGCAGGCGCTCGCCAAAGCGGATTTGCTCGATCGCCAGGTAGCGCCGGGCCAGCGCAATTTCATCACTGAGGGTAACGGACTCGCCCTGGTCCACCAGGGCATGGCGAAACAGGTCGCTCAGGTCTTCCAGGAGCGTCTCGGCCTTGGCCGGTTCGGCCCGCACCAGGGCAATGGCGCTGTTGAGGGTGTTGAAGAGAAAGTGCGGGCGTATGCGGCTTTGCAGCTCGGTCAGGCGCGCTGTGGTCTGTGCCGGGGTGCGGCCCTTGGCACGCAGCACCAGCCCGGCCACCAGCACCGAGGACAGCAGCATGCCGCTGAGGGCACTGGCCAGCCACGGGGGTTGAAGCACCAGCCCGGTCATGGCCAGCAGGCCGCAGCCATACAGTGCGGCCAGCGCACCCAAAAGCGCGGCCAGCAGGTACTGCAGGGCAGGCCTTTGGCGCGCCAGCAGGCGCTTGGCCATGCAGGCCAGCAACAGCCAGGCCAGCACCGCGGGCAGGGCCGCACCCGTAACCAGAGACAGGCGGCCCATCCACTCCAGCGGGCTGTGGCTGTCAAACATCACCACCGCGGCCAGGGCCACCTCCACAAACAGCACCGCACGCAGCACCACACCGATCTGGCAGGCATCAAAAACCAGCACCGGTGCAGGCCGCGCGGGCTCTGCGTCCGGGCCCAGCTCCTGGAAGGCCGATAATATTTGGGTGTCTTTCATGTTTCACCGGATTCTGACGCCTTTTGCGGCGCCCTCTCCACCCATTGCCCTGCCCATGTCCTCCAAGCCCACCTCCGCACCCGCCTCCGCAACGACTGACAAGCCACTCGAGAACCAGTTCAACAACAAGAGCCAAGCCTGGTCTGCGCTCTTCAGCGAGCCCATGAGCGACCTGGTCAAGCGCTACACCTCCAGCGTGTTTTTCGACAAGCGCCTGTGGCTGGCCGACATCACCGGCAGCCTGGCGCACGCCGAGATGCTTTGCCACCAGGGCATCATCAACGCGGCCGACCACGCCTCCATCCAGAGCGGCATGGCCACCATCCGCGCCGAGATCGAGTCCGGCGCATTCGAGTGGAAGCTGGACCTGGAAGACGTGCACCTGAACATCGAGGCGCGCCTCACGCAACTGGTGGGCATTGCTGGCAAGCGCCTGCACACCGGGCGCAGCCGCAACGACCAGGTGGCTACCGACGTGCGCCTGTGGTTGCGCGGCGAGATCGACCTGATTGGCGGCCTGCTCACCGACCTGCAGAAGGCGCTTTTGACCTTGGCTGAGAAAAACGTGGAGGTGATCCTGCCCGGCTTTACGCATTTGCAGGTGGCCCAACCGGTGAGCTTTGGCCACCACGTGCTGGCCTATGTGGAGATGTTCAGCCGCGACGCCGAGCGCATGCAGGACGTGCGCCGCCGCGTGAATCGCCTGCCCCTGGGTGCGGCCGCGCTGGCGGGCACCAGCTACCCGCTGGACCGCGAGCGTGTGGCCGCCACCCTGGGCATGGAAGGTGTATGCCAGAACAGCCTGGACGCCGTGAGCGACCGCGACTTCGCGATTGAATTCACCGCTGCCGCGTCGCTGGCAATGGTGCACATCAGCCGTTTGTCGGAAGAGCTGATTCTGTGGATGAGCCAGAGCTTTGGCTTCATCGACATTGCCGACCGCTTTTGCACCGGCAGCTCCATCATGCCGCAGAAGAAAAACCCCGATGTGCCCGAGCTGGC
>CANCCF010000111.1 GCA_947374485.1 Comamonadaceae bacterium | reverse complement strand
TTGTAGCGGGCGGCGATTTCGACCGGGTCACCGGCGTCGCGCAGTTCCACAAAGTTGACGCCCTTGACGACCCGGCCACCGGTCACATCCAGGCAGGGGATTATTCTTTTTGCGAGCATCAGCCGTTCAGCTCGTCGGCACGCGTTTGCGCAGCCGCGAAATCCAGGTCGCCGCTGTAAATCGCACGGCCGCAGATCACGCCTTCCACGCCCTCGTCTTCCACCGCGCACAGGGCTTCAATGTCCGCCATGTTCGACAGACCGCCGGAGGCGATCACCGGAATGGTAAGGGCTTGCGCCAGCTTGACGGTGGCGTCGATGTTGATGCCCGAGAGCATGCCGTCGCGGCCAATGTCGGTGTAGATGATGGACTCGACGCCATAGTCTTCAAATTTCTTGGCTAGGTCAATCACTTCGTGGCGCGTGAGCTTGCTCCAGCCGTCGGTGGCCACCTTGCCATCGCGCGCATCCAGGCCGACGATGATGTGGCCGCCAAAGGCGGTGCAGGCGTCTTGCAGGAAGCCGGGGTTCTTGACCGCGGCGGTGCCGATGATGACGTAGCGCAGGCCCGCGTCGAGGTAGCGCTCGATGGTGTCGAGGTCGCGGATGCCGCCACCGAGCTGCACATCGATCTCGCTGCCCACGCTCTTGAGGATCTTGCGGATGGCCGCCTCGTTCTTGGGGTGCCCGGCAAAGGCGCCGTTCAGGTCCACCAGATGCAATCGCCTGGCACCCTTGTCCACCCAGCTTCTGGCCATGACGGCGGGGTCTTCGCCGAAGGTGGTGGATTGGTCCATATCGCCTTGTTTGAGGCGCACACAGTGACCGTCTTTCAGGTCAATCGCAGGGATGAGAAGCATGATGGCGGGTTTGGCCGAGGGGGAAGAATCAGGGGTTCCAGTGAAGGAAGTTGCGGTAAAGGGAGAGGCCGTGCTCAGCGCTTTTTTCTGGGTGGAATTGGGTTGCGAAAATATTATCGCGCGCAATGGCCGAAGAAAAGCGCTGCCCGTAGTCGGTTTCGCCCACGCTGTGGCTTGAATCAGACGGTTTGGCGTAGTAGCTGTGGACAAAATAAAAGTAGCTGCCATCGGGTACATCGCCCCAGACCGGGTGGCGCGGCACGCCGTGGCCGGTTTGCCAGACCTGGTTCCAGCCCATTTGCGGCACCTTGTAGCGGCTGCCGTCGGGCTGGGTTTGCCCGGCCAACTCGAACTTGACCACGTCACCCGGAATCAGGCCCAGGCACGGGGTGTCGAGTTCCTGGCTGTGGTCCAAGAGCATTTGCATGCCCACGCACACGCCCATGAGCGGCTTGTGGACGGCGGCATGCATCACTGCGTCAAACATGCCGCAGGCGTGCAGCTCTTGCATGCAGTCGCGCATGCCGCCCTGGCCAGGCAGCACCACGCGCTCAGCGTCCATCACCTCTTGTGCGGTGCGGGCCCACACCACCTCCACCCCGGCGTCTGCAGCCACATGCAGGACCGCCTGCGTGACCGAGCGCAGGTTGCCCATGCCGTAGTCGACGACTGCGACCTTCTTCATGCCAATGCTTTCATGCTAGAGCGAGCCTTTGGTGGAAGGAATGGTGCCCACCGAGCGCGGGTCGATCTCCAGCGCAAAGCGCAGGGCGCGGGCAAAGGCCTTGAAAACCGTTTCAGCCTGGTGGTGCGCGTTTTCGCCCTTCAGGTTGTCGATGTGCAGGGTGACAAAAGCGTGGTTCACAAAGCCCTGGAAAAATTCGTGGGTGAGTTGGGTGTCAAAACTGCCGATGGAGCCGCTTTTGAAAGGTACATCCATGACCAAGCCGGGACGGCCGGAAAAATCAATAACCACGCGCGACAGGGCATCGTCCAGCGGCACATAGGCATGGCCATAGCGGCGTATGCCTTTCTTGTCGCCCACCGCCTGGTGCACCGCCTGGCCCAGGGTGATGCCCACATCTTCCACGGTGTGGTGGCCGTCGATGTGCAAGTCGCCTTCGGCCTCGATGTCGAGGTCGATCAGGCCGTGGCGGGCGATCTGGTCGAGCATGTGGTCAAAAAAACCAATGCCGGTGGACAGGCGGCTTTTGCCAGTGCCGTCCAGATTGAGCTTGACCTGGATGCGCGTCTCGGCGGTGTTGCGGGACACCTCGGCCACGCGGGGTGCGGGGGTGGCCGGGGCTTCGGTCACTTCGGTGAGGGGGTAGCTGGTCATATGATTTCCTGTAGGGCTGCCAGCAGCTGCGCGTTTTCATCAGCGGTGCCGACGGTGATGCGCAAACAATTGGCAAGCAAGGGGTGCATTTTAGAAACGTTCTTGACAAGGACACCGCGCGCCTTCAGCGCGTCGAACACGGGCTGTGCACGGCCCGGCGCGCCATGCAGGCGCACCAGGATCATATTGGCCTCGCTGGGGAAGGCTTCAAGCCCTGGCATCTCGGCAAAGGCCTGCTGCAGGCGCGCCCGTTCGGCCACGATGTCGGCGGCCTGGGCGGCGAAGACGTCGGCGTGTTCGAGCGCAAACAGCGCGCACTCGGTGTTGAGCACGCTGATGTTGTAAGGCGGGCGCACCTTGTCGATCTGGGCAATGAATTCGCAGCGGCCCACCAGATAGCCCAGGCGCACACCGGCCAGGCCAAATTTGCTGAGGGTGCGCAACAGCAGCACGTGGGCATGGCGCGCGGGGTCTGCGGCCATCACATCGCGGTAGGAGCGGCTGGCAAAAGGTTGATAGGCCTCGTCCACCACCACCAGGCTGCCTGTTTCGGCCGCAGCGGCAATGATGTCCTGCATGGACCCGGCATTCCACAGATTGGCCGTAGGGTTGTTGGGGTAAGCCAGGTAGACCAGGGCGGGTTGGTGCTGGCGCATGGCGGCCAGCATGGCGGCAGTGTCGAGTTCGAAATCTGGCAGCAGAGGCACGCCCACAAAGTCCAGTCCCTGTAACTGGGCACTTACCTCGTACATCACGAAGCCGGGCACGGGTGCGAGCACCACCGGCTTGGCGCCTGTTGCCGCGTCTGCAGGCACGGCACAGGCCAGGGACAGCAATGAAATCAATTCGTCGGAGCCGTTGCCCAGCATCAGCGCAAAGCCCTCGGGCAGGCGCGTGTGGGCGGCCAGCGCCTGGCGCAAATCGTCCACGCGAGAGCCCGGGTAGCGGTTCAGGGCCACTGCGCCCAGGCGCTGGCCGAGCGCGGCCTGCATTGCCGGTGACAGCATGTGCGGGTTCTCCATGGCGTCGAGCTTGCGCAGGCCGCTGGCATCCTGCACAGCATAGGCTTGCATGGCCCGCACATCGGCACGGATGCGCCTGGCAAGGAGGGTCTGCAATGGATCAGGGTCTTGCGGCATGAAACGGGTCAAGAGCTCAACAAGCGTAGACCGTGCCCAGCGCGTTGGCCATCACCAGGGTCACCGGCATGTCGGCCTCATACACATCGCTGTTGCGCTGCAGCTCGGTCTGGTACAGGCCTTCGGCCATGCTGGGCTGCAGGCGGCGGCCGTTCAGGCAGATGCTGGGTTTGGCACCTAAGCGCACACCTTGTTCATGCGCTTCGAGCGCGCCTTCCATGGCGCCCACCAGGTAGTAGCGCTTGTAGTTGGCGCCCTGCTTTTTGTCGGAGTTTTCCAGCGCACGCAGCTCGCGAATGGTCATGGCCGAGGCACTGTGAAATGTCAGCGCCAACAGGCCGTACAAGGCCAACCTGCGCAGCAGACCTGCGCGGCGAAAGATGTAAAAAAGGTTTTGCATGGCTGTGGGTCGCGGGATAAACGAAAGCCTTACTGCTTTGCCTTCAAGCGCATCTCAGCGGCCCGTGCGTGGGCCTGCAGGCCCTCGCCATAGGCCAGCTCGGCGGCGATCGGGCCGAGCACCTGGGCACCGGCCTGGCTCACTTCGATCAGGCTGCTGCGTTTCTGGAAATCGTACACGCCCAGCGGGCTGCTGAAACGCGCCGTACCGCTGGTGGGCAGCACGTGGTTGGGCCCGGCACAGTAGTCGCCCAGCGATTCGCTGGTGAAGGCGCCGAGGAAGATGGCACCGGCGTGTTTGAGCAAGGGCTCCCAACGGTGCGGCTCGCTGCTGGAGACTTCGAGGTGCTCCGGCGCAATGCGGTTGGAAATAGTGCAGGCCTCTTCCATGCTGCGCGTGAGGATCAGGGCGCCGCGGTCGTTCAGGCTCTTGGCAATGATGGCGGCTCGCGGCATGCCATCCAGCAAGCGGTCGATGGCGTCCTGCACAGCGTCCAGATAGGCCGCATCGGGGCACAGCAGAATGCTTTGCGCCAGTTCGTCGTGCTCGGCCTGGCTGAACAGATCCATGGCCACCCAGTCGGGCGGCGTGGAGCCGTCGGCCAGCACCAGGATTTCACTGGGCCCGGCAATCATGTCGATGCCCACGGTGCCAAACACGCGGCGCTTGGCTGCTGCCACATAGGCGTTGCCCGGGCCGGTGATTTTGTCCACTGCCGGCACGGTGGCCGTGCCATAGGCCAGAGCCGCCACGGCCTGTGCTCCGCCGATGGTGAAGGCACGGGTCACACCGGCCACATAGGCTGCGGCCAGCACCAGTTCGTTGCGCTCGCCCCGGGTGGCGCCGGAATTTCCACTGCCGCCCGCGGCCACGCTGCCCCGCACCGGGGTGGGCACCACCATGATGATCTCAGCCACACCGGCAACGTGTGCCGGCACGGCGTTCATGAGCAGGCTTGATGGGTACGAGGCCTTGCCGCCCGGCACGTAGATGCCCACGCGGTCCAGCGGCGTGACCTTTTGGCCCAAGAGCGTGCCATCCGCATCGCGGTAGCTCCAGCTCTCACCGCAGGCTTCTTTCTGCGCTTCGTGGTAGCTGCGCACGCGGCGCTCGGCGTCTTGCAGGGCGCGGCGCTGCGCCTCGGGGATGCTGTCAAAGGCGGCCTTGAAGTCGGCCTGGGTGAGTTCCAGCTCCGCCATGCTGGCAGCGTTCAGTCCATCAAAGCGCGCGGTGTATTCCAGCACCGCCGCGTCGCCGCGCTGTTGCACATCACCCAGGATGTCGGCCACGCGCTGCTCGATGGCGGCGTCGGTGTCGGCAGACCAATGCTGCAAAGCCTTGAAGCGGGCATCGAAATCCGCATCACGGGTGGACAGGCGAACGGGCTTGGCTTGCAGGGTCATGATGGCTTACCCACTGCGCCCGCGAAGGCGTCAATGATGGCGCGAATGGGCGCCTGCTTGAGCTTCAAAGCCGCCTGGTTGACCACCAGACGCGAGCTGATGTCCATGATGCGTTCGACTTCCACCAGGTGATTGGCCTTGAGTGTGTTGCCGGTGGAGACCAGGTCGACGATGGCATCGGCCAGACCCACCAAGGGTGCCAGCTCCATGCTGCCGTAGAGCTTGATCAGGTCCACGTGCACGCCCTTGGAGGCAAAAAATTCGCGTGCAATCGCCACGTACTTGGTCGCCACCTTGAGGCGCGAGCCCTGCTTGACGGCCGACAGATAGTCAAAGTCGGCACGCACAGCCACGCTGATGCGGCACTTGGCAATCTGCAGATCGAGCGGCTGGTAGAGGCCCTGGCTGCCGTGTTCCAGCAATGTGTCTTTGCCGGTAATGCCCATATCGGCACCGCCGTATTGCACGTAGGTGGGCACGTCGGTGGCGCGCACCACCAGCACGCGCACGCCGGGCTGGTTGGTGTCCAGAATCAGCTTGCGCGATTTTTCCGGGTCGTCCAGCACCTCAATGCCCGCGGCTTTCAATAGCGGCACAGTTTCTTCAAAGATGCGGCCTTTGGAGAGGGCTAAGGTGATCACTTCGTTCTTTCGATATCCGCGCCAATGGCGCGCAGCTTGGCTTCCATCTGGTCGTAGCCACGGTCCAAATGGTAAATACGGTCCACCAGGGTTTCGCCCTCGGCCACCAGGCCTGCAATCACCAGGCTGGCAGAGGCGCGCAGGTCGGTGGCCATCACAGTGGCGCCCGACAATTTTTCCACCCCTTCAATCACGGCCACCTTGCCGTCAATTTGAATATGCGCACCCAGCCGCACCATCTCGTTCACGTGCATGAAACGGTTCTCGAAAATGGTTTCTGTCACCTTGCTGGCACCCTGCGAGATGCAATTGAGCGCCATGAACTGGGCCTGCATGTCGGTGGGAAAGCCGGGGTATTCGGTGGTGCGGAAACTCTGTGCCTTCAGGCGCCCTTGCGACTGTACGCGGATGCCGTCTTCCAGCGCGGTGATGGTGGCACCGGCGTCACGCAGCTTGTCGATGACGGCATCCAGATGCTCGGCGCGGCCATGCTTCAAAAACACATCGCCACCGGTGGCGGCCACCGCGCACAAAAAGGTGCCGGTCTCGATGCGGTCGGCCACCACCTGGTGGCTGCAGCCATGCAAGGCCTCTACGCCCTGGATGCGGATGCGGCTGGTACCGTGGCCTTCAATTTTGGCGCCCATGCGGATGAGCAGCTCGGCCAGGTCGGGAATCTCGGGCTCTTGCGCTGCGTTTTCCAGCAAAGTCTCGCCCTCGGCCAGGGCGGCGGCCATGAGGAAATTTTCGGTGCCGGTGACGGTGACCATGTCGGTGGCAATGCGCGCGCCCTTCAGGCGCGTGCGTCCATTGGCCAGCTTGGCCACCATGTAGCCGTGTTCCACCGCAATCTCGGCACCCATGGCGGTCAGGCCCTTGAGGTGCTGGTCCACAGGGCGCGAGCCAATGGCGCAGCCACCGGGCAAGGACACCTTGGCGTGGCCGAAGCGTGCCAGCAAGGGGCCCAGCGCCAGCACCGAGGCACGCATGGTCTTCACCAGCTCGTAGGGTGCTTCGGGGTTGGTCAGCGCTGCGGCATTGAGCACCACCGAGCCATCGGCCTGCACATCGGCAGAGACGCCCATGTTGCGGATCAGCTTGAGCATGGTGGAGACATCCTGCAGACGGGGCACGTTGCGCAGAGTCAGGGTGTCAGCGGTCAGGAGGGCGGCGCACAGCTCGGGCAGCGCGGCGTTTTTGGCGCCGGAAATCAGCACCTCGCCGCTCAGTTGGCGGCCACCGCGAATCAGTAATTTGTCCATCAGGCTTTGGCGGCCCATTCGGCCGGTGTGTAGGTTTTCATGGAGAGGGCGTGCACCTCGTCGGTCTGCATGCGGCCACCCAGCGTGGCATAAACCAGCTGGTGGCGCTGGATCAGGCGCTTGCCCTCAAAGGCGGCAGAGACGATGCTGGCATACCAGTGGCGGCCATCGCCTTCGAGTGTGCATTGCTCGCACGGCAGGCCGGCGGTGATCAGGGATTGGAGTTCTTCTGCAGTCATGGCGGTGTGGGCTGGCCCAAATTGGATTGGCGAGAATGAAAAAGCGCTTTAGCTGCGGATCTTGTAGCCGCTGCGCAGCAGCTGCAGGGCGATCAGGCTCACTGCCAGCAAGGTGCTGCCCACCACGGCAAAGCTGAGCCAGGGCGAGACATCGCTTACGCCAAAGAAGCCGTAGCGAAAGCCGTCAATCATGTAGAAAAACGGATTGAAGTGGCTCACACCCTGCCAGAAGGCGGGTAATGAGTGGATGGAATAGAACACGCCGCTCAGAAACGTCATGGGCATGACCACAAAGTTTTGAAAGGCGGCGAGCTGGTCAAACTTTTCGGCCCACAAGCCCGCAATCAGGCCCAGCGTGCCCATGAGGGCGGCACCCATCACGGCAAACAGGAAAATCCACACCGGCGCTTCAAAGCCTACGCGGGTGAACAGCAGCGACACGGTAAACACCCCCAGGCCCACGATCAGCCCGCGCAGCACCGAGGCGCCCACATAGGCCACAAACCAGTGCACATACGACAAGGGCGTGAGCAGCAGGAACACCAGGTTGCCCATGACCTTGCTCATGATCAGCGACGACGAGCTGTTGGCGAACGCGTTTTGCAGCAGGCTCATCATGGCCAGGCCCGGCACCAGAAAGGCGGTGTAGCCAATCTTGTCGTAGACCTTGACGTGGTCTTCCAGCGCGTGGCCGAAGATAAGCAGGTAGAGCATGGCGGTGAGCACCGGCCCGGCGATGGTCTGAAAGGCCACCTTCCAAAACCGCAAGCTCTCTTTGTAGAGCAGGGTTTGCCAGCCGGTCATAGGTTCACCCCCACGCTTCCCGCTGCGCGTGGTGCGCTGCCCCCCATGGGGGCCTTCGCGCCTTGGGACGGCCCGGCGGCGCTCATGCTGCCACCCCCACGGCGTGCACAGAGCCCTTGTTCTGCGCCATCACGTCCAGGAACACGTCTTCCAGATCGGCCTTGCGGATTTCGATGTCGTGGGCCACCAGGCCGGCCTCGCGCACGGCGGCGAGGTAGCGTTCGATTTCCAGCGCGTCGTTGGCGGGAAACTGCACGATGCGGCCGGTGATGCGGGCCTGCCGGGCCAGGGCTGTGGGCAGCTCGGCATCGAGCTTGAAGCGCAGCACATTGCTGGAGGCGGCCTTGAGCAGATCACTGGTTTTGTCCAGCGCCACAATGCGCCCGCTCTTGAGCATGGCGATGCGCCCGCACAGGGCCTCGGCCTCTTCCAGGTAATGGGTGGTGAGCAAGACGGTGTGGCCTTCGCGGTTGAGTTTGGCGATGAACTGCCACAAGGTCTGGCGCAGCTCCACGTCCACACCGGCAGTGGGCTCGTCCAGCACGATGACGGGCGGCTTGTGTACCAGGGCTTGCGCTACCAGCACGCGGCGCTTCATGCCGCCGGAGAGCTGGCGCATGTTGGCGTTGGCTTTGTCGGCCAGACCTAGGCTCTCGAGAAGTTCGTCCATCCAGGCGTCGTTGTTCTTCACGCCGAAGTAGCCGGACTGGATGCGCAGCAGTTCGCGCACATTGAAAAACGGGTCAAACACCAGCTCCTGCGGCACCACACCCAGGGCGCGGCGGGCCGCGGCAAAGTCGGTCTGCACGTTGTGGCCCAGCACGCTGACAAGGCCGCTGGTGGCACGCGTGAGGCCCGCCAGCACACTGATCATGGTGGTTTTACCCGCTCCGTTGGGCCCCAGCAGGCCGAAGAACTCGCCCTGCTGGATATCGAGGCTGACCGCGTCAAGGGCCAGAAAGGTGCCGGGGCGTTCGCTGCCTTTGGAGGACTTGGGCGAAGGGTAGGCTTTGGAGACGGATTGGAAGGAGATTGCGGCCATGGGAGACCGCTATTTTAGCCGGGAGCTGCCAAGCTCCCTGCAACAAAGGCTATGCCGATGGCAGCAGCCCTTCAATGCCATACAGCGCCGCCAGGTCCCGCAAGCGGTCCGGCAGGCCCTTGACCGCAAACAGCTTGCCCGCGCGCGCGCATTCGCGGCGCACGGCCAGCAGCACGGCCAGTGCCGAGGAGTCAAAGCTGTTGAGCGGCGCGGCGTCCACCACCACCTGGCGTTCGGCCTCGCGCTGCACGTCCTGCGTGAGCTTTTCCAGGCAGTCGCTGGCCTGCAGCTGGGTGAGTATGGCGGGCAAGATCAACATGGCGGTCTCGGGTTTCAGGGCTTTTTGGCGTTGGCTTTGTTGCGTTCTACCAGCGTGGTGATCAGACCGTCAAGGCCCTTGGCATTGATTTCTGCGGCGAATTGACTTTTGTAGTTTTCCACCAGCCAGACGCCTAGCACGTTGATGTTGTAGATCTTCCAGCCAGCGCCCTGCCCCGGCGTTTTTTCCAGGCGGTAGTCGAGCTGAATCGGGTCGCCACTGCCCTTGATTTCGGTGCGCACAATGACTTCTTTGTCATCGGCCGCCGCACGCAGCGGCTTCATGGAAATGGTCTGGTCGGTCACCTGTGCCAGGGCGCCTGAATAGGTGCGAACCAGCAAAATCTTGAACTCGTCCTGCAGCTTCTTTTGCTGCTCGGGTGTGGCCTGGCGCCAGGCCGGGCCGACGGCCGAGGCCGTCATACGCTGGAAGTCGAGGTTGGGCAGAATGCGCGCATCCACCAGCGCCACCACCTTGGACATGTCACCGGCGCGAATAGACTTGTCGGCCTTGATCGAGTCCAGCACATCAACGGACAAACGTTTGATCAGCGCATCGGGCGCTTCGTCTTCGGCGTGCGCCTGCACGCCAAACCCCAAGCCTGCGATGAGGGAAAAACCAAGAACGAGGGTGCGAAGAAAGTCTCTTTTCATAACCACTTTTCAGACAAGAACATGCAACAGATTATGTACTGCAGCACGAATACCCACGTTGCGAGGCAGTAAAGCTTGTATCAAGGTTCCGGCTCTTCGTCCGGCGGATTGCCGTCGTAGAGGATGTTGCGCTGGCGCTGGAAATAGGCGTCGCGACGGAAGGTGTAGCTGTCGAGCGCTGCACCATCGAGCACATCGCTGGCACCGAGGTATCTGGCGCGTATGTCCACCACATCGAGCACCGGCAGCCAGGTGTTGGCATCCGCGTTGCCGGTGTTGTAGAGGGGTGCCCCTGACAAATCAACCGGCATCGCTGCCACCTCGCGCAGGGTGCGCGGGCCCCACAGGGGAAGCACCACATAGGGGCCGGGCGGCACGCCCCAGCGCCCCAGGGTCAATCCAAAATCGGCGTTGTGGCGTTCGATGTTGAGGTCACTGGCCACGTCAATCACACCCAGCAGCCCGATGGTGGTGTTGACCATGACACGGCCCACGCTGTCACTGAAGTCCTGACCGCGGCCCTGCAGGCCGTTGTTGACCGCCGACCACATGTCTTCCAGGTTGTTGAAGAAGTTGCCCACACCCTTGCGCAACCAGTTGGGGGTGACCGCCTTATAGCCGGTGGCCACCGGCTTGATGACGGCTTTGTCTACCGCTTCATTGAAGCCGAACACGGTGCGGTTGAACGACTCCAGCGGGTCGCGCGCATTGGGCTGGGCCACGGTGGCACAGCCCTGCATGACAAGCAGGCCGCCAAGCACCAGCACGCGCGAAAAGTACAGGCCCCAACGCATCGGTTTCATGGCTTGGCCTTCTCGGCACCAGCGCCCTCGCCCGCCTTGCTGCTGGGGCCGTCAGCGGCCTTGCTGTAGAGGAACTGGCTGATCAGGTTTTCCAGCACCACTGCAGACTGGGTGGTGCCGATGCTGTCACCCGCGGCCAGGTTGGCGCTATCGGCACCGGCTTCGATGCCCACATACTGTTCGCCCAGCAGGCCGCTGGTGAGAATCTTGAGCGAACTGTCCTTGGGGAAGGCAAAGCGCTTGTCCATGGACAGCGTGACCCGCGCCTGGAAGGACTTGTCATCAAAGGTAATGGCCTCCACCCGGCCCACCACCACGCCGCTGCTTTTCACTGCCGCCTTGGGTTTCAGGCCGCCGATGTTGTCGAACTTGGCCGTGACGGGATAGCCCTTGTCAAAATTGAGCGAGAGCAAATTAGCCGACTGCAGCGCCAGAAACAGCAGCGCAGCGCCCCCCAGCAGCACAAACAGGCCTACCCAGACATCGGTGTTGGAGCGTTGCATGTTTTCTTCCTTCTAAATACTGAACATCATGGCGGTCAGGACAAAGTCCAGACCCAGCACCGTACGCGACGCCATCACCACCGTGCGTGTGGTGGCGTGGGCCACCCCTTCGGGCGTGGGCTGGGCTTCATAGCCCTGCAGCAGCGCAATAAAACTGACGGCAAAACCGAACACCACGCTTTTGATGACGCCGTTGCCCACGTCGGCCCAGACATCCACGCCGCCTTGCATCTGGCTCCAGAACGATCCGGCATCGATGCCGATCATCAGCACACCCACGGCCCAGCCGCCCAGAATGCCCACGGCACTGAACACCGCAGCCAACAGGGGCATGGCAATCACCGCACCCCAAAAACGTGGCGCCAGAATGCGCTGCACCGGGTCGACTGCCATCATCTCCATGGCACTGAGTTGTTCCCCCGCCTTCATCAATCCGATTTCAGCGGTGAGCGAGGTACCGGCGCGGCCTGCAAACAGCAAGGCGGTAATCACCGGCCCGAGTTCTCGCACCAGGCTCAAAGCCACCAGCAAGCCCAGCGCCTCGGAGGAGCCATAGCGCTGCAGCGTGTAGTAACCCTGCAGGCCCAGCACAAAGCCGACGAACACGCCCGACACCGCAATGATGGCCAGCGAGTAGTTGCCCATGAAATGAATCTGGTCGCGTACCAGCGCGGGGCGCTTGAGGGCGGTGCCAATGGAGGCCAGCAGGCGCAAAAACAGGCGCGCGGCAAAGCCCATGTTGGCCAGCTTGCTGCGCACGGAAAAACCGATTTCGGACGGGCTGTAAAAACTCATGGCTGCGCTCCGGTGTCGAAGTCCACATCGACCGTGGGTGCAGGGTAGTGGAAGCGCACCGGCCCCTCGGGCAAGGCGTTGACAAACTGGTGCACCAGCGGGTTGCTGCTGTTGCGTACCTCGTCGGGCGTGCCCTGGGCTGCGATCTTGCCGTTGGCCAAGATGATGACCTGGTCGGCAATATGAAACGTTTCTTCCAGGTCGTGTGAGACCACGATGCTGGTCAGGCCCATGGCGTCGTTGAGTTGGCGAATCAGTTGGGCTGCGGTTTTGAGCGAAATGGGGTCCAGCCCGGAAAAGGGCTCGTCGTACATCACCAGCTCGGGGTCCAGCGCAATGGCGCGGGCCAGGGCCACGCGCCGGGCCATGCCGCCCGACACCTCGGCGGGCATGAG
>CANCCF010000110.1 GCA_947374485.1 Comamonadaceae bacterium | reverse complement strand
CGGTGTTGATGGTGGACAGGGTGTAGCGCACCTCGGGAAAGCTGCGGATGATGGCCTCGGCCTGCAGGGTCTTGGCCTCGGTGGCCTCCAGCGAGGAGCCCACGGGTGTGTAGAAGTTCACCGACATTTCCGAGAAGTCGGCCTTGGGCACGAACTCGGTGCCCACCAGGCGCAGCAGCGCAATGCTGCTGGCAAAAATGGCCAGCGCCAGACCCACCGTGGCCAGCTTGTGCTGCAAGGACCAGCGCAAGATGCCCTGGTAGGCCTCGGCCAGTTCTTCCGTGGCCTGGGCAAACCAGCCGGTCACGCGGCCGATGCTTTTGTCGTACCAGTTGCGTGGGGCATCCACCTTGCCATGGGCCACGGCGCTGGGGTCATGCCAGATGCTGGAGAGCATGGGGTCGAGTGTGAAGCTCACGAACATCGAGATCATCACGGCCGCCACAATCGTCAGCCCAAATTCATGGAAAAACTTGCCAATGATGCCGCCCATGAAACCAATCGGCAGGAACACGGCCACGATGGACAGGGTGGTGGCCAGCACGGCCAGGCCAATTTCCTGCGTGCCGTCCAGCGCCGCATTGAAGGCGCCCTTGCCCATGGCCAGGTGGCGCACGATGTTCTCGCGCACCACGATCGCATCGTCAATCAACAGGCCCACGCACAGGGACAGCGCCATCAGCGTGATCATGTTGATGGTGAAGCCCAGAAGGTTCATGAAGAAGAAGGTGCCTATCAGCGCAATCGGCAAGGTGAGGCCGGTGATGACCGTGGAGCGCCAGGAATTCAGGAACAAAAACACGATGAGCACGGTGAGTGCCGCACCCTCGATCAGCGTGCGCCGCACGTTGTCCACCGAGACGCGGATCGAACGCGAGCCGTCGGTAATCTGCTCCAGGCGCACGCCCGGGGGCAACTGCTGCTGCATCTCCAACAGGGTTTTTTGCAGGCCGTCCACCACGGCGATGGTGTTCTCGTCCTGCGACTTCTGCACATTGAGCAGCAGGGTGCGCTGACCGTTGTAGAGGGCCAGGCTGTCGACTTCCTGCGCGCCATCGGCAATGCGCGCCACCTGGTCCACGCGGATGGCCACGCCGTTCTTGCGCGCCACGATGATGCGGCCGAAGTCTTCGGGCCGCTTCATGCGCGCATCGATCTGGATCACGCGCTCCTGCTGCGCATTCTGCAGGGTGCCCACCGGCACGTCCTGGTTCTCGCTGGTGACGGCCGCTACCACCTGATCGGGGGTCAGCCCCAGCGACTCCAGGGCCTGCGGGTTGAGGTAGATGTTGATCTCGCGCTGGGTGCCGCCGACCATGGTGACCGAGCCCACGCCGCGCACATTCTCCAGCCGCTTCTTGAAGGTTTGCGTGGCCCAGTTGCTCAACTCCACCGCATCAGGCACTTTGCCCTTGGCCGTGCTGGCATCGGCCAGCACCGCCACCGACCACACGGCGCGCGCGGAAGGGTCGAAGCGCAGCACGCGTGGCTCCTTCACTTCGGCGCGCAGCAGCGGTTTGATGGCGGCCACTTTTTCGCGCACATCGTCAGCGGCCTTGCGCCCGTCCACGGCCAGGTCAAATTCCAGAATCACCACGGCCTGGCCTTCGTAGCTGCGTGAGGTCAGGGCCTTGATACCGGCGATGGCGTTGACGCCTTCCTCAATCTTTTTCGAGACCTCGCTCTCCACCACCTCGGGCGAGGCGCCGGGGTAGTCGGCTGTGACCACCACCACCGGAAAATCGATATTCGGAAACTGGTCCACCTGCAGGCGCTGCAGCGAAAACAGGCCCAGCACCACCAGGGCCAGCATGACCATGGTGGCGAACACCGGGTTTTTGAGGCTGACGCGGGTGAACCACATCAGCTGGTGCCCGCCACCGGCTTGGCGCGGGTCAGCAGCGTGCCCTCGCGCAGGGCGCCCACCGTGCCCATCAGCACCTCGGCACCGTCCTTGAGGCCCTGCACCGCCACCATGCGCACTCCCTGGTAGTCACCGGCAGCACCCACGGTAACCGGCTGGTGGAGCACACGGCCGTCGACCACGGTTTGCACATAGGCCTGGGGCTTGTCGGTGCGCACCGCCTCCAGCGGCACGGCGAGTGTGGTGAGGCTGCCGGTGGCCAGGCTGCCTTGGGCAAACAGGCCCTGGCGCAAACCGGCTTTGGTATCGGGCGTGGTCTGCACCGACAGGTACACCAGCACCGAGCGGCTGCCTGCCACGGTGCTGGGGTTGATGCGGGCCACGCGGGCCGTGACGGGCTGGCTCACGCCTTCGATGTGGAGCTGCGCAGTCTGCCCGGCTTGGACCTGCACCGATTCGGCAGCACCCAGCGCGGCTTCGAGTTCGAGTGCGCGCAGGTCCACGATTTCGAGCACCCGCGCGTCCACCGCCACGCGTTCGCCGTTTTGCACCAGGCGCTGGGCGATCTGGCCGTCCATCGGCGCGCGCAGCACGGTGTCGTCGAGCGACTTGCGGGCCACATCCGCACCGGACTGCGCGGCCTGGTAAGTGGCCTGGGCGCCAGCCAGGTTGCTCAGCGAGGTGTCGAGTGCCGTCTTGGAAATAAAACCCTGGTTCACCAGCGACTGGTTGTTGTCCAGGCTGCGCTGCGCAATGTCGACCTGCGCCTTGGCGGCCGCGGCCTGCTGCTGCGCTTGGCGCAGGCGGGCCTGGTATTCGGTGGTGTCGATACGGCCTATGACCTGACCGGCCTTGACGAAGTCACCTTCGCGCGCGTTCAGGCCCTGTATTTCACCGGCCACGCGGGCCTTCACAAAGGCCGAATTTACGGCCTTGAGGGCACCCGAAATCGCCAGCTCCTGGCGCAGCTCCACGTTGTGGGCCAGCACCACATCGCCGGGCGCCAGCTCCAGGCTGGCCTGCAGTTTTGCGTGGCCAGCTGCGCATCCAGTGCCTCCTTGGCAGCCGAGCGGGCCGCCAGCGTGCGCACCACGCCAGCTGACAGCAGCAGGGCCACCAAGCCCAGCACCATCCATTTCACGGGGAATTTCATCGGGTCTTTTTCTTTGCAGGGGGGGTCGTGGTATTCGGGCCCGTGGTGCTCAGGCCTTGCAGAATGGTTTGCAGCTGCGAGGCGATGTATTGCTGCGGGTCCAGCGTGATGCGCGCATCGCCACAGCTGCCGCGGCCGTGCTTCCACAGCGACAAGAACATCATGGGTGCCAGCACGCTGTAGACGCCGTACACCGGGTCGACGGCGCGGAACTCGCCGCGCTCCACACCGCGCTGCAGAATGCGCGCGATGAGCGCGTTGCCGGGCTGCACCACTTCCTGCTGGAAGAACTGCGTGAGCTCCGGAAAGTTGCCCGCCTCGCCCATCATCAGCTTGGGGATGCCCGAGGCCTTTGTGCTGCCCACGCGCTCCCACCAGCTCGTCATGCAGTAGCGCAGCAGGTCTTCGCTGCTGCCCTCGTAGGTCTTGAGCTCTTCGGCCCACTCGGTAAAGCGTCCGCTGATGTTCTCGCGCACCACGGCCTTGAAGAGCTCTTCCTTGCTGCTGAAATACAGGAACAAGGTGCCCTTGGAAACCCCGGCGCGCTGCGCCACCTCTTCCACTCGGGTGGCGGCAAAGCCCTTTTCCAGAAACAGGTCCAGCGCCGCATCCAGCAACTCGCCTGGGCGCGCCTCCTTGCGGCGCTCGCGCTTGGCGCGCACGGTGCTGACGATCTGGCGGATGGGGCAGGGGCTGGACATGTGTTTTACTGACTGGCGGGTTATTAGTTTAGCCTTGCGCCTGTGGAGCGTCAAACCAAGGGGATAGTTCCATGTGGGTTTGAAGGTCAAAGCCTGCAACGTAAACTCTGGTGCACTATGGCAGAAAAGAGAAACGCAATATGATGGCCTCCCTTCAAACCCCGGCAAACCTGGCAACCCTTGTACTGGGCGGTGGCTGCTTCTGGTGCACCGAGTCGGTCTATGTGCAGGTGCGCGGCGTGGAGGATGTGGAGTCCGGCTACTGCAACGGCAAGCTGCCCAACCCCACCTACGAGATGGTGTGCACCGGCCAGTCGGGCTACTGCGAGGTGGTCAAGCTGGTATACGACCCGGATGTGGTCAGCACGCGCGAACTGCTGGAAATCTTTTTTGTGATCCACGACCCGACCACCCTGAACCGCCAGGGCGCTGATGCCGGCACGCAGTACCGCAGCGGCATTTACTTCACCACGCCCGAGCAGGAGCAGGTAGCCAAGGAACTGTTGGCTGAGCTGGCCGCCAGCGGCCACTACAGCAGCCCGGTGGTGACCGAGGTGCTGCCTCTCAAGGACTACGCCGCCGCTGAGGCCTACCACCAGGACTTTTTCGCGCGCAACCCGAACCAGGGTTACTGCATGGCCGTGGCCGCGCCCAAGGTGGCCAAGTTCCGCAAGACCTTTGCGCGGCTGCAAAAAGACTGATATCGGTCACGTGCCGTTTTGAAAGAATGCCATAGGCACACTAAACTTGGCGCACTTGCGAACCAGGGAACACCCCATGCAAACCTTGTTTAAAACCTCGACGCTGGCCCAGGCATCACTCAGCCTGGCACTGTTGCTCGGCGCTAGCGCTGCCTTGGCGCAGCTCAGCTCACCGCTGGCCAACACCGGCGTGCCCATGGGCGTGGGTGCCGGGGTGCACGGCGCCAACAGCCCCTTTGCCCCCCTGCAGGACCGCGCCGACGTGCTGCCTTGGTCGGTGCTCACTGCGGCCAAAACCAAGGTCGAAAAGAACCGGGTGCTGCCAGTGTTTACCAGCGGCATCCAGGCCCTGAACCAGAAGAGCCAGCGGGTGCAGGGCTTCATGATGCCGCTGGAGGCGGGTGAAAAGCAGACCCACTTTTTGCTCAGCTCGGTGCCGCTTACCTGTTCCTTTTGCGTGCCCGGCGGGCCCGAGAGCATGGTCGAGGTCAAGTCCAAAACCCCGGTCAAATACTCGATGGAGGCGGTGGTGGTGGAAGGCCAGTTCGCCGTGCTCAAGGACGACCCGTATGGCCTCTTCTACCGCATCACCGACGCGGTGGCGGTGAAGTAGGCCTCAGACGCCACTTGCGCCCTTGGCTCAGGGCGCCAGCCGCTCGCGCAGCCAGTCGCCGCCCTCCTGCAGGCTGTAGCGCAAGCGGTCATGCAAGCGGCTTTTGCGGCCCTGCCAGAACTGCCAGTTGTCGGGCTTGAGGCGGTAGCCGCCCCAGTGTGGCGGGCGCGGCGGCTGCAGCAAGAATTGGGCGGCATATTTGGCCGCATTCGCCACCAGCACACCGCGCCCTGAAATCACCTCGCTTTGCGGCGAAGCCCAGGCACCTATGCGCGAATCCAGTGGGCGGCTGTGGAAGTAAGCGTCGCTTTCCACATTGCTGACCCGCTCCACCACGCCTTCGATGCGCACCACGCGCTCCAACTCCACCCAGTGGAACTGTAGCGCGGCAAACGGATTGCCTGCGAGCTCGCGGCCCTTGCGGCTATCAAAGTTGGTGTACCAAACAATGCCGCGCGCGTCATAGCCCTTGATCAGCACCACGCGGGTGGAGGGGCGCAGGTCACTGCCCACGGTGGCCAGCGTCATGGCATTGGGTTCTGGCACTTCGGCTTGAATGGCCTCTTGCAGCCACTGGTCAAACTGCTGCAGAGGGTCGGCTTGCGAGGCGCTCTCATTGAGCTCGGCGCGCTCGTAGCTTTTGCGAAGGTCGGCGATGGATGTCATGCCCGCAGTATAGGCAGCAAGACGGGCGCGGCGACCAGGGCCTCCGGCTGTCCGGAACATGGCACAAGACCTGTTGCATTTTGAGAAAAACGCTTTTGATCTAGGGCAAACCCCTGTCAGCCCGCAGGCCAAATTGCCTATGGTGTGTGAGGGTCTGCAACACCAACCAATACAAACAGGAGAACCGCACGATGAGCACGAAATTCCAAGTCAACGGCCGCACCGTGGTGGCCACCGCCGAGGCTGACACGCCGCTCCTGTGGGTGATACGCGATGAGCTGGGCATGACCGGCACCAAGTTCGGTTGCGGTGCGGCTCTGTGCGGCGCCTGCACCGTGCACATCAATGGCAAGCCCGCGCGCTCCTGCCAGACCATGGTGTCTGCGGTTGCAGGCCAGAAAATTTCCACCATTGAGGGCCTGTCCAAGGACAACAGCCACCCGCTGCAGGTCGCCTGGATCAAGCATGACGTGCCGCAATGCGGCTACTGCCAGAGCGGCCAGTTGATGAGCGCCGCCGCCTTGCTGTCCAGCAACAAGAACCCGTCGGACGCCGACATCGACACCGCCATGAGTGGCAACATCTGCCGCTGCGGCACCTACCCGCGCATCAAGGCCGCCATCAAGGATGCGGCCATCATGATGCGCAGCGCTTAAGGAGTACGACCATGACCACTTCACGCCGTACCTTCCTGAAGAACTCTTCCGCCCTGGCCGCCAGTGGCCTGCTCATGGGCATTGCCGTGCCCACCGCGCTGCAAGCCGCAGGCACGGTGCACACGCCCAATGCCTGGGTGCACATTGCCGATGACAACACCATCACCCTGATCTCGGCGCGCTCCGAGATGGGGCAGGGCGTGTACACCTCCATGCCCATGCTGATTGCCGAAGAGCTGCATGTGGATCTGCGCAAGATCAAGGTGCGCATTGCCCCGCCCAACACCAAACTCTATGGCAACCCCTTGCTCGGCGGCGCCCAGCTCACCGGCGGCTCCACCTCCGTGCGCGATGCCTGGGAAAAGCTGCGCATAGGTGGGGCCCAGGTGCGCGAGATGCTGATCACCGCAGCCGCCAACCAGTGGGGTGTGGACCGCAGCACGCTCAAGGCGGTGGACGGCCACGTGCTGGGCGCCGGTGGCAAAAAGGCCAGCTACGGTTCATTGGCAGCCGCTGCCTCCAAGCTGCCGGTGCCCGAAACCGTGGCCCTGAAAGACCCCAAAGATTTCACCATTGTGGGCAAGCGCACCAAGCGTCTGGACACGCCCGACAAGGTCAACGGCCAGGCCCGCTTCGGTATCGACGTGACCCTGCCCGGCATGGTGTATGCCGCGCTGGAGCAGTGCCCGGTGATTGGTGGCACGGTCAAGAGCTATGACGGCAGCAAAGCCAAAACCATGCCCGGCGTGATTGCCGTGGTGCAGATTCCGGACGGCGTGGCGGTGGTGGCCAACAGCTGGTGGCGTGCCAACGTGGCCCGCAAGGCGCTGGTGATTGCGTGGGACGAGGGCGCGGGTGCCAGCCTCACCGAACAAGCCATGTTCGACAGCCTGCGCGCGGCCTCCAAATCCGGCACGCCCATTGCCCTGAAGGCAGAGGGCGACCCGGACGCCGTCATGGCCGACTCCAACAAGGTGCTGCGTGCCGAGTATGTGAGCCAATTGCTCTCGCACTCGCCGCTCGAGCCCATGAACTTCACCGCGCATTTCGAGAACGGAAAAATGCGCCTGATTGGCCCCACCCAGTGGCAGGACGCCGCTCAGGGCCAGATTGCCAAGGCCGTGGGCCTGGCGCCCGAAGACGTGTCGGTGGAGACTACCTTCCTGGGCGGCGGCTTTGGTCGGCGCATCGACATCGACTTCATCATCCAGGCCGCGCAGATTGCCAAGCAGGTGAAAAAGCCGGTGAAGCTGGTGTGGTCGCGTGAAGACGACATGACGCACGACTTTTACCGCCCGCAGGCCATCCACACCCTGGCTGCATCGCTGGGTGCCGATGGCAAGCCCACGGCCATGACCTTCCGCCTGACCTCGCAGTCGGTTACCGGGCGCATCTTCGGCCTGCCAGCCCCCGTGCAAGACCCGCTGATGACCGAAGCCGCAGTAGCGGGCTACAACATACCGGCCTCGCGCCACGATGTGGTCAAGCACGATGCGGGCTTGCGCGTGGGCTACTGGCGCTCGGTCAGCCATGCGCTCAATGCCTTTGCCAACGAGGGTTTTGTGGACGAACTGGCGCACATGGCGGGGCAGGACCCGTATGCCTACCGCATGAGCCTGCTCGACGGCAAGCCGCGCTTTGCCCATGTGCTCAAGCTCGCCGCCGACAAGGCCGGCTGGGGCAAGGCCTTGCCAGCGGGTCACGCCCACGGCATTGCGCTGATGGAGGGCTATGACACGTATATGGCGCAGGTGGCCGAAATCAGCCTGGAAGACGGTGCCATCAAGGTGCACAAGGTGACCGTCGCGGCAGACCTCGGCCACATGGTGAACCCTGACACGGTGGAGGCGCAAATCCAGTCCAGCGTGGTGTTTGGCCTGGGTGCGGCCACCCTGCAGCAGATCACCCTGGTCAATGGCCGGGTGCAGCAAACGAACTTCCACCAGTTCCCCATCGTGCGCATGTTCCAGGCGCCGAAGATCGACATCGTGCTGGTCGAAAGCACCGAAAAGCCCGGCGGCATCGGCGAGCCCGCTACGGCCCTGGTGGCACCGGCGGTGGCCAATGCGCTGGCCGCGCTCACCGGCAAGCGCCTGCGCCAGCTGCCCATGACGGCGGACGCCATCAAGGCGGCTTGAGGGGCATCTCCGGCGGACCTGTGCTTCCTCTGGCCCACAACGTGGCGCAGGGCCTGCCCACCGTGCTGGTGTTGGCCTCAGGAAAAGGCGCGCGCTTCACCGCTTCGGGCGGTGTGGGCCACAAGCTGCAGGCCGATCTGGCGGGCAAGACGGTGCTGGAGCGCACGCTGGACGCCGTGCGCGCCAGCGGCTTGCCCTGGCATCTGGAAGACGCAGGCCACCCCGGCATGGGCGACAGCATTGCCGCGGCCGTGCGCGCCACGCCGCAGGCCGCGGGCTGGCTGGTGCTGCCAGCCGACCTGCCATTGATTGCCGCACAGACCCTGCGCGAACTGGCACAGGCCGCGCCTGAGGCCGAGGTGCTGGTGCCCGAGGTCGCGGGCCAGCGCGGCCACCCGGTGCGATTTGCCCGCAGCTGTGGTGCCGCCTTGGCAGCCCTGCAAGGCGCCGCTGGTGCGGCCAGCGTGGTGGCCGCAGTCCAGGCGCGCCAGCAGTTGCGGCGTTGGCCGGTGCTGGACGCGGGCTGCGTCACCGACATCGACACCCTGGCGGATCTGGAGCGTGCACGCGCTCTTTTTGAACACCCATTCGCGCAAATTTCTGTGGATCACAAATCCGAATCCAAGTAAATTGCCCCGCAACCGGGGGTACTTTTGGGAGCACGGGTGGCAACAACACAGTGGGCGTCCGCTTTCACGCTGGCCCAGCGCCGCAGGCAGCTGGCGTACGGCGTGGGCGTGGGCCTGCTGTTGATGGTGGTGGCGGCGGCCTCGCTGCTGCGCTACATGCACCAACAGGTCGAATCCCAGATTGCCATGGCCAGCCAGGCCCTGGCGGTCACGGTGAGACAGTCGGTGGACCAATGGCTGGACACGGTGGACTTCAGCCTCCAGGCCGCCGCCGATGAGTTGGTGCGCCAGCAGGCAAAAGGACAACTTGACCCGGCAGAGCTCGGTGCCTTGATGCAGCGCTGGTCGGCACAGCTGCCGGGTGTCCAGATCCGGCTGACCGATGCGACGGGCCAGCTGTATGCGCAGAACCAGCTGACTCCCCCGGAGGCGGTGGATGTTTCAAACCGAGATTTCTACCGCGTACACCGCGACTCGCCTGGCAATACCCCCTTTGCGTCGGCACCGGCTTTTGAACCCGCAAGCGCGTCATGGGAGTGGGTGCTGTCCCGTGCAGTGCGCGCGGGCGATGGCACTTTTTTGGGCGTGGTCTATGCACGCATGGACGTCCGGCCTTTCCTGTCGCTGCTGGGTGATCTGCAACTGGAGCCGCACACCGCCATCTCCCTGCGCGACCGCAACCTGGTGCTGATTGCCGGGCGCAAGGAGTCCAGTGCCGTGTTCCCGATCAAGACCGGAACCGTGGGCATCTCCGAGCAGATGCAGCACGCCGTGGCCACCCATCCCCGTGAGGGCGGCTATACGAGCGCTGCGACGGCACTCGACGACCGCGCCCGCACCTACTTCTACACCCGCAGCCAGAAATACGGCTTTGTGGTGAATGCCGGGCTGACCGGTGCGGCGCAGCGGGAGGCCTGGGGCAGGCAAGCGGGCGTCATGCTGTCCCTGCTGCTGCTGCTGGCCGTGTTTGCGCAGTGGATTGGGCGCACCATCGTGCGTTCCTGGAGCGAGCAGGAGACCCACATGCGGGCCTTGCGCCTGGCCCAGGAACAAACCGAATTCAGCAACACCGTGCTCGACCAGGCGCTGGATATGGCCAAGTGCGGCACCTGGACGGTGGACATCGCGCGCAACGGCCGGGTCTCCACCATCAGTCCGCGCGCCGTGCGACTGCTGGGGCTGGAAGCCCTGCAGGACAGCAGCGGCGCACTCAACCGGCGTCTGACGGATTGCATTGCCGCAGCCGCAGGCCAGGACACGGCCGACGCGTTGACGCAGGAGTTCGATGACGCCCTGGATGGCAAGACAGAGCGCTATGAGGCCCGGTATCCCTTTCAGCGCCCGGACAACAAGGTGACCATGTGGCTGCACGACATGGGCACCCTGGTGCGCGATGCCCAGGGCCGCCCCACCTTCATGCACGGGGTGACGCGCGACATCACGCTGGAGCAGCAGGCCCATGAGGCGATTCTGGCCGCCATGCAGGAGGCCGAGGCCGCGTCACAGGCCAAGGGCGAATTCCTGGCCAACATGAGCCACGAGATCCGCACCCCCATGAACGCCATCATCGGCCTCTCGGGCCTGGCCCTCAAGAACGAGATGCCCGCACGCGTGCGGGACTACCTGGGCAAGATCAAGCACAGCGGCGAGAACCTGCTGCGCATCATCAACGACATTCTGGACTTCTCCAAAATCGAATCCGGCAAACTCGAAATCGAGCACGTACCCTTCGAGCTGGAGGAGGTGATCGACAACGTCATCAACCTGGTCAGCGAAAAGGCCGAGGCCAAAGGCCTGGAACTGCTGTGCAGCCTGGACGCTGAACTGCCCCGGCACCTGGTGGGCGACCCGCTGCGCATCGGCCAGATTCTCATCAACTACGCCAGCAACGCGGTGAAGTTTGCCGACCATGGCGAGGTGGGCATTGCCATCCGCCTGCAAAGTGCCACCGAGACCGAGGCGGTGCTGCACTTTTCCGTCACCGATACCGGCATTGGCCTCACCTCCGAGCAAATGGGGCGGCTCTTCAAAAGCTTTGAGCAGGCCGACAGCTCCACCACGCGCCAATACGGCGGCACCGGCCTGGGCCTGGCCATCAGCCGCAGCCTGGCCTACTCGATGGGGGGCGAGGTGGGTGTGCAAAGCGAGCTGGGCGCTGGCTCCACCTTCTGGTTCACCGCACGCCTGGGCCTGGGCTCGCCGGAGAAAATCATCACCCGCCCGAGTGTCGACCTGCATGGCTGCCGCGTGCTGGTGGTGGACGACAACGAAGCCGCAGCCCTGGTGCTGAGCGAATTGCTGATGGAGCTGGGCTTTGCCGTGCAGCACGCGCATTCGGGCGCTGCCGCGCTGGAGCTGCTGGGCGGCGCCGATGGCAGCGACACGCCCTTCGAGTTCGTCATGATGGACTGGAAAATGCCCGGCATGGACGGGTTGGAGACGGTGCGCGCCCTGCGCCGCATGAACCCCAAAACCCTGCCCATGGTGCTGATGGTCACGGCCCACCGGCGCCACGAGCTGGTGCAAAGCGCCGAGCAGCTGGGCATAGAGCATGTGCTGGCCAAGCCGGTCAGCGGTTCGCTGCTGGTCAACACCATGATGCAGCTCATGGGCCACGCCCCGCGCCAGCGCGCACGCCAGTCGCAGCCGCAGGACGCCAGCGCGCTGGAAACGCGCATGGGTGCGCTGCGCGGTGCACGCATCCTGCTGGTAGAGGACAACGACATCAACCAGCTCGTCGCCAGCGAACTGCTGCGCGAAGTGGGTCTGCTGGTGGACGTGGCCGACAACGGGCAGATTGGCGTCAACCAGGTGCACGCCCGCCACGCCGAAGGCCAGGCCTATGACCTGGTGCTGATGGACATGCAGATGCCGGTGATGGACGGCGTGACCGCCACGCGCCTGATCCGTGAGACCTGGTCCGCCCAGACGCTGCCGATTGTGGCCATGACAGCGAATGCCATGCAGAGCGACCGCGAGCGCTGCCTGGCCGCGGGCATGAATGGCTTTGTCAGCAAGCCCATCGACCCGGATGAGCTCTGGCAGGCCCTGCTGGATGGTGTGCGGCCGCGCGCGGGCCTGGGCGCAGCGGCCACGGCACCGGAGGCCGTGGACGTTGTAACGGGCACGGCATCCACGGCTGCGGCGCAAACCGAGCTGCTGGCGAACCTGCGCAGCCTGCCTGGGCTGGACGTGGGGCAGGGCCTGCGCCTGTGCAACCACAACGCCAGCTTGTACGTGGCCATGCTGGGCAAGTTTGTGAAGTCCCAGGCAGAGGCGGTGCAACAGATCCGCCAGGCGCTGGCCGGGTCCGATGCCAGCACCGCCGAACGCCTGGCCCACACCCTCAAGGGCCTGGCCGCCAGCCTGGGCGCGCAGAGCCTGCACCTGCTCGCGCTGCGTCTGCGTCAGGTTGGCACTGGCCGTTGGCACGTCTTCAAGCAGCAGGCCGGGTGTGGCGCGCAGCGCAGCCACCAGGGCATCGAGCTGCGCCTCTGTGGGCGCCATCAACAGCGCCAGTTGCTGCGC
>CANCCF010000109.1 GCA_947374485.1 Comamonadaceae bacterium | reverse complement strand
ACCCAAGGCAGTTTCAAAAAAGCGGGACCACCGGCGCGGTGGTTCCGCTTTTTTTTGTCCCTAGGCTAGGGCATTTTTTGGCGGGTATGGTAGGTTCAACCCTGCGTGCCCTGTAGCCATAAACGGGCCACTTGTAAGAACTGCCGCGTCAACTTGACCAACGGTGAACAAAGGACGGCTCCATGCTTATCAAATCTTCCAGCGATGGTTTTCACCACGCACTCTCCAGTGACATCACCCCCCAGCCGGTTTACCACCGCCGCCGCGAACTGCTCAAGGGTGCGGCCGCCTTGGCCGCGGGCGCGGGCCTTTCGGCCTGGTGCGCACGTGAAGCCTTTGCAGAATCCGCCTGGGGTGCGCGCCCCGGCAAACTCGCGGCCCTGAACACTCAGGCCTCCAAGGTGGACGGCTCCATGACCATGGAGAAAGTCACGCCCTACAAAGACGCCAGCAGCTACAACAACTTCTACGAATTCGGCACCGACAAATCCGACCCGGCGGCCAACGCCCACACGCTCAAGACCACGCCCTGGACGGTGGAGATTGAAGGCATGGTCAAAAAGCCCGGCAAATTCGCCCTGGAAGACCTGCTCAAACTCAGCCCCATGGAAGAGCGCATTTACCGCCTGCGCTGTGTGGAGGGTTGGTCCATGGTGATTCCCTGGGTGGGTTACTCGCTGGCCGAGCTGATCCGCAAGGTCGAGCCACTGGGCAGTGCCAAGTACGTGGAATTCGTCAGCCTGGCCGACCCCAAGACCATGCCCTTTGTGGGTTCGCGTGTGCTGGATTGGCCCTATGTTGAAGGCCTGCGGCTGGACGAGGCCATGCACCCGCTGACCCTGTTGGGCTTTGGCATGTATGGCGAGGTGCTACCCAACCAGAGTGGTGCGCCGGTGCGCGTGGTGGTGCCGTGGAAGTACGGCTTCAAGAGCGGCAAGAGCATTGTCAAGATCCGCTTCACCGACAAGCAACCGGGCACGGCCTGGAACAAGGCGGCGGCCAATGAATACGGCTTCTATTCCAACGTCAACCCGAACGTGGACCACCCGCGCTGGAGCCAGGCCACCGAGCGCCGCATTGGTGACGGCGGGCTGTTCGCCAAGAAAACCAAGACCCTGATGTTCAACGGCTACGAAGCCCAGGTGGGCCAGCTCTACGCTGGCATGGACCTGAAAAAGTTTTACTGAAGGACACCCCGATGCGCACCGCAATGAACCGCTGGCTCGCCAGCCGGTGGACCAAACCTGCCTGGTTCCTCCTCTCTTGCCTGCCTGCCGTCTGGCTGGTGTTTGCCGCCTTCACCGACCAACTGGGAGCCAACCCGGCCGAGGCGCTGGTCCGCTCCACCGGTGACTGGACCTTGCGCGCCCTGTGTCTGGTGCTGGCCATCACGCCAGTGCGCACGGTTTTTGGCATCACCGCCCTGGCGCGCCTGCGTCGTATGGCCGGTCTGTTCGTGTATTTTTACGTGGTGCTGCACCTGCTGGCCTACAGCTGGTTCGACATGGGCTTTGAGGTGGCAGACATCGCCAAGGATATTGCCAAGCGACCGTTCATTCTGGTGGGCTTTGCGGCCTTTGTGCTGCTCACGCCACTGGCCCTGACCTCCTTCAACCGTGCCATCAAGGCGCTGGGCGCCAAGCGCTGGCAGCTGCTGCACAAGGCGGTGTACGCGGTGGCGGGTCTGGCGTTGCTGCACTTTTTCTGGATGCGTGCAGGCAAAAACAACTTTGCCGAAGTGGCGGTGTATGCGCTGATTCTGGGCGTGTTGCTGGCCTGGCGGGTTCAGCGCCGCTGGGGCCCGGTCTGGCGCAGTTACCTGGGTGCGGCACCTGCGGCTGGTGGCGCAGGCAAATAAAGCGGGCCGGTTTGTCCGCAGGCCGTGAGATTCAACCCGCAGCAAACGAGGGCAAGTGTGCTGACTAGAATTCGGGCAGTATGGAACATGGTGGAATTGTAATGACTGACCTTGACTATCTGGACCAGGCCGAAGCGCTGCTCAAAGCGGTGGAGGCCTGCTGCGACCGGATGAATGACCAAAGCGATGCCGACATCGACAACCAGCGCGTGGGCGGCATGATCACCCTGAGCTTTGCCAACCGCAGCCAGATCGTCATCAACCTGCAAAAACCGCTGCAGGAAGTCTGGATGGCGGCCAAGGCCGGTGGCTACCATTACCGCTTCAGGGACGGGCGCTGGATGGACACCAAGGGCCATGGCGAGTTCCTGACTGAACTGTCTCGCCAGGCCAGCACCCAGGCCGGCATGGCCCTGGAGTTCACTGCCTGATCAGTTCTTGAAGAGGTCGATGATCTTCTTCTTCTCGTCGGGCGCGGCGGGTGCTGCAGCCGGGTCTGCCTTGTCTTCCGGCTTGATCGTGGCTACGCCCGCGCCCTTGGTGAATTCCTCAAAATACCATTCACCGCCAATGTGCGTCACCCCCTCGGGTGCGGCGGGTTCCATCACTGGCACGCCCTTGAGGGCGGTCTCCATGAAGCTGATCCAGACCGGCAAGCTCAGGCCACCGCCGGTTTCCCTGTCGCCCAGCTTGCGCGGCGTGTCATAGCCGATCCAGGTGACGGCGGTGATGGTGGGCTGGTAGCCCGCAAACCAGGCGTCCATGGAGTCGTTGGTGGTACCCGTTTTGCCATACACATCAGGGCGCTTGAGGGTGGCCTGTGCCTTGGCGGCGGTGCCACTGCGGGTGACTTCCTGCAACAGGCTGGTCATCAGGAAGGCATTGCGCGGCTCAATGGTGCGCTGGCTGTCATCCAGCACCACCGGCGGCGTGGTCAACAAGACCTTGCCGCGTTGCTCGTTGATGCTGGCCACCAGCCACGGGTTGACCCGGTATCCGCCATTGGCAAACACCGAATAGGCGCCTGCCATCTGTATGGGTGTGACCGAGCCCGCCCCCAGCGCCATGGTCAGGTAGGGCGGGTGCTTGTCGGCCTCAAAGCCGAAACGGGTAATCCACTCCTGGGCGTACTGGGTGCCAATGGATTGCAGGATCTGGATGGAGATCATGTTCTTGGATTTGGCCAGGCCGCGGCGCAAGGTCATGGGGCCTTCAAAGGTGCCGTCATAGTTCTTGGGCTCCCAGGGCTGACCACCGGTAACTCCGGCATCAAAAAATAGCGGTTCATCGTTGATCACGGTGGAAGGCGTAAAGCCCTTTTCCAGAGCGGCTGAATAAATGAAGGGCTTGAAGCTGGAGCCCGGCTGTCGCCAAGCTTGGGTGACATGGTTGAATTTGTTTTTGGCAAAGTCAAATCCGCCCACCAGCGCACGTATGGAGCCGTCGCGCGGGTCAATCGCCACAAAGGCGCCTTCCACTTCCGGCAATTGGGTGATTTCCCAGCCACCCTTGGCGGTTCGGGCCACGCGTATGACCGCGCCGCGGCGCAGCTTGATATGGGGTGCGGCCTTGTCCGACAGGCCCGACTGCGCTGGCTTGAGGCCATCGCCCGTGATCTCCAGCGTTTCGCCCGCTGCGCGCATGGCCAGGATGTGCTTGGGGTCAGCTTCCAGCACTACCGCCGACATCACGTCGCCATTGTCCGGGTGCTCGTCCAGCACATCGTCCACCGTGTCTTCGAGCTCCTGTTGCACCGTGGGCAAGGTCACAAACTTCTCCGGGCCGCGGTAGATCTGGCGGCGCTCGAAATCCATGATGCCGCGGCGCAAGGCCTTGTAGGCCGCGTCCTGCTCGGCCGAGTGGATGGTGGTGACCACGTTCAGGCCGCGGGTGTAGGTTTCGTCGCCATACTGGTTGAACATCAGCTGGCGCGCCATTTCGGCTACGTATTCGGCATGGATTCTGGTCAGGTCCGGGCCGCTCTTGACGTGCAGTTCCTGCGCTTTGGCCTCTTCAGCCTCTTTGGCAGTGATAAAGCCGTTCTCCACCATGCGCTCAATGATGTAGAGCTGGCGCGAACGGGCGCGCTTGGGGTTGCTGATGGGGTTGTAGGCAGAGGGTGCCTTGGGCAGGCCTGCCAGCATGGCCGCCTCGGCTATCGTGATGTTCTTCAGCGGTTTGCCAAAATAGGTCTCTGACGCCGCCGCAAAACCATAAGCGCGGTTGCCCAGAAATATCTGGTTCATATAGATCTCCAGAATCTGGTCCTTGCTCAGCAGGTGCTCGAGCTTGAAGGTCAGCAGGATTTCATAAATCTTGCGGGTAAAGGTCTTCTCCGAAGACAGGTACACATTGCGTGCCACCTGCATGGTGATGGTGGATGCACCCTGGCTCTTGGCACGACCCACATTGGCCAGGCCCGCCCGGATCACCCCCATGTAGTCCACGCCGCCATGCTGGTAGAAGCGGGCATCTTCAATCGCCAGCACGGCATTGGACATGACCTTGGGTATGTCCCGAATGGGGGTGAGGTTGCGACGCTCCTCACCAAACTCACCCAGCAAATCGCCTTCCGCGGAGAAAATCCGCAGTGGCAATTTGGGGCGGTAATCCGACAGGTCCGAGATATCGGGCAAATTGGGGAATGCTGTGGCGAGGGCAATGGCCAGCAAAATCAAGCCCCCGAGCACTGCCGCGCTGCCCAGACCCAGGGCCCAGAGGAGCAACTTCACGGCCCAATGCATCGGGGCATTGCCGGTGGTGGAACTTGCGGGGTCGGAGGCTTGGGACTTGGATGGCATAGGAATTGGTGGTTGGACGCCTGTGCATTATAAAAATGCAAAAACAGCAGACTCCATTGATTGGTTGGCTATTGTTGGGGCAAGGGCAAAAGCACGTGCACAATGTTGGCATGGTGTTTGGCATTCCGATGTTCCGTCAGGTTTTGGCAACGTTCGGCTACAAACGAAACTAAAAAAACCTTTGCCGGACAACAGGCTTGCTGATAGCATTCAAGTGAATTCTTAAGTAGGGCTGGCATGAGTCGGTCTGTTTCAGGGGACAGTTTTGATCTCATTGGGGTCGCTCTTTAGCCGTCAACCGGCGCCATTGCTCGGGCTGGACGTCAGTACGTCCGGTGTCAAACTAGTGGAGCTCGGCCATGACAAGGCCGGCAATTTGGTGCTGGAGCGCTGTGCCATTGAGCCTTTGGAGCGCGGCTGGATCACCGATGGCAATATCGAAAACTTCGATGAAGTCACGGCTGCCATCAAGCGACTGGTTAAAAAGAGCGGCACCAAAACCCGAAACGTCGCCATGGCTCTACCGCCGTCGGCTGTGATCACCAAAAAGATCATTCTGCCTGGTGGCATGACCGATGACGAGCTGGAGCAGCAGGTCGAAACCGAGGCCAACCAGTACATTCCCTTTCCACTGGATGAGGTCAGTCTGGACTTCTGCGTGATCGGGCCCAGTGCCACGTCGGTGGGCGACGTCGAGGTGCTGATTGCTGCTTCGCGGCGTGAAAAGGTACAGGACGTGCAAGGGCTGGCCGAAGCGGCGGGCCTGATTCCGGTGGTGGTGGATGTGGAGTCCTATGCATCCCGTCTGGCAACCAGTCGCCTGATTGCCAACTTGCCAGGTGAAGGCAAGGGCCAGATCGTGGCCCTGTTTGAGGTCGGCTCGGTTACCACCAGTATGCAGGTCATGCGCGATGACGAGGTCCTCTATGATCGGGACCAGGCCTTTGGCGGTGCCCAGTTGACCCAGCAAATCGTGCGTCAATACGGTTTTTCGGCAGAAGAAGCCGAAGCCAAAAAGCGCAGCAGTGAACTGCCGGAAGACTACGAAACAACCGTGCTGAAACCCTTCATGGAAACCATGGTGCAGGAATTGGGGCGTGCACTGCAATTCTTTTTCACCAGCACACCTCACAACAGGGTGGACTATATTCTGTTGGCAGGGGGCTCTGCTGCATTGCCTGGTTTGACGGCTGCCGTTACCCAGCACACCTCATTCCCTTGCAGCCTGCTCAATCCCTTTGACGGCATGGAAATCGGTGATGGCGTTCGCCTGAAGAAAATGACACGTGAGGCGCCCTCTTATCTGACCTCCTGTGGTCTGGCCCTGCGGAGGTTTGCACAGTGATTCTGATCAACCTGCTTCCGCACCGGGAAGCCGCGCGCAAGCGCCGTCGCGATATTTTCAACCTGTCTCTGGGGCTGTCCGCATTGCTGGGAGGGTTGATTGCCGGTGGCGTTTTCCTGTGGTATCAGGCCGAAATTTCCGCCCAGCAAAATGCCAACAGCATTTTGTCCACGGAAATCAAGAGGCTCGAAGGCCAGATCAAGGACATCGCCTCCCTGGAGACCGAAATTGCCGCACTCAAGGCGAGGCAACAGGCGGTGGAAGATTTGCAGTCTGACCGCAATCTGCCAGTGCATCTGCTGACCGAACTGGTCAAGCAACTACCCGATGGTGTCTTTGTTGCCAAGATGGTTCAGGTAGACCAGTCGGTCACCATCAACGGCACCGCGCAGTCGAATGAACGGGTGTCTGAACTGCTGCGCAACCTGGGGAACAACACGCCCTGGTTTGCCAAACCCGAGCTGATCGAAATTGTGGCGGGTAGCCTGACGCTGCCTACCAAAGAGCAGAAGCGGGTTTCCAATTTTGTGATCAAGGTGCGTTTGGTGCGTGCCACCGAGGCAGAAAAGCTTGCCACGCCCTCGGTTGCGTCTTCGGCGCCCGCGAATGCGGCTTCTACACCGGTGAAGAAATAGCAACACGGCCATGGCTACCAAATCACAAACCGCTTTCGATTTCCAGGCTTTTCAGGAAAAGCTCAAGAGCCAGTTTCAGAACCTGGACCCCCGTGAGCCGTCGGGCTGGCCATCCATGCCCCGTTATGGCCTGTTTGTGCTGACTACTCTTGCTGTGATCACGGTATTGTGGTTTGCCTGGCTCAGCAGTTCGCAGGATGAGTTGGATGCTGAAACGGCCAAAGAGGTTGTGCTGCGTACCGACTACAAGACCAAGCTGGCCAAGGCGGTGAACCTTGATGTGCTGAAGAAGCAACGTGAGCAGGTCCAGCAATATGTAACGCAGTTGGAGAAGCAATTGCCCAGCAAGGCCGAGATGGATGCCCTGCTGTCTGACATCAACCAGGCCGGTCTTGGCCGCAGCCTGCAGTTCGACCTGTTCAGGCCCGGGCAGGTGGCTGTGCGAGAGTACTACGCCGAGTTGCCGATTGCCATTCGGGTGACGGGGCGCTACCACGACATTGGTGCATTTGCCTCGGATATCGCCAACCTGTCGCGCATCGTCACGCTCAACAATTTGTCGATCACTCCGCGCCAGGACGGTGCCTTGTCCCTGGAGTCGACCGCCAAGACATTCCGTTATCTGGATGCCGACGAGGTAATGGCGCAACGCGCCGCTTCCGCGCCCAAGAAAAAATGAAGCGAATCTCCACACTCTTATTGATTCTGCTCGCCGCAGCTCTGACTGGTTGCGTGTCGTCCAAGGAAGACGACATACGTGAATGGATGGTGCAGGAGCGCAACCAGGCCAAGCCGCATGTGGCACCCATCAGTGCACCCAAGCAGTTCATACCCGAGGCCTATGCGGCAGCGTCTGACATTGAGCCTTTCAGCAACCAGAAGCTGACCCAGGCGCTCAAGCGTGATTCCGCGCAGGCCGCCTCCAATGGGGCGCTGGTTGCGCCCGAGCTGGCGCGGCGCAAAGAGCCCATGGAAGCCTACCCGCTGGACGCCATGACGCTGGTTGGCAGCATCATCAAGGCCGGACAGCCCGTGGCACTGGTCAAGGTCGACAACCTGCTCTACCAGATCAAACTGGGCAATCACCTGGGCCTGAATTTTGGCCGGGTGACGAAGATCAATGAAACCGAGGTCACTCTGCGGGAAATCGTGCAGGATGCAGTGGGTGAGTGGATTGAACGCATTGCAACACTTCAGTTGCAGGAGATGTCCAAATGAATACAAATAAATTTTGGTTAGGGTCTGTCATGTGGCGTCGTTTCGTATTTGCACTCACTTTCATGGCATTGGCTCCGCTGGCCTTTGCGCAGACCGCCATTGAGGCCGTTACAGGCTCCATGCAAGGGGGCGCAGGTTATGTGCGCATTGACCTGTCGCAGGCGCTGGATGCCTTGCCCACCGGTTTCACGATCCAGGCCCCCGCGCGTATCGCGCTGGACTTCCCCGGCGTTGTAAACGCCATGGGGCGTTCCACAATCGAGGTGAATGAAGGCAATCTGAAGTCGGTGAGCGTGGTGCAAGCCGGTGACCGCACCCGCGTGGTACTGAATCTGAAGCAGCCCACGACTTACAAAGCCGAAATCCAGGGCAAGTCCTTGCTGGTGATGCTGGACTCCACTGTGGCCAGCACCCCGAATACACCGGCCCCCACCGCATTTGCCGAAAACCGCACCCGCGACGTGCAAGCCCTGAAGGATGTGGATTTCCGCCGCTCTGGTGATGGTGCTGGCCGTGTGGTGGTCACCTTGCCCAGTAACAATGTGGGCGTGGACATCCGTCAGCAAGGCAAGGCGCTGGTGGTGGAATTCATGAAGAGTACGTTGTCTGAGGGCCTGCGCCGCCGCATGGACGTGGCGGACTTTGGCACCCCCATCAAGACCGTGACCACCACCCAGGTGGGCGACAAGGTGCGCATGGTGATCGAACCCCAGGGCTTGTGGGAGCATTCGGCTTACCAGAATGACGAACAGTTTGTGGTCGAGGTCAAGGAAGTCAAGGTTGACGCCAAGAAGCTGACCCAGGGCGTTGGCTACAACGGCCAGAAGCTCTCGCTCAATTTCCAGAGCATTGAAGTGCGCTCGCTCTTGCAGGTGATTGCCGACTTCACCAACTTCAACATCGTCACCTCGGACAGCGTCAGCGGCTCGGTCACCCTGCGCCTGCAGGATGTGCCCTGGGACCAGGCGCTGGACATCATTCTGCAAGCCAAGAACCTGGGCATGCGCAAGAGCGGTAACGTGATTTGGATTGCACCCAAAGACGAAATTGCATCCAAGGAAAAGCTGGACCTCGAATCCATGACCGCGGTGCAGAACCTGGAGCCGGTCAAGACCCAGTCCTTCCAGATCAATTTTGCCAAAGCAGCTGAAATTTCGGCCCAGATCACCGGTGGCGGCGCGGTCGCAGCACCTGGCGCAGTGTCTGCCCGCATCCTCAGTGCCCGTGGCAGTGTGATTGCCGAGCCGCGTACCAACCAGCTGTTTGTGACCGACATCCCCAGCCGTCTGGAGCAGGTGCAAAGCCTGATTGCCAAGCTCGACGTTGCAGTGCGCCAGGTGGTGATCGAGGCGCGCATTGTGGAAGCCTCTGACACCTTCAGCAAGGCGCTGGGTGTGCGTCTGGGCTCGTCGGGCCTGCGTACACAGGGCGGAACCGAAGGGGTGGCTTTGAACACCGTGTCTTCTGGTGTCGGTTTGCCTGACGCCACGCAAAGCGGTGTGAACCTGCCCGTTACCGGTACCGCAGCAGGTATTTTTGCCATGTCCATTTTCAATGCAACGGCCCAGCAGTTCCTCAACCTGGAAATCTCGGCCATGGAATCCGACGGCAAGGGCAAAGTGATATCGAGCCCGCGTGTAGTCACCGCTGACCAGACCAAGGCACTGATCGAGCAGGGAACCGAGTTGCCCTACCAGGTTGCTTCTTCCAGTGGAGCCACCAGCATCCAGTTCCGCAAGGCCAACCTGAAGCTGGAAGTCACGCCGCAAATCACGCCGGAGGGCAGCATCATTCTGACCCTGGATGTGAACAAGGACACCGTGGGCCAGCTCACACCGGGTGGCTATGCAATCGACACCAAACACATCCAGACCCAGGCGCTGATCGAAAACGGCGGCACCATCGTGATCGGCGGCATCTTCACCGAAGACCAGACCGACGTGGTGGACAAGGTTCCCTTCTTTGGTGACCTGCCGGTAATTGGGGCCTTGTTCAAGCGTACAGCCAAGTCTTCCAACAAGAAGGAAATGCTGGTCTTCATCACTCCCCGCGTTCTGGCCGAGCGCAGCGCGTCCAACTGATTGCACCGCAGTACCGGGGGCACAGGTAAGATCTGCGCTCCTGTTTAGAACGAATTGCGGAGTGCGTTATTTCGGTTGCGTTGATTGGCCTTCCTGGCTCGGGCAAGACGACGGTGGGGCGGCAACTCGCCCGGCGTCTTCAATTGCCTTTTGTTGATTCAGACCACGAAATCGAAATCCGGATCGGATGCTCCATCCGTGAGTTTTTTGAACGTGAGGGGGAGGCGCGCTTTCGCGATATCGAAGAAGAAGTGCTCGAGCGCCTGACCCAGGCCCCGGCCAAGGTGGTGTCCACTGGCGGGGGTGCCGTGTTGCGCAGTGGCAACCGCCACCATCTGCGCGAACGCGGCCGCGTGGTCTACCTCAAGTCCACGCCCGAAGAGTTGTTTCGCCGTTTGCGCCATGACTCCAACCGACCCCTGTTGCAAGTGGCCGACCCCTTGCTCAAGCTCAAGAGCCTGTTTGCGGAACGTGACCCCTTGTACCGCGAGACTGCGCACTTTGTGCTGGAGACCGGGCGGCCCTCGGTCTCTACACTGGTGAACATGATCCTGATGCAGCTGGAGCTGTCGGGCAATGTGGGCCAGGCTTGAGCGGCCTTGGCAAGGGCGCCATTCAAAGGCCCTAAACTTGCGGCATGAGCATGCTCCCCTTTCAAACCGTAACCATCGACCTGGCTGAGCGCAGCTACGACATCCAGATTGGCGCTGATTTGCTGGGGCAGGCCGCCCTGTTCGCGGACCTGCCTCGCGCGTCATCGGTGCTTGTCGTCAGCAACACCACCGTGGCGCCGCTGTATGCAGCGCGCCTGACTGCAGCACTCGGTCAGCACTACCCTAAGGTGCACCTGCTTGCTCTGCCCGATGGCGAGGTGCACAAGACCTGGCAAACCCTGAACCTGATCTTTGATGCGCTGCTGCAAAACGGCTGTGACCGAAAGACCTTGATGGTGGCGCTGGGGGGGGGCGTGGTGGGCGACATGACAGGCTTTGCAGCGGCCAGCTTCATGCGTGGTGTGCCCTTTGTGCAGGTACCCACCACGCTGCTGTCCCAGGTGGACTCTTCGGTGGGCGGCAAGACCGGCATCAACCACCCGCTGGGCAAAAACATGGTGGGTGCTTTCTACCAGCCGCTGCGGGTGTTCTGTGATCTCGATACGTTGAAGACATTGCCCGACCGTGAGCTCAGCGCGGGGCTGGCCGAGGTCATCAAATACGGCCCGATTGCCGACCTGGTTTTCATGGACTGGCTGGAGTTGAACATGGACGCCCTGCTGGGGCGTGATGCGCAAGCCCTGGCGCACGCCGTCAAGCGCAGCTGCGAGATCAAGGCCTGGGTGGTGGCGCAGGACGAACGCGAAGGCGGCCTGCGCGCCATCCTCAATTTTGGCCATACCTTTGGCCATGCGATTGAAGCCGGACTGGGCTATGGCGCCTGGCTGCACGGCGAGGCGGTGGCTTGCGGCATGTTGATGGCTGCACGCCTGTCACAGCGCTTGGGCCTGGTGGATGCCACGCTGGTTTCGCGCTTGCATACGCTGGTGTTGCGCGCAGGGCTGCCCGTGGTGGGCCCGACCTTGGATGCCACGGACAACGCGGGGCGCTACCTCGAATTGATGCGCCTGGACAAGAAGGCCGATGCGGGCGAAATCAAGTTCGTCCTGATCGATGGCCCGTCCAAGGCCCGCGTGCAGGGTGCGCCGGATGCGCTGGTACGTGAAGTGATAGACGCATGTTGCCAGGTCTAGCCCCCTATGCCTGCGACCCGGCGCTGACCCGGGGACGCCGCCTGCCGGAGAACGCGCCTGCCACGCGCACCGACTACCAGCGCGACCGCGACCGCATCGTGCACTCCACGGCCTTCCGGCGGCTGGTGTACAAGACCCAGGTGTTCCTCAACCACGAGGGCGATCTGTTTCGCACGCGGCTGACCCACTCGCTGGAAGTGGCGCAACTCGGGCGCAGCATTGCACGCTCCTTGCGCCTGAATGAGGATCTGGTCGAAGCCATCGCACTGGCCCATGACCTGGGTCACACGCCCTTTGGCCATGCCGGGCAGGATGCGCTGCACACCTGCATGGCTGAATTTGGCGGCTTTGAGCACAACCTGCAAAGCCTGCGCGTGGTGGATCTGCTGGAAGAACGCTACCCGCTGTTTGACGGCCTGAATCTGACTTTTGAGACCCGCGAAGGCATTCTCAAACATTGTTCGCGCAGCAATGCCCGGCAGCTGGAGGCGAGCGAACATGCCTATGCTGACGGACAGGGCGGTGTGGGCCAGCGCTTTTTGGCCGGCACCCGGCCCAGCCTGGAGGCCCAGCTCTGCAACCTGGCCGATGAAATCGCCTACAACGCCCATGACATCGATGACGGCATACGCTCCGGACTGATTACACTGGAGCAGTTGCAAAGTGTGCCCCTGTTCAATACCTACTGTGAACAGGCCCTGGCCGAACACGCCCACCTGCGCCAGCCTGCACAGGCGCGCCGCCTGGTGTACGAAAGCATCCGCCTGATGCTCAGCGAGCAGGTTTTCGATGTGATTGCAGCCACCGCCCAGGCGGTTACGCAGGCGCGTGTGCAGACCGTGGCCGACGTGCGCCAGCAGGTGTCACTGGTCCGGTTTGGCAGTGCCATGCAGCAGCGCTCGGCCCAGCTCAAGCATTTTTTGTTCACGCACCTGTACCGCCATCCGCACATGGTGCACACCATGGCGCAGGCCAAACAGGTGGTGGCGGAGCTGTTTGCCCTGTACTGCGCTGCACCGCAGGAAATGCAGGCCGGTTTTGCCCTGCGTTCGCAGGCCAATGAACACTCTGCCCGCGACGCTGGCCCGGCGCTGCAACGCAATGTGGCGGACTATATTGCGGGCATGAC